>NZ_ABFU01000014.1 GCF_000171615.1 Bacillus coahuilensis m4-4 | reverse complement strand
AAGCCTACCTAGGCTTTCTTTTATTTTACAATTTCAAACGTTTCTTCGACTTCAATGGACCCTATGACAGATTGGACCATTGAACAGTTTTTACGAGTGAGGTGCAGAGCTTTTTCTATTTTCTTCTCATCTAAATCTCCTCTAATCGTGAAGTGAATATACACTTTTTCTACTCGGTTTGCTTCTGCTTCGTTTCTTTCCACCTTTGCCTCCATGGAAATATCTTCGTACGATAAGCGCATTTTATCTAAAATGCTTCGTAGCACCCCGCCGCTGCAAACCGCAATGGACGAGACTAATAGCTGAAAGGGTCTGAACCCGAATTCCTCGTTCCCAGAAATATGTAACTCACCGTAAGGAAGTTCAGTCGTAAATCCGCCTTCTTTCATGGTAAAATGCATGTTGGTCACTCCTTTTTCATTTTGAATTCTCTTTGATTTTATCGAAGAAAGAAGAAGTTGCCAATTTTTACGCTAGGTCATATAAAATGGGAGGCAAACTATGATTTCACCTAGAACTCGGTTTTGGATATTGGTCAGCATCGTCGCCATCTCTGGATTATCACAAGGCATGCTTCTTCCAATCATTGCAATTATTTTTGAACAGGATGGAATCAGCTCCTCTCTTAACGGGCTACATGCAACCGGAATCTATATCGGCATTCTGCTTGCTTCTCCTTTTATGGAAGAACCATTAAGAAGAATGGGCTATAAGCGAATGATCATTATTGGGGGATTCGTTGTAGCCGTATCCCTTTTATTATTTCCTGTGTGGCAAAGCTTTTGGTTCTGGTTTATTTTACGCTTAGCCATAGGGATTGGAGATCATATGCTCCATTTCTCTACCCAAACTTGGATTACGAGCTTTTCTACGAAAGAAACTAGAGGAAGGAACGTTTCGTTATATGGTGTGTCTTTTGGAATCGGATTTGCTGTAGGCCCGTTGTTTGTAAACCTTCTATCTATTAATCAAGCACTTCCTTTTATAATCTCATCTGGATTAAGCTTTATGGTTTGGGGACTTGTTTTCTTTTTAGGGAATGAATACCCAGAAAAGGATGAACATGGAAGAGCAAATTTTTTCGGTTCTTTTCATCGGTTCGGTAAGGTTTGGAAATATGCTTGGGTGGCACTACTGCCTCCATTTGGGTATGGCGTATTAGAGGCTTCCTTAAACGGTAATTTTCCAATTTACGCGATCAGAAGTGGAATGGATACCAGTGCAGTGTCCATTATTCTTCCGGCCTTTGCCTTTGGGGGAATCTTATTTCAGTTTCCACTTGGGATATTAAGTGATCGATTTGGGAGGGAAGTTATTCTTAAATATATTTTACTTATAGGAGGAGTGTCTTTCTTTGTGGCATCATTTTTCGAAGAATCGTCTTTCCTATTAACACTCCTATTTTTTATTGCAGGATTGGCAGTTGGCTCTACGTTCTCATTAGGTATTTCGTATATGGCTGATTTATTACCTCACTCCCTTTTACCCGCAGGCAACATCATGTGTGGCATCTTATTTAGCATTGGTAGTATAGTAGGTCCTATAATGGGAGGACTTGTGATTCAATATGTAGACGGTATAAGCTTCTTTCATTTTTTAGCTGCACTATTAGTCGCGCTATTTATATCGATGGTTTACTTCTCATGGAAGCAATCTTTTAGGGGTATGGTAAAAGAGGGAAAGAATTAAGCTACTTTCTTTCCTTCTTTTAGTCCATAATTCCCGTTCTTACTATTCTTGTATCAATCTCTGTTTTGATTTGAGCCTGAGGGTAAAGTTCTCTCCATTCTTCTATTGTCAATTCCTTGCCTCTAACCTTTGCATTGTATACCATGCCAAAGCCGATTGGATCTGAATTCAACTCTTGTAGAACGGCTAAGACATTTTGTAGCCGTTTTTCCATTCCTTTATTAATTAACTTTTGAAATTCATCTGTTTTTTGTTGATCATTAAAGATTATATCCTCTGATATTTCTTGAACAGCACAATCTAATTGTATCTTCACCTCAAACGAAGGAATATTAGGATCCACTAACTTAATTTTTGCCTCACTTTTTATTTGGTCCACTACAACATGAATTTCATCTTTTTTTGGTTCCATATTTATTAATTCTGTAGAAAAATCTAATACAGGTATATCAATCTCTGTTGTACCTGCATCATATTTATCTCGGATTAATTTAATATAAAATCCTTCTCTCGCATTAATCTCTCCCACTACTTTATCATCCTGGAAAATGGCCAGGCCATCTGCTAGTACCATCCCGTTTCTTAACTCCATCATGGGGAGAATAGGGTCACGACCAGGATCATAATAAGCTTGTAAAAACTCATGTAAAGTGCACGATATAATCGTCTCGCTTTCAATATTCTGTTCTATAAGCTGAGATAGATAGTTTCCCATACTCAGAATCGGAGATTTTAGACGTAGTAACTCATTGGCTCTACTCTTGCTGACCGATAGATAAATCATGGTTCCGATAGATGAATCTCGGCTAAGAGTATCTGTGATAGAAATGACCCCTTTTTCCCCTAACTCTTTTCCGAACGTAACAACACGTAATTGCCCCGAAACAATCTTGTTACTCGTTTCAAGGTTGATTGATTGACGTATAGATTTAGATGTCTCTCCAATCGATTGGACAGTTTGAATCGCTTCTTTTTTTAACGGGTCAAATTGATTTAATACGAGGGTCCCAAGTATCCTGCCGTCATCTTCTAAATCATATCCCGCCGCTGTTGATAATCCGAGTTGCTCTAACTCATGATTTTGTACACAGGATGCTAAGAAAAAAACAAAAGAAATAAAGCCCACCCTTTTTTCCACATCTCGTTAGCCTCCCTTCACTATATTCGTGATAATTTTTTTCATTTTTATGATGCTATATAAAACAAATGGATAGATAATGACGAGGACTCCACCAATATTCCCAACCCAGTCAACAAATACATTAATATCTGCTCGTCTTTTAAACATAATAATCACACAAAAGGCTATGGCTGCAAGTGCATAGACTGCATACTTTTGAGGCACTTTAAAGGTTGTTTTAACACCTCTAGTGGCACTCCATAAATAAAATAGTAAATTGGGAAAGATGACAACCATTAATACTGGTACTGCGACATATTCAAACCTTTCTAAAAACGGAAGTTTCACAATTTTAAACATCGATAAACTCGCCCAAATCGTTTTTTCAAGCTGTTCCCCACTAAAGTACACAATCGCTAAAATGGTTAAGGAACAGACAATGAGGGTGGTAAATGAGACTCCTATCTGAGCGTATTTAAGCACATTATTCTTTTCTTTTACAAACGGATAGACAAACAAAATCATTTCAAACCCTAACATGGTATACATAGAGGCTTTCACTCCTCTAAATAACTCTCCTGGGGAAGCTTCCAAAACAGGTTGAAGGTAGTACCAATTGGCGTAGTTAATTGGTTCATAGAAAAAATACAATACTCCTACTGTCCCAATGAAAACCATAAAAGATACACCTACTATAACGCGTATGCCTCCCATCACTCCCTTAACAGCAAGTAGGGTTAATATTAACCCTAAAAGCCACGCTCGCATTTCAGCAAATATCCAAGCTTGGACAATTTCAATATAACCAATCACAATAGAACAATAGACAGATAATAAGTAGAGAGAGAGAGAAAGATTCATTCCTCCGCCTACCCATTTTCCAAATACCTCTTTTTGAATTTCGTATATATCCAAATGGTTATATTCCTTTAAGATTTGTATCATTACCCAGACGGTCAGGTTAATTAGAACTCCTGCAATAAGCACAACAATCCACGCATCTTGCTTTGCTTCAATGTACAGTATGCGTTGTACTCCAGCAACTCCCAGCCCGATTTGTGAGGTATGAACAATAAACGCGACTAAAAAAGCATTAAAATACACATGATTTTTTGCTTGGATATTGTTCTTCATGACATTACCCTCTATTCACTAGGATCTTTTTTCGTTTTTGCTTCTTTTGCTGGATATCGATCTGGGTCTTGTGGACGGTTACTAACAGGTCTTTTATTCGAATAAGAGTACGGAATTCTAACAATCGAATCCTTTAAATCACCAAACCGGAAAGGATATGCTGGTACCATATACGGCTGACCCATGCTTGTTAATTGCAACAAGTGAAGCATTAAATAAATAATACCCACAACGATACCAATGGCTCCCCATAAACCAGCTAAGATGATTAGAGGAAAACGAATGATCCGAATCACCGCTCCCATGGTGTAACTTGGCGTTGTAAAGGTACCGAGTGCACTTAATGCGACAATAATGATTAAGATGTTACTAGTAAACCCCGCTTCTACAGCCGCTTGACCAATGACAATTCCCCCTACAATACCCATGGTTTGACCAACCTTAGTAGGTAATCTCGCCCCAGCTTCACGCAATAACTCTAAGATAAATTCCAATACTAATGCTTCAAAGACCGGGGGAAACGGAACATTTGCTCTTGATTGGCCTAGGGTAACGAGTAGGGCAGACGGAATAATTTCATAATGGTACGTTAACGATGCGACATATGCGGGTGTTAATAAAACCGAAAGAATCATCGCTATATATCGAACCATTCGAAGAAAGGTTCCTATATTCCATCGAGTATACACATCGTCTGTTGTCTCAAAAAAGCTGCTAAAGGAGGTGGGACAAATAATCGCATTGGTGCTTCGGTCAGCTAAAATGGCTATTTTCCCCTTTGATAACAAAAAACTCACTCGATCTGGTAATTCAGTTAATAAGGTTTGAGGAAATAGTGAAAATTCATTGTCGTCTAAGTACTGTGCAAGAACAGAAGAATCCACCATATCATCTACGGTCAAATCTTCTAACCTCTGGCGAACCGTATTTACAACCGATTCATCTGTTAAATCCTTTAAGTAGACTAATCGAACCTCCGTATGGTTGCGTTCACCAATCATTAACTTTTCAAAGCATAAGTTCTCATCTCGTACTTTTCGTTGAATTAAGTGTATATTGGTTTCAAGACTGTCAGTGAAGGCAAGGTTGGGTCCGAAAATAAGAGACTCATTTTCAGAGGAGGCAATAGATCTTTCAACATTTTTGCAAAGGTGAACGAGGATACCCTCTTCTTCCTGGTCAAAGTGGATGAACACTGACCCAGCTCTAATATTCTCACTAATGATTTTGGCATCATTTGAACGATTAATCTGGCTAACTGGTAGTTTATTTTCTAGCACACTATACGAAATTTCATCCTTAATATGGTGCTGAATCACATTTAAAATATTTAAATCGATTACTTTTTGATCGACTAACGTTTGGATAAAATATAAGGTGATTTTAACGTCAAGCTTTTCGAACGTTCGGGTTATTAAATCCTCATGATCTTTGATGTTTTCTGTTACCTTCTCTATCAACGTTAACGGTTTCTCCTGCGCTTTTTTCTCAATGCGCCTCCTGTTACCTCTTTTAAATAACATATTCACAACCCACCATTAGTAATGTTTCCCTTATTATCCGTAAATACGTAAAAAGCATACACACTAAAAAAAGACTAACGTAAAAGTCATAGACCCTTACATTAGCTTACATTCGTTTCCTTATCCTTCTTTCACTTGTCGCTTCGAACGATTCACGATCACAATTCCACTTGCAACAAATAATAACCCTAACAACACAAACATATGAATAGCTTCATTTAGAATAATGGATGAGAGCATCACACCGAAGACAGGAACAAGGAACAAGTACATGGACACTTGACCCACTTGATTATATTTCATGACATTATTCCATAATACAAATCCTGCCGCGGATAAAAACGCCAAATACAGCAGAATTAGGCTTGATTGAAGAGTAAAACTAAATGGCATAAATCCGACTGAAAATCCACCGATAAGTAAAAGCCCAACCGAACCAATTAGCATTTGATACGACGTAATATAACTTACTTCCATTCGCTGAGCTTCATTTCGAGCCAGGATATTTCCAAATGCACTAATCATCATAGCACTTAAAAGTAAAATCTCTCCCAAACCGAAATTAAGGGTAACTTCTCCGTTTGTTATGTTGACGAGAACAACTCCTGTAAATCCAACTAGTAAGCCAATGGCTTTTCGAGTACTCATCTTATCATTGCGATACATAAAATGAGCGAGTAAAATTTGAAAGAAGCTTGTCGTACCTGCAATAATACTTCCTTGAATTCCTGTACTTAAGCTTAATCCAATATAGAATAAAACATATTGTAAGAACGTCTGAAAAAATCCAAGCTTCGCTAGAGGAACAATTGTCCCTTTTTGATAGCGCATTTCTCGACCTAATACAGTAAATAAAATAAATATAAGAACTCCCGCTAAGAAAAATCGATAGCCTGCAAACAGCATTTGCTCACCAATCTCATCAGATGAGATCTCAAGAAGCTGATAGCTCCACTTAATAAAGGGAAACGCGCTTCCCCATAAAAAGGTAGACACAATGGCAGACCCTAATATTCCAAGAGGATGGGTAAAAAATCGTTTAGCCGTCATCTTTTCCTCCAAAAATTTGTCCTTTTGACACACAACTTTCTTTCTAACTCATACATTGTATGATAGGATGAAATTAAAATAAAATCATTTACTCAAGCTAGGGAGAACTCCTTAAAGTCCGTTTTTGCTGTCACCTCTATAGGTGGCAGCTTTCGTGCTTTTTAGGGGACTGATGTTGATTGTTATTCTCATTAAAGCCAAGAAGGGAGAGTATGTAATATGAGTACAGAATCTTTACCATTAATGAAACAAAAGGAAGAAAACCTAACCGTATGGGGAAAAATCGAGCCTCATTTAGAACTCATTTTAGCTGTCATTAGTGGTGCCCTTATTTTAAGTGCATGGATTTTAGATCAATCAGGATTGGAAACATGGTCCGTCTCACTTTATATCACCGCTTTTGTAATAGGAGGATTCTTCAAAGCAAAGGAAGGGATTGAAGAATCCATCGCGGACCGAGAGCTTAACGTAGAGATGCTGATGGTGTTTGCGGCAGTAGGCTCTGGTATTATCGGCTACTGGACAGAAGGGGCGATATTAATATTCATATTCGCCGTCAGTGGTGCACTAGAAACCTATACTATGAACCGTAGTCACAAGGAAATATCGGCTCTTATGGATATTCAACCTCAGCAAGCTCTACGTATTCACAATGGAGTAGAAGAAACTGTACATGTATCAGAGCTAGGCATTGGAGATATCATTCGAATTAAGCCCGGTGAACGTGTACCAGCAGATGCTGAAATTGTAAGTGGAGAAACGACGATTGATCAGGCAGCCATAACGGGCGAATCGATTCCTGTTGAAAAGCAATACGGAGATGAAATTTACGCTGGAACAGTCAATGTGAAAGGCTCTATCACAGCAAAAATCACCAAGCATGCTAGTGAAACACTTTTTCAAAAAATTATTAATCTTGTTCAATCTGCTCAAAGCGAAAAGTCTCCATCTCAGCAGTTTATCGAAAGATTGAAGGCCAATATGTAAAGGGGTTCTTCTTGTTGTTATTCTAATGATGTTTCTCCCTCATTTTTTACTAGGCTGGTCATGGACCGATACATTTTACCGCGCAATGGTATTGCTTGTAGTGGCTTCACCATGTGCCTTGGTTGCTAGTATAATGCCCGCCTCCCTTGCAGCCATTTCAAATGGTGCGCGACAAGGGATCCTTTTTAAAGGGGGAGTTCATTTAGAACGACTAAGTACGATAAAAGCCATCGCATTTGATAAAACTGGAACCTTAACAAAGGGAAAACCTGAAGTTATACATGTGAAAACAGCGAACAATATGAAGGAAGAAGAAATTCTTTTACACATGGCCTCTATTGAAAATCAATCCAATCACCCATTAGCTCAATCTATAGTCCGGTATGTAAAAAGAAAACATGGGGTAGAGCTCATTGAGCCTGAACGTCTAGAGGATGTGTCTGGATGTGGTGTTCAAGCGTCTATCGGAGGAGCTAAATGGAAGATTGGTAAGCGAAATTTCGTAGGGGAAGAGAAGGCTACAAGCTTTTCAGATGGTGTAGATATTCTCTGGGCAAAAGAAGGAGCGACTATTGTCTATGCCATGAAAGAAGATGAAATCGTTGGGATGCTTGCTTTAAAGGACGTGGTACGAGAAGATACCATGAGGGCATTACAAACCTTAAAGGATGAAGGCATCTACACCATCATGATTACAGGAGACAGCGCTGAAACAGCTCAAGCAATAGCAAACGAAACCCATGTAGACGAGTTCATTTCAGAATGCTTGCCTGAAGAAAAGGTAACAGAAGTAAAAAAGCTTTTACAAAAATACGGATCTGTTGCCATGGTCGGTGACGGTATTAACGACGCTCCGGCTCTAGCTACTGCATCAGTAGGAATTGCGATGGGAGAAGGAACGGATGTCGCTTTAGAAACCGCAGATATCGTTCTGATGAAAAATGATTTACCGAGAATTGCTGAAGCGATTCGCCTATCCAAAAAAATGCGAAGAATCGTAAAGCAAAATATTGCGTTCTCCCTAGCTGTTATTACATTACTTGTGATATCTAACTTCCTGCAGTTAATTGACCTACCTTTTGGTGTAATCGGACATGAAGGAAGTACGATATTAGTCATCTTAAATGGACTACGACTATTACGATAAAGTGAAAAAGTAGGGAGCCTCCCTACTTTTTTCTAATGATACCCATTCTGTCCATTTGCAGAACCGCTTGTCTTCTGCTTTGGCTTATGCTTGCTGTTTTGCTTTGTACCGCCGTCTTTTTTCGTATGCTTCGTCATCATCGTCCCTCCCTTCTCATGGTGATAGTTTGCCTGTTTGGAGGGGTAACATGTATAAGGATAGATGGAGAATTTTTCTGAAGGGAGTAAGCGGATAAGCCTATTTTCTAGTATCAAATCCCTATCCCCTGGTTCGCTCCGATCGGAAGTGAAGGATGTGCGCTCAGTAAGCCCGTTATACCACTCGTTCACCCTACTTTTACCGTATCTTTAATAAAAAGAATGACCACCGCCATCCTTTTGTAAAATCTTAATAGTATATTAAGGTTCCTACTAACGAAATAAGAATCATGAGCACCATTCCGACCATAACTGGACTAAATTTAAAATCAAACGCTTTTGTCTCACCTTCTTGGATTCCCGTTGCTGCTCGCTCAGACGCATTGTGGACTTTATTACTGTTATGTATCGCAAGACTATAAAGCCAAATCGCTCCAAAAGCTGCAATGCTACCTAAAAAATAAATTTCCATAAATTCCATACCTATTACGATTGAGATAAGATACAATCCCCCTGTTTCCATAATGATGGTCAGTAAAAACAACCCAACATATTTTAACATTTCATCATTCCTTTCCTTGCTCGTTAGTGAATATATAGTCACCTGCTCACAGAAGGTTACACTTTTTTACTTTTCTGTCCTTTTAAATATCCTGAATAATCTACTGATCCACAAAAATAAAAAGACTAGAATCCTCAAGATTCTAGCCAATTTAACATCTTTTATTCAAACGATTGTTCATTAACGCATTTATCTCTCCACCTACTAACAAGATGATTCCCGTTAAATAAAACCAAACCATTAAGACAATAATCCCTCCAATACTCCCATACGTAGCAGAGTAATTGGCAAAATTACTAACATAAAAAGAAAACGCGAGAGAAATGAGAATCCAACCAAGTGTAGCAAAGATAGCGCCTGGAAAGGCACTCGTGCATTTTATTTTTAAATTGGGTGCTAAGTAATACACTCCAATAAATATGGTGATGAGAACAAGCGGAGAAACTAAGAATCGCAGTCCTCCCCAGAGAATATCAAAGAGCTGAGAAAAACCCAAAAAATCCATCCAGTACATTCCCAATTTGCTTTCCAAACACCGGTAATAATAAGGCAATAATAAAGACTAGAATCATGCCGATTGTTAAGAGAACAGATAACCCTCTTTGAATATAAAATGGTCTCTCCTCACTAACCTCATATGCACGGTTCAACGACTTAATCACGGCATTCATTCCGTTTGAAGCTGTCCAAATCGTTGCGATAATCCCGAAAGAAAGTAGTCCCCCATTTCGGTTTGTCATGACTTCTGTTAACGTTTCTTCAACTGTATCCATTGTTTGGCCTGGTGCGTAATTTCTTACTGTATCCAGCACATCTGTTACAGTAAAAGGTAAGTAAGATAATAAGGTCACAAGGAAAATTAATAACGGAAATAGTGATAGTAAAAAAAAGTAAGCTAACTGGGCTGCAAACCCAGTTAGATCTGATTCTTGTATTCGTTTCCCTAACGTCTTCCAAAAGGAAAGGGAACTAAATTCATGAATCGCGTTCATCAAATAGAACACCTCATTTAATTCTGTTCTTGGTACGTACGAATGTTATTTTCATTATATTTTACATTTCCTGTACTATTCATGCCTGTTCGATTATTTTGTACGGAGCTAGCAGTTGTCATACCCTTAGACTCTTCTTTTGATTCTTTATCCAGCTGGTTTTCTGATAGCACTTCTTTATAATTGTTTTTAGAATCCATCAGAGTTTCTTGAGTTTCATCAAGCACCTCTTTCACTTCAGGAGCAATGTCATTGCGTACTTTTTCAAACTTTTCATTTATAAATTTGAAGTCGTCGTTTAATTGTTCCGTCGCAACCTTGACCTTCTCATATAGTTCCTTCATGTAATCCCCTAGATCTTGCGGATTTTTTGAATAGTATTTCACTTGCTCTGATCCTTTGCGAGACGTGTTTACAACATTTTTACGAGTATTTTTATCTGCTAAACTCACAAGCGCTCCAATAGCTGCTCCATAAATTAACCCTTGTACTAACTTATTCTTTGCCATAATCAATGATCCCTCCATTAGTTTTAATAAAAAATTTTTATCTTGTATTATTTTGTATATTACCTAATTGGACCGGCTTAAAACCTATATGCCACCCAATCAATGACAAGGAATAATTGATGAGATGAGAGAATAAAGGTATGATAGAGGTAAATTTGCTACGAAAGGGACATGAAAAATGGATCTTACAACAAAATCTCCAGAAAATATTCACTACATGATTACAGAAATTAAACAGAAATTAAAAATGGTTAACGACTCAGCATTAAACGCTGAAAACTTCTCCAACTCTTCTTACGACGATGTGAAAGATTTGTATAACTTTGTGATCAAGAAAAATTCGTTTAGTCCAAACGAGATGCAAGCGATTGTTGAGGAACTAGGAAATTTAAGAAAATAAAGGGCAATACCCTTTTTATTCTTTCATGATTCATACCTAGAGGAGATTATTATGGACTTATTTTTCTATATTACAATTATCATTGGTTTAACCCTGCTGTTTGTATATGTTCTAATTGAAAAAGTATTAACTTATGAACTTAAGAAAAAAGAGTTAGAGCTTGAATTTAACAAGCTTGAGATGGAGAAGTTAAGGCTAAAAGAGGAAGAAAAGGAAAACCGGACTGAAGAACTTGACTACCTAGTTGCTAATAAACAACCTATCCTGTTTAGTAAAACAAGAGGTTGACTCAAGAGGTCGTTAAAAGACGATTTTTTTGAGTCACCTCTTTTCTTGTGTGTTTTTATGTAAGTATATGGAATTTTAATTCGCTTATCTTTCCTAAATCTCATATTAACTCTTGTTATCTTATTCTTTCTTGTTGCTTTTGCTTGGTGGTTTCCCATTTTAATAAATTATGGGCAACACAAATAAGTCCCCAATTTGTTATATTTTTTGAGAGACCTCGATGAGTTAAACGTGAAAATTCACGATTATATTTTATTTGACCAAACACAGGTTCAACCTCTATTTTTCTTTTCCTGTATGTTTGCTGACCATCTTCCGATGCTAATTTTTCACGAACTCTTTTCCGTTGTTTTTGGTTTTCTATTGAAACCTGTATCGTCTTTACTTCGTTGCCCTTTGCACATGTTGTTTGAAATGGACACCCCTTACACTCCACACACCGATAGGTGCGTTTGAGAGATTCATATCCGTTCTCTGTTTTCATTTTCTTCTCGAACTGAAACGTCAGTTTTTTCTCGTTCGCACAAATCCACTCGTCTAACTCTTCGTCATAGTCCATGTTTTCTATTCGTCCCACTTGTTGTTTCCACGCTTTGGTGGATTCTTTATCTATAGTGCTATATTTAATCAACGGTTCTATTTGGTTCTTCTCGCAGTAATCGTAATTTTCCTCGCTACCGTATCCAGAATCTGCGATTAAGGTTTTAGGGGTTGGACGATTATATTTCTTTAATACTTCTAGATGTGAGATGAAACAACCAGGATCGCCTGCACGTTGATGAAGACTAAAGCCGATAATAAACTGATTTTCTGTTCCAATTTGCACATTATATCCTGGTTTTAATTGACCATTCATCATATGGTCATCTTTCATTCTCATAAAGGTGGCATCGGGATCGGTTTTCGCGTAACTATTTCGTTGCCCAAGAAGTTTCTTTTGTTCTTCATATTTTATTTTTCTTGGTAGTAACTCTTTTTCAAGTTGACGCTTCGCTTTTTTTAACGGTTTATTTTTAGGATCTTGTACGAGCTTTTCTTCAAGTTGTTGAATGGTCTCACTAATTTTTTCTGATGAAATAGGGGCATCTTCTAGCTTTTCATGAAGGTCTAATTCTAATTCCGCAGATTCGTCTTCTCGTGAAACTCTTTCAATATCTAGTACGATTTGATGGAACTTCTCATTTAGTTTTTGATCATATCTTTCAGTCGACTTTCTCCATACGAACGTATATTTATTTGCGTTGGCTTCTATTTTGGTTCCATCGAGAAAATAATCTTCCAGTTTGATATAGCCTTCCTCTTTTAGAAGATCAATAATGGAGAAAAATGTTTCATAAATTACATCTTTCATACGCTCTGAACGAAATCGATTGATTGTACGGAAATCGGGTTGTTGTTCACCGGAAAGCCACATGAAAATTATGTTTTCAGAAAGTTGTTTGGCAATTTGACGAGAGGAATAGATCTTATTTGTGTAGGCGTATAAGATTACTTTTAACATCATTTTAGGTGATAGGCGGGTCTTCCGCCCCCGGGGTAAAGGGAAGAAAAGATGGTAGGACTCATTTTGTCAACGGCACTATCAATTAGCCTCGCTAGATGGCGTTTGGGTATGAGGACTTCAAGATCCATTGGAAGAGTTAGTTGATTTGTGTTATAGTTTTTGTACATAGAAAATCGTTCCTTTCTTGGCTAATTATTTGTGGTGACTTAATTATACCAAATGGGAACGATTTTCTTTTTTTATTTTATTGAAATTTTACATTTGTTCCTATTGATTAGGTTGATTGGAGCGAAAGGTGCGAGACTCCCGAGGGAAA
>NZ_ABFU01000015.3 GCF_000171615.1 Bacillus coahuilensis m4-4 | reverse complement strand
TTCGCCTTTAAAGGAGTAGAATCTGTAAAAAGAACTCGTCCTCCTACCATATTGTGATTCATTGCTAGAAGAACAATTTCATCAAAGATTTCTTGAAAAACGTTTGTATCTTTGAAACGTTTTTGACGATTCCAACTGATTGTTGAATGATGTGGTATAGGATCATGAAACTTTAATCCTAAGAACCATCGATAGGCCATATTCATCCGAATTTCTTGTTCTAGTTTTCTTTCTGAACGTATGCCGTATAAGTATCCTATAAACATCATTTTAAAAAGAATAAGAGGGTCTGAAGGACGACCTTTTTCTTCACTATAATAAGGCCTAACTTTCTCAATAATAAAGGAGAAGTCAATGTATTTATCTATTTTTCGAAGAAGGTGGTCCGAAGGAACCATATCATCAATGGAAACAAATTCATATTCATTTTGCGTAAATTCTCTTGGTTTTAGCATAGTTAATCCCCGCCAATCAATATATTATATATCTCTATTTTAACATATTAACGCGGTGATTTGTTAAAATATTTATACATTATTAAAGGCTGTCGAGATTTTCTCGACAGCCTGAGAAAGCCTAGGTAGGCTTTCTTTTACGTACCTTATAAGGATAGCTCCTGAGGTTCTTTTCCTGCTTCCTCGTAATACAGGATAGAATCTGGTGTAAAACGAAGGAGAACATACTCTGGATCATCCGCACTCGGAATCCAGCGCTTCAAGGACTCATTCCAAAACTTATTTTTTAACTCCTGAGATTCTTCAATACTGGCCGTGGCTTCCATTTCAACATAATTATCATGCAACTTATCTCCTCCATAGCCCAATAAAATATGAACATGAGGGTTTTGTTTCATATCGTCTACTTTAATCGTCTGACTGTTAGAGGCAGCAAACAACGTAAGATCGTCATTATAAAAAATCATAAAGCGAGAATAAGGCTTTTGCCCACGAATGGTCGCAAGTGTTCCAATCTGGTGGTCTGAAATGACAGCAAGTACTTTATCTTTTAAACCGGTTGTCATCGAATTCACTCCTTTTTTTATCCTAGCATTACTTTGCCTTAAATAAAAGAAAAATAAACCATTGTTCATGGAAAGGTAGGCTTTCAAATTATGGGAAAAATATTTACCTTACTCGTCTTGGTTGGCGTTCCCTTATCTGTTATTGGTTCACTCATGCACTGGCCAAGTATTATGCTCTTTGTCATTTATTGTATAACAATTATTGCCCTTGCAAGCTTTATGGGAAGAGCAACAGAAAGCCTTGCCATTGTCGCTGGCCCCCGTATTKGKGGCCTCCTAAACGCAACGTTTGGGAATGCTGTAGAGTTAATTATTTCAATCTTTGCTCTACAAGCGGGCTTAATTGAACTCGTACTAGCTTCTTTAACAGGGTCTGTTTTAGGGAACTTATTATTAGTCGGAGGACTAAGCTTTTTCGTTGGGGGCTTAAAATTTAAGCGTCAAACCTTTAATGTGTTTGATGCTCGTCATAATTCTGGTCTATTAATCTTTGGTGTGGTCGTAGCATTTGTCATTCCAGAAGTTTTTACTACTTCTATGGATGCAGACAAAACGATGAACCTGTCAGTGGGAATTTCGGTCATATTGATATTGCTGTACTTAGCGGCATTGTTCTTTAAATTAGTAACCCATCGAGGGGTTTATCAGCCCCTAGAAGGCGGAGCTGTTCACCATGAGGAAGAACCAGAGTGGGGAAGAGGGAAAGCACTCATAATCTTACTACTTGCAACCATTGCCGTTGCCTATGTTTCTGAAAACTTGGTTCATACCTTTGAAGCCGTTGCCGAAAGCTTTGGCTGGAGTGAATTGTTTATTGGGGTCATTATCGTAGCGATTGTAGGGAATGCTGCAGAACATGCTTCCGCCATTATTATGGCCTATAAGAATAAAATGGACATTGCGGTAGAAATTGCCGTTGGTTCAACTCTTCAAATTGCCATGTTCGTTGCTCCGTTGCTTGTGTTAATTTCATTATTTTTCCCTGTGTCGATGCCTCTTGTGTTCACATGGCCAGAGCTTGCAGCTATGATCACGGCAGTATTTTTAACGGTTAGTATTTCAAATGATGGAGATACCAACTGGTTTGAAGGGCTTACTCTCCTTGCTGCTTATGTGATTATGGGAATTGGATTTTATTTATTGTAGCTTACTTTTGGGACCCCTGCTGGTGCAGGGGTTTTTAGTTTTWAGAGGTGGGTGGAGGGCGGGGGGAGGTGACCTGCAGAGGGAAAGTGTAAGTGCACGCAACAGGCCGGGAGCCGCACGGAAACCGGAGCAATCCGCACGCAAAAACCTCAAGTGCACGCAAGGTTCAAAAATCTGCACGCACGTGGTCGAAAAGTGCACGCAAAAGGCCGAGAGCCGCACGCAAATCGTAGTAGGCCGCACGCAAAAACTTAAAGTGCACGCAAGGTCCAAAAATCTGCACGCACGTGGTCGAAAAGTGCACGCAAAAGGCCGGGAGCCGCGCGCAAATGGGAGTCGTCCGCACGCAACCGGAGCAAGCCGCACAATCTCAACGAATGCCGCACGCCATCCGCCCCATCCACACCCTAAAACCAAAAAAAAATCGACCTAGCCACTGGCTAGGTCTTCAATTAGTAGGGAATTTAGGGAAAATAGTACAGCTCATGTGACAGTTGCTACAAGAAACAGAGAGTGTTATATATTGCCTTACCTTATTAGGTGTTGAACTTATCTTACTACATATTAATAAAATTGTAAATATTCAGAAAACAATTTCGTATAAAAATTTTTGGATAGACATTTTACAGAAGGAAAAGCTATTGGAAAGCATGGATAACAATGAAAGGGGTTTTATCTGTGAGATATATATTAATGAGTTTGATTGCTTATACTTTAGCACTTTCTTCTCCTCTAATGACTTTGGCTGAAAAGGCGGAGGATGTGAAGCAAGACGAACAGCAGAATAAGAAAGATAAAAAGCAAGAGGAGAGTAAAGAGAAAACACCAAAACAGCTTGAGATTCCGTCAGCGGTCATAAATGTTGGTCAGGATAATACATATCCCAATCCAACGCAAGATCTACCTTATTTGCAGCCTAGTGATTTAACTCAAGAACTTATTGATTCTTCTCAAGTGAAAATTGAGAATCCAAATTTAATAAAATTATTAAATGAGTCTTCGATGAACAAGTCGCCGTTTGCCTTGGGAGTTCGCGCGACGATTTATCTTGGAGAGTGGGCGCTGAATTATGAGAGTAGCGAGACATCTCCAAATTGGCAGTATCAAAAAATTAATACAAACTATGTGGATAACCGTGGGGGGAAAGGGAATGTCACGATAAGTTATTCACAGGATGCTCAGAAGCAAGTGAAGGGTGATCTGACGGCGAAGGTTCCGTATGGTGATCATGTAAAAGATTTGATGCTTTTAAAGGCTATGAAAAATACAGGGCTACCGCTGTCGTTTGAGACGATTATGGGGGCGGGAACGAAGGCTGCTCAAGTATATAATGTTCCAGCAAAGAAACTAGGTTATTTATATGCGTACGCTCCAGCCATTAACGAAAAAGGCAAGGTAACATACGGAGAAGTGTATTTGACGATTAAAGGAACAAAAAGATTAATCGTGGTAAAAAATGTGACCTCACAAGGGATTGGGGCTTGGATTCCCATTCAAGACCATGTGAGCTTTGGATTTCATACGGGAAATCAACCTAGATAAAATGAAGGAGCGCCTGCGCTTAGCAGACGCTCCATTCTATTTTACATCGAGATACTCGCCGTTTTTTTAGTGAAATCTTCACTTGGATAGTACATATTTTTTACAAGTACGTTTGGACCTAGGCACTGAACAGCTGGACAATGACAGTTTAGCTCCTTGGCAAGCTTTGTATTCATCCATTTATCGTACACATCTGGAAGAGAGTCCTTTTGGATATTACCGAGTGCTGGTGTGTCACCAAAGTCAGTCACGATGACGTCTCCTGTAAAAATATTGACATTCAAGCGAGAACGACCATCTGGGTCATTTCGGACGGTTACATTTTTAGCTGCGTATAAACGCTCTAGTAAACGGAGGTCCTCGTCCGTTTTACTACAAGGATAAAATGGAAGGGTTCCAAATAGCATCCAAACGTCCTCATTACGTATATCCAGTAATCGGTGGATGGCTGCGCGTGTTTCTTCGAGGCTTAGGGTTTCAAGTCCTGATGCGAAGTCGCTTGGGTACATTGGGTGCACCTCATGGCGCTGACAGAGCATTTCTTCCGTAATTTGTTTGTGAATATGCTCAATGTGTGGAAGTGTTCGTTTATTCAGCATCGTTTCTGCCGATACGGTAACACCGTTTTGAACAAGGAGGCGGCTATTTTCAATCATTCGTTCGAATAGCTTTGCCCGCTGTTCACGTGTTGGCTTTCTCTCCATCATAGCAAATCCACCGTCGATAAAGTCGTCGACTGTGCCCCAGTTATGAGAAATGTGGAGCACGTCTAGGTATGGTGCAATCATTAAATAACGTTCTGGGTCGAGGGTTAAATTTGAGTTAATTTGGGTTCGAACCCCTCTAGAATGGCTATACTGTAAGAGAGGCAGCACATATTGTTCGACCGATTTTTTTGATAGCATCGGTTCTCCGCCTGTAATGCTAAGGGAGCGTAAGTCTTGTATTTCATCTAACCTTGATAGGAGTAGCTCAATTGGCAGGGCATTCGGGTCTTTTGGTGTTAATGTGTAGCCAACGGCACAGTGCTCGCATCTCATATTACAAAGGGTGGTCGTCGTAAATTCCACATTAGACAACGTTAATTTTCCGTGTTCTTTTATGTCCATATAGGCTTCCCAAGGGTCATAGTTAGGGGTAATGGTTTTCATTGTTATGGCTTCACTCATAGGTATCTCCTTTTAACGAAGGTAAAATTTCATTATAGATTTTAGAAACTGCTTGTCAACTAAAGCAATATTCTATACGATTATAACAGACGAAAGGAGCGAATGACTTTTGGGCAACGCAATTCACGATAAAGACTCACAATTAGATTATTTAAAAAATCGCTTAAATATGTTTGTAGACGTATTAGATTCCATCGATCCAGAGCATACGGATCTTGAGGATATCGACCGTTTAATCAATATGATTGACGATATAGAAGTAAAGTGTAAGCAATTCAGCACTTCAAAAGATGAGGAAGAGTCCAAATAAAAGGGCTCTTTTTTTGTGGAATAAAACTTCACAGAAAACTCTTTCTTTTATCAATGTAATAAAACCTCCTAAATATCTTCCAAGGTTTGCCGATAATTATATTATATTGAAAAAACAACCTAACGATATGGAGGAATAAGGAATGAAGCTAGAAGGTAAAGTTGGGGTTATTACAGGAAGTGCGGACGGAATTGGGAAAGCTACAGCCTTACGTTTTGCGAAAGAAGGGGCAAAGGTTGTTGTTTCAGATGTAAATGAAAAATTAGGTCAACAAGTTGTTGAGCAAATTAAAGAAAGCGGCGGAGAGGCAATTTTCGTTAAAACAGATGTAACGGTGTTCGAAGAAATGGAAGCTCTTGTTGAGGCTGCAGTTGAAACGTTTGGTTCGATTGATATTATGTTTAACAACGCTGGAATTGGCATGAATAAGCCATTTTTAGATCATGGACCAGAGGATTATCATAAAGTTGTAAATGTAAATCAACATGGTGTGTACTACGGTATGCTTGCAGCGGCTCGTAAAATGAAGGAACTTGGTAGCAAGGGAGTTATTATTAACAACGCCAGTGTGTTCGGATTTGTAGGGACTCTTGGAATTGCAGGATACCAAGCAGCAAAAGGTGCTGTCGTAATGTTAACGAAGCATGGTGCTCTTGAACTTGCTCCTTTTGGCATTCGTGTTGTAGGTGTTGGACCAGCAGCTGTTAATACGAATATTGTAGAGGGATATCGCCAAGCTGGCTTATTAGAATACATGAAAAACAACAAATGGGTCGTGAGCTAATTGAGCCAGAAGAAATTGCTAGTGTAGTAACGTTCTTGGCTTCCGATGAAGCACGAGTAATGAATGGTTCTGTTGTAATGGCTGATGACGGTTTCGCAAGCTTTAAATCAGATATTCGCCCGTAATATTACTACGTAAGAAGGTGCAAACATTGAACAAGATTGAACAAATGAGAAATGAAGACAACAAGAAAAAGAATGTATTTATGTTTGGTGTATTTAGTGTGTCCCTTGTTTTAGCGTTAGTAAAAGCTTTCTCTGAGGGAGAGACGAGTACCATTATGCTGTTTGGTTCTGAATTAGTGGCGTTTACGCTAGCATTTGTGGTCGCTCAATTTATAGTGAAGCGTTATATGCTATTTCCTTATGTTTCTGTGATTTTAGTGAATTTGTTTACGATGGCAGGAATCTTCCTTGTTGGAGGAGGATGGACAGTCGTGTTAGTCTCCTTCTTCTTAATGATCTTCTCAGCCGTTCACTTTAGTCGTATCATCTTTGCAATCGGTTTTTTCCTAGGACTTGCCAATATTTTAACGGCGGCTTCTTTAGGAACCAACGAAGTAGAATCCATACAAGCTAATATTGTCACGCTATTATTGACATACGTCATGGGTGCAGCATTGTTGCAGGTAATGATTCGTTTAACGTGGTTACAGGATAAGAAGATGTATGAATTAGTGCAAGAAACAGAAGCAGCGACGGCTCATGAGCTTCAACTGAAAGAACAGCTGACTGCAAGTATGGGCGGAATCCTTCAAGGAGTAGAGAGCTCCAATGAGCGTATTCAGCGTAACCTTCAAGGGCAAAGTGATATGAAGGAAGGCATCATTCAGATGGCAGCAGGAAGCAATCAACAAACAGAGCAGATTGCAAGTATTACAGAAAATGCTTCTATGACGAATACATTAATGGAAAACCTTCAAAAGAGTGTTCAATCTTTAATGGAAGAAGCCAATGAAACGAGTGCTCTTACAGAAGAAGGTAGCACAAAAGTAACGTCGTTCTACGGTGAAGCCAAAGACATTCAAACATTTATTAAAGAATTGAATTTAATCTTCCATACATTAAGTGAAAAGATTCAAGAGACCAATACTTTCTCTGATAGCATTAAGCAGATCTCAGAACAAACAAATCTTTTAGCTCTTAATGCTAGTATTGAGGCAGCACGTGCCGGTGAAGCAGGTAAAGGCTTCTCTGTTGTAGCAGAAGAAATTCGTAAGCTTGCTGAAGTAACCAATTCGACTGCTGAGAGCATTACTCGTAACCTAAAAGAAGTAAACGAAGAGAACCGTTTAACTCTAGGTAAATGCAGGCGAGTGACGAAAGTATGGAACGTATGCTAGTTTCGGTTAATGAAGTGGTTTCCTATTTCGATCAATTAAAGGCAAGAGTTAATCGAATTGGTCAAGAGTTTCATGCAACGGATGATGTTACGCGCTCTGTTCTACGTAACTCTCAAGAAGTGGAAAAATCAACGTCAGAACTAGCTGCGATTATTGAAGAGGCAAGTGCGGCACTTGAGGAAATGAGTGCAACGGTCGAAACCTTGACAGATGACAATGTGGTTATTGGTAATGTGATGAACCATACAGCTGAAGAAGCGAAGAAGTTAATGGAATCAACAAAATAATCTAAGAAACGGCAGACTCAGTTAATCGGGTCTGTTTTTTTATAGATAAAGAAACCGTTTTCACCTTCCTCTTTCTTCTAGCAAGCTATGGCAGTATAATAGAAGGAGAATATATAGACCATGCAAAGGGAAAACGAGGGGGAAATCGTTCATGAATATGGAATTGTTGGTGAAAAGTATGTACGAGCTTGTGGTGGAGACGTCTACGAATCTACCAAGGGATGTGAGGCGATCCATAAAATTGGCGAAAGAGCGCGAAAACGCAGGCACTCGTTCGGCAATGAGCTTAGACACGATTTCAACGAATATTAAAATGGCAGACGACCAAGTGTCGCCTATTTGTCAGGATACAGGATTGCCGACGTTTAAGATTAAAACGCCAATTGGTGTCAATCAATTACAATTAAAAGAAGCGATCTTTGAAGCGATTCAGCTTGCAACAAAGAACGGGAAGCTTCGTCCAAACTCGGTGGATTCATTAACGGGGGCCAATAGCGGTGACAACTTAGGTGCAGGTACACCTGTCATTAAGTTCGAGCAATGGGAGAAAGACTATATTGACGCTCGCCTGATTTTAAAGGGTGGAGGGTGTGAAAATAAAAATATCCAATACAGCTTACCTTGTGAACTAGAAGGCTTAGGTCGTGCGGGACGTGATTTAGACGGTATCCGTAAATGTATTATGCATTCCGTCTATCAAGCTCAAGGTCAAGGATGTTCAGCCGGATTTATTGGTGTAGGAATTGGCGGAGACCGCTCCTCAGGATACGATTTAGCGAAGGAGCAACTGTTCCGTTCAGCAGACGATGTAAACCCACATGAAGACCTACGAAAGCTAGAAGAATACGTAATGAATAACGCGAACGAGCTAGGGATTGGAACCATGGGCTTTGGAGGAGAGACCACCCTTTTAGGCTGTAAAATTGGTGTCATGAACCGCATCCCAGCGAGCTTTTTCGTATCTGTTGCATACAACTGCTGGGCTTTCAGAAGGTTAGGGGTAAAAATGGATCCGGAATCAGGTAGAATCACAGACTGGATGTACCAAGAAGGAGACAAACCGGACCTAACGAGTGTAGCAGCAGCGGAAACAGCGGCAACCATTGAAGAAGAGGCTACAACGATTGTTGAACTAGAAGCGCCTATTACAGAAGAAAAGATTCGTTCCTTAAAAGTGGGAGATGTTGTGAGAATTAACGGCATGATGTACACCGGACGTGATGCGATCCACAAACATTTATCAGACCACGAGGCTCCAATTGATCTTGACGGTCAAATTATTTATCACTGTGGCCCAGTCATGTTAAAGGACGAAGCCGGCGTATGGCATGTAAAAGCGGCTGGCCCAACCACAAGTATTCGTGAGGAACCCTATCAAGGAGATATCATGAAGAAATTTGGCATTCGAGCTGTTATTGGTAAAGGCGGCATGGGGGCTAAAACTCTCAAAGCACTAGAAGAACACGGCGGAGTATATTTGAATGCAATCGGCGGAGCGGCTCAATACTACGCTGACTGTATCAAAGAAGTTAAAGGTGTGGATCTGATGGAATTCGGAATTCCTGAAGCAATGTGGCACTTAGAAGTTGAAGGGTTCACAGCAGTAGTGACAATGGATTCTCACGGTCACTCTCTGCATGAGAGTGTAGAGAAGACGTCACTTGAAAAGTTGAGTCAGTTTAAAGAGAGAGTATTTTAATAGGTGAATCAATAAGAAGGACATTCCATACACTTGGGGAATGTCCTTCTTATTTTAACTAAGGCAGAATCTTAATCACCGTTCTACCTTTTGTCTTTTTTTAGAATAAAGGGGCTTTTGAAGTAGAGTATGTGTAAAAGGCTACCGTAAATATGCGGTGTATTGATGGGAGCTTGATCCAGTAGTTAATGAGGGATGAGGAAGGGTACACAATTCTTATCACATGTTATGTTATGATTCCATTTTTCAATTGTTGAAGGCCAAATAATGCAAAGTCACAGCTTCTTTTCGGTTTTTTTGTATACTAAAAAACCGCTTCTTTCTTAAGAAACGGCGGTTTTTTCTTCGTATAAAGGTAGTATGATTTCAAAAGTGGTTCCTTCTCCGACCTTACTGTCAATTAGGATGTTTCCTTGGTGATTTTCAATAATTTTATAGCAGACTGTTAGTCCAAGCCCCGTGCCTTTTTCTTTCGTTGTGTAGAAGGCTTGTCCAATGTTATGTAGTTGTTCCTCTGGAATGCCCACTCCTTCGTCTCTAATAAAAAGGGATATAGTATCTGGACTAAGAGAATAATACAATGAAATCTTTCCACCATGATCCATGGCGTCGATAGCATTTTTAATTAAATTGATCATAACCTGCTTGAGCTGGTTTTCCTCTCCCTTAATAAATATGGGATAAGCGGGTAAAGACTGATGAATTTCAATACTTTTCATATTGGTTTCCGTTGTCATGAGGGTGATGACTTGCTCAATGACAGTACACAACTCGATTTTCTTGTATGTAACAGCCTGTGGCTTTGATAATACAAGAAGTTCGCTCAATACAAGCTCGATTCGTTTCATTTCAGAGAAGATTAAATCTATATATTCTGGATTAAAAGATTTCTGTTCCTTCATAAGTTGTAAAAACCCTGAGATGGATGTTAAGGGATTTCTTACTTCGTGAGCTATAGATGCTGACATTTGAGCGATGGCACCAAGTTTGACAGATTCTAAGGCAAGGTTTTCATTTTGCTGAATGAGGTCTAATCGTGAGGTACGGCGATCCGTAATATCGGATAAAGTTCCAGCAGTTTCATAAACCGACCCTTCATCATCGTATATATATTTCGCATTAATCTCGACCCAAACATATCCACTGTCTTGTTTTTTGATACGCACTTCGTCTTTAAAAACGGTTACTTGCTTGGTAATGGACTGGACAAGTTTTCCTCTAAGGATATCCTCGTCTTCCTCGTAGACAAATTCAAATAAATTTTTTCCGATGGTTTCTTCTGCAGTGTATCCTGTTAGTTGTTCCCAAGCAGGATTTACTAAAGTAAAAACTCCCTTATCGTTTGTTTGATAGACAATTTGATTCAATTGGTCAAAAATATGTAAGCTTTTTCCTAAAAGGTTTCGGTAATCCTGTTCCGATTGGGAGAGGGTAGTATGAAGTGATTTCGATTGATCATAATAAGAAGCGAGCCAAAATGCCAGTATTATGACAAATAATGAAAATGGTAAATCGAGTACTGGATTATAAGTGTAAGAATTTAATCCATAGAAGAGTAAATTCCACATGGACATTACAATCATGACAATTAGGGATACGACGATTCTTCCTCTATATCGTTTTAGCATCGTACAACCTCCTCACAAATATTATCATACAATAAATTTTGAATATTTAATATCTTTTTTCTGAGATGTGGGGAAAATTGGAATGAAAGTGTAATGATATAACACGCATACTAATAGGGACTGAATTTAGGGTGGGATAGTATGAAACGAACCGTGCTAGCTTTACTGGTAATAACTTTTATCATAGGTGATACAACTGTATTTGCTGAACGTATTCAATGGGGATTTAAACGTGGTCAAAATGAAAAGCAAGCCGACGCAGGTCCAATGTATGAAGCTCTTTTAGAAAAGTATGATGGCTTTTATATGGGAGATAGTAAAGAGAAAGTGGTGTACCTCACTTTCGACAGTGGCTACGAATATGGCTATACTGAAAAAATATTAGATGTGCTGAAAGCAGAAGGAGTGCCCGCTACATTTTTTGTTACAGGTCATTATTTAAATTCAGCGGAAGATCTTGTGAAAAGAATGGTGAAAGAAGGACATATTATAGGAAACCATTCATGGCACCATCCAGACTTCTCAGCTGTATCTGACGAACGCATTCGCGAAGAACTGCAGAAGGTCAAAGATCGTACAGCCGAATTAACTGGTCAAACCACAATGGAGTATTTACGTCCGCCACGCGGGGTATTAAACGAACGTTCGGTTAGGATAGCAAAAGAAGAAGGATACTATCATGTGATGTGGAGTTTAGCCTACACGGACTGGTATGTGGACAAGCAAAAAGGTCCGGACTTTGCTCATCAACAAATCATGAAACAGCTTCATCCTGGTGCGGTCATTTTGCTTCACTCTGTATCCAAGGACAATGCGGATGTCCTAGAAAGAGTCATACGGGATGTAAGAGCCAAAGGCTACCAATTCAAAAGCCTAGATTACCACTATGGAAAAAGCGAGCCGTTCGACCAGATCTTTATGTCTGGAGCCTAACGGCTTTTTTTGTTTGGGGGACAGGGACTTTGTCTTGTGTTTACGAGGATTTTGGTTTGAGGGGACAGGGATTTTGTCTTATTTTCTTGGGGGTAGGGAAAGTCATGACGGCAAGAGCTTTGTCTATTTTTAAAGGGATGTCTAGGTGATGTGTATAACTCACTCGATTTTCAAGAGTGAATGAGAGTTTTTACGAGACAAAGTCCCTGTCCCTCTGTCTTTACCTCTGTCTTTAAGCAGGACAAAGTCCCTGTCCCTCTGTTATGATTAATCGATGAGTAGGGGGGGCGGGGAAGTTGGAAGTTCGTGTATCAGTTGAACAACCTTATGATGTGGAGTCGGTTTTGTCTTATTTTACTGGGCATCCTCTTGTAGTGGTGGAACAGAGTGGGTTACGCTTTGGACTAGACCACGGAGTACGGTCTATTATCGATGTGAAATATGAAGGTGAGATAGCTATTATCCATTCGGAAATCGACGATATGAAGTTTATTGAAAAGACCATGCATATTCTTCATTTAGACAGGCCGCTAAAGCCCATAGACGAATTTTACAGAAAAAGTGAGTTACAAGAGATATTTCAGAAGTATGAAGGGTATCCTTTATTATTAGAATTAGATGATTATATGAGCATCATTCGCTGTATCATCTCCCAACAGGTGAATTTAACGTTAGCTCGAAACATCTTTACGAGTTTAACGCATACATACGGGGAAGAGGTAGACAGCGTATGGTTCTTTCCAAGACCACATGTGTTAAAAGAGGTAAGTATTGAAGAGCTTCGCACACATAAGTTAAGTCAAAGGAAAGCGGAATATATTCAAGGATTCGCCAGTCTCGTAGCGGACGGGGCAATCGATATGGACGAGCTAGACAAGTTATCCAATGATGAGATAATTGACCGCCTATTGCCAATACGAGGAATTGGAAAGTGGACGGTTGAAAACTATTTGCTCTTTACACTAGGACGTGAAAATCTGTTTCCTAAAGGAGACATTGGTATACAAAATGCTCTTAAAAAATTCCTTCAGCTCGACCGCAAACCGACGATGGATGAAATGGACATATACTCCAGAGACTGGGCACCTTATTTAAGCTATGCAAGCATTTACTTATGGAGAAGTTTAGAAAATGGAAGTGAACAAACCAATGCAAAATCAAAACAAACCAAATCGAGGATCAAAATCAAACCAGGCTCGTAAGCAGTCAGGAAATAAACGACAAGGACAGCAAACGGCTGTCACGATTGAAAAGGGACAACGATTCCCGTTAACCATCAAACGACTAGGTATTAACGGTGAGGGAGTCGGCTATTTCAAAAAGCAGGTCGTTTTCGTCCCAGGTGCCCTTCCAGGAGAAGAAGTACTAGTAGAGGCAACCGACATTAAACATAAATTTGCTGCTGGCAAAGTTGTAAAAATTCGCAAAGCTTCAGAGCATCGAGTGAAACCACCGTGTGTCGTCTACGATGAGTGCGGCGGTTGTCAGCTACAGCATTTAAAATATGAACAGCAGCTGGTTGAAAAACGTGACATCGTCATCCAAGCGTTAGAACGATACACGGATTTTAACGTCGGCAAAATGGACATCCGTCCAACAATTGGAATGGAGCATCCATGGCATTACCGAAATAAAAGCCAATTCCAAGTGGGCGAACGAAACGGGAAAATCATTGCAGGACTTTATAGCTTAAACTCACACAAGCTTATTGATATTCCTGAATGCATTGTCCAAAACCCACACGTTAATAAAGTGGTCGTTACGGTAAAAGAAATTTACGGGACCTCCGAATTCCAATTGCAGATCCGAAAGGAAGAAAAGGTTCGGTAAAAACCATCGTAACCCGTGTGGGAGTGAAAACAGGAGAAGTTCAAGTGGTATTGATTACAGCCACGCAGGACCTACCTCGCAAAGAACTATTGGTTGAAGAGATAAACAAGAGATTACCTGAAGTGGTGAGTGTTATGCACAATATTCATCCAAAGAATACCTCTCTTGTTTTCGGCGATAAAACAGTCCACGTTGCTGGAAAAGAAGCAATTGACGAACAGCTTGAAGACTTCACTTATGAACTTTCAGCTCGTGCATTCTTCCAGCTCAACCCGGAGCAAACCGTCAAGCTATATAATGAAGCAAAGCGTGCCGCAGGATTAACAGGAACGGAAAAAATCGTTGATGCGTACTGCGGATCTGGAACCATCGGACTTTGGCTATCAGATGGAGCGAGTGAAATCCGAGGGATGGACGTGATTAAAGAAAGTATTGTGGATGCTCGGAAAAACGCTGAGAAATTTGGTGTGTCAAATGCAGTGTATGAAGTAGGGACAGCTGAAGAGTGGTTACCAAAGTGGAAGAAAGAAGGATGGAAGCCAGATGTGATCGTAGTCGACCCTCCTCGTACGGGCTGTGACGAGAGCTTCTTGAAGACCGTGATGCAGGTGAAGCCCAAAAGGTTCGTATATGTGTCGTGTAACCCTTCGACGCTTGCAAAGGATTTAAAGATGTTGAGTAAGATGTATGAGGTGAAGAGCGTGCAGCCGGTGGATATGTTCCCGCAGACGGCACATGTTGAAGTAGTATCGCAGATGATTTTAAAAGAAGAAGCAGGCTCCCAATAAGGGGAAAACCTGCTTCTATTCAAATGTTGGGGCGGCAAATCGGTAATGAATGACCGGTGTGCCGTCTTTTTTTACATCAATCCGATTGATGAGCGGGTGCAAAATTTCCGGTGTTAGTTCTTCGAAGTTAAGGAACTGAAGAAGCTCTTGTTTTAACTTGTCGATATTATCGATCACTTGTTCACTTTCAAGCATCAATAACATTTCATTTTTCTTTTCGACTAACTGGGCCAATTCGGTGTTGTTATCCTCAACCATATCTAAATACTCATCATGTTTGATCTTTTCATCAGCCAGCATTTTGATGAAGTTCTTCTTTCGATTCTTCAATATATCAATTTGCTTATTGAGTTTATCAAGCTTCTGCTGAATATCCTTCTTTGATTTCTTAGACTTTGCTTCAAGCTCTTTCAAATATTGTTCCTTATCAATTTCTTGAACAAGCTTTCGGATATCATACAAAATCGTCTCTTTGAGAAAGTTCTCTTTGATGGTATGAGCGCTACAGGATTTTTTACCATGACGAGCATAACTGCCGCAAATATAACCATTTTGTCTATTACTCCGAAACCACAACCCTTTTCCGCAATCAGCGCAGAATAAGATGTTTGTAAACAAATGTAGTTTCGGAGCTGTAATGAATTTCTTCCGTTGCTTCATCAGATTTTGTACCGCTTCAAACATATCCCGTGAGATAATCGCTTCATGAGTATTTTCAATGATAAACATATCATCTTTGTCTTGTTTCTTCCGTTTTTTGCTTGTGACACTCACTGTAGTAGTACGGCCTTGAACTAAATCTCCAACGTAATGAGGATTAGTTAAGATTAGCTTTATCGTGGAATCATTCCACTTGTCACTCGCGTTAATCTTGCCTGCTACATCAGCAGGTGTTCTAATTCCCTCATTGTATAAACGTCGAGCGATACTTTCTCTACCACTTCCTTCAAGATACTCCCGGAAAATTCGTCTCACAATTTCAGATGTCTCATCATTACGGATGTAAAGCTTCCCTTCTCTAACCTCATACCCATATGGAGGATTCGAACCTTTAAACAAGCCGTTTTTTGCACGGGTTTTTAATGTTTCCTTTACACGATTACTTGTATTTTGAGATTCTTGTTCATACATCCAAGCATATAGGCCAAACATATTGGTATTTCCAGTTAGTGTGTTGATCGCATTATCTAGTGTAATAATGTGAATACCTTGATTTTCACAAAGGTTTTTGATTTTGTATGATAATTCACCATTACGAGCGAGACGAGATAATTCTTTGGCTAAGATGATATCGAACTTTTTTGCATGAGCATCTTCAATCATTCGTTGAAGATTTTTTCTTCTTTGCTGTTGTTCCGGATTGAACATCTACGTAAAATTCGTTGATGTCCCATCCTTTTTCTTCAATAAATTTGTAGAAAAGTTCTTTCTGATATTTGAGTGAGGCTTTTTGTTCCTCTTTATCTGTTGAAACTCGAATATAGATTGCACATCTCATGAAGCATCATGCTCCTTTTCATTTGATTGAGATGTAGCAGTGTTCACCTTGTTAGCAGTATTGACAAGTTCCTCGATTTTATTATCAATGATTGCTTTGATTACCTGAGCAAATGCTAGCTTAGGGTCTGTGTAGATTCGTTCTACCGAAAGTGTTTTCTTACTCATAAAGTGACCCTCCACTAATTAAGTCGTGGACGATTAACGTGACATTCTTTTTATAAAGCTTGTTACAAATATTTTCGCATTCTTTTACATACCGAGAGATACGTGATAACGATTCAATAATGACCACATCGAATTGCTTTTCTTGAGATAGTTGTAATAAAAGGTTTAATGCTGGACGGTCCTTAATAATTTGAGAACTAACCATATCTTGAAAAATTGTAACTTGGGCAATTCCCATTTCATTCGCATTATTTTTTTAGTTTTTGTTGTTGGTCGTATAAATTTATATAATTATTTACAGATGTACGGCAATAAATAGCTGCTCTAATTTCTTGATTTTCCATAGTAATCTCCTTTGATGTTCATATTAGATACATAATTACGATAATCATTTAGGAATTCAGATAGTATTCCTTCCGCTTTTTTTAGATGTTTGAATGGTGCAGAATTCATTCGGATATATAGCACGCCTTTTTTAAATTTTACTTGTTTGCATTGAGAATGCTCCTTTCAAATTAAAAACCGCAGAAGATTACTTAGCCCTCTAATGATTAGTGACTAAGTAACCTCTGCGGTTTTCGCTTGTTATTGGGTTACAATATTGGAATTTTAGCTTTGCTTTTCTAATAAGTGTTTCTTTTTGCCATATTTAATTCTTTCGCTAAGGTTTGTGGATTCTTGTTCTACAATCCAAGCGTAAAGACTAAATATATCTACATTTCCTTGCAGAGTATTTATGGTGCCATTTAACGTCATAATTTGAATTGCACCAATCTCACAAAGTTTCTTCAATTTAGCTGATAGTTTAGGATTTCTAAATAATCTTGTTGGATCAGTTGAAAGAATAATATCAAATTTATTATTTTGAGCATCATTCACAATCTCTTGTAAATTCTTATACTTATTTGGTCCTGAGCCAATATCAATATAAGAATTGTATAACTGCCAATTACGATTTGAGATAAATTGTTTGAGTTGCTCAGATTGTATATTTAAGTGATGATCTGTATTGTTTTTACTTGCTGTTCGGATATAAATTGCACATTTCTATTTTTTGGTTCTCCTTTTGTTTTTTTATAAAGTAAATGTCTTTAATTGTATTTATTACATAAAGTGATCTTGTGTTCTCGTTTTCCACCCCTTTTCCTATAAAAATGGATTGGTTAATCGGAATACATTGTATCTTCGGATTTTCATTTTCGAAGTCCTATCTATAAAAATATGCTTTTAAATCTATTTATTAGCTCAGAACTCCCTTATAAGAAAGTTTTCAAATTCTCCGGTTAATCTGAAATAGTATACTTTCGGTTGTTTTTCGTTTTAAGTTCTTTTTTTATTTTTATTTATAAATTTCGACTTAACATAGATGGTATAATTAGGTATAAATTAGGCATAAGGAAGGATTTGTAATCCTTTTGCTTTTTATTGATATGTTATTATTGAACTATATTTGGATTGAGAATTACTTCTCTAAAGGATAGTTTGGAATGTCAAAAGTAATTATTGATAATAAAAAACGGGTTAGTGGAATATTGAGTTTAGAAATTACCAAGTTATTTTTTGAGGCTAGGAGGATATAAAACTTGCATACTTTTGATAGTGAGATTGTATTACCTGATGCTGCTCCTTTAATTAATTCATTACGAGCAATAGGATATAGTTTTGAAACTGCAATTGCAGATATATTGGATAATAGTATTGATGCGAAGGCTTCTATTATAAAAATTGACATGGTATGGGATGGGGATAAGAGTTATGTTCGTATAGAAGATAATGGTTTTGGTATGGGTGAAAACGATTTGATTATCGCAATGAAGGTTGGATCAGCTAATCCCAATGATGAAAGAAAGCAAGGTCTTTTAGGTAGATTTGGAATGGGATTAAAGACTGCTTCATTTTCATTGGGAAAACGCCTAACAGTCCTAACAAAAAAGAACGAACAGCACTTTACGCGTTGTTGGGATTTAGATTATATTGCAGATACGAATAAATGGAACCTATTAAAACAACCATTTGATACACAGTCATCTGAGATTTTAGGTTCTATAGAAAATTCAACAGGGACTGTTGTGTTAATTGAAAACTTGGATAGGGTTGTTGAAGAACCATACACATCCAAAAAGGTACCAAAAGTTCTTTAATAAAATCAGCATGGTGGAAGACCACTTAGCTATGGTTTTTCATAGATTTCTAGAAGGGGCAAATAAAATACAAATATACTTAAATGGTAATAATATCTCACCGTGGGACCCTTTCTCAAGCAAAGAAATCGCCACTCAGGAATTACCTCCTGAATCAGTACTGGTTAAAGACGATATAGTTATTATTCAACCGTACATCCTTCCACACCATACTAAGCTAACACAAATAGAATATGAAAAAGCAGCAGGACCTAAAGGATGGTTAGAACAACAAGGTTTTTATATTTATAGAAATAAGAGATTATTAGTAGCTGGAAGCTGGCTACATCTTTTTGGTCGTGAAGAATCATCTAAGTTAGCACGAGTTAAATTAGATATAACAAATAAGTCAGATTTTAATTGGCAGATTGATATAAAAAAATACAAATGCAAAACCCCCACAGGAATTAATAAGTATACTTAGAAAAATACGGTAAAAAGACAAGGAAAAAATCTCATGAGGTTTTTTACCAAAGAAGTGTCAGTAAATCTCCCGAAAATAACATGATAAATGATTATATATGGGAGCAAGTTTCAACAAAAACTAATTCTTATTTTCGTTTAAATAGAAATAATAGCTATTTAAAAGACCTTTTTGAGTCTAATGAAGATTTTGCAGCAAAGTTAAAGTTTTATTTATTTCATGTTGAGGAATACTGTCCTGCAAATCTAGTTTCATTTAATGTAAATCAACCAGCAGCAACTAGAGTAGAGGAAATAACTCCTGAACAGAAAAATAAAATTAAAATGCTAATTGATATTTTTAGAGAGAATAACTATAGCTTGGATGAAATTATGGAACAATTATCTAACTACAATAGCTTTAGTTTTCATTCCGAAGAAGAATTAAAAAGAATCGTTTATGAAATAATAGGAGGCCATTATGTATAATGATGCTAGAGATACAGCACTAAGAATCCTAGAAAAACTTAATATGGATGACATAAACCTCATTGATGAAATTGTTAAAGCTATCGAACGGGCTAGTGTTGTGTTTGAGTTATCAGAAAATGAGAAGATTAAATTAAAAGAGGATTTAATAAAAAGCCTCAATATAACAATGACACATAAAAGCATATTGTTAAATCACGATGATAGTGAACATATACCTTGGCTGCCAGCAAAGAAGCATTCGATTAAATTTAAATACTGGAATAGGTATAAAAAGTATCTTTTGTCGGAAAAATGTGGTCCCCTAATGTCGTGAATTCACTTGACGATACTAGTGAATCTATCATAGAACTTCTGGAAGATCCATCTGTGGAAGGTAGAAAATATGATAGAAGAGGAATAGTTGTTGGTTATGTTCAATCTGGTAAAACAGCAAACTATACGGCTGTAATAAATAAAGCATTTGATGCTGGATTTAAATTAATTATTGTTCTTGCTGGTATGCACAATGATTTAAGATCACAAACGCAAATGAGATTAGACGAAGAAGTGCTAGGCTATGAAACTAGTAAAGATAAGCTAAAGGATGCATTAGAAAACCAAATGAACGCTATTGGTGTAGGTAAGCTCTTCGGAGAGAATTTCTTTGAAGTATTCTCCTTAACTACTAGGGATCAAAAAGGAGATTTTACTGCAAGCAAAGCAAAAGTTAATATACAACCAAAGGTTCAACCACTTTTATTGGTTGTGAAAAAAATGTAAGTGTATTAAAAAGTATTTTAAAGTATTTTAGAACAACAAGTCCCTTAGCTAGACTGAGTGATCCTAATGCTTCGTTTAAGACAGTACCGAATATACCGTTTCTTATGATAGACGATGAAGCGGATCAGGCATCCGTAAATACTGCAGACATCTATGATGAGAATGGTGATTTGATACCTGACTATGACCCATCTAAGATTAATATGTATATTAGAGATATATACAATACCTTTGAACAAAGAGCATACGTTGGTTATACTGCGACTCCCTTTGCAAATATCTTTATTAACCAATATGGTTCAACCAATCAACATGGTGAAGATTTATTTCCTAAAGATTTTATTATTAACCTACCGAAACCTTCGAATTATGTTGGCCCATCAGAATTTTTCTTATTGGATTCGGAGGATGAAGTATCTTCTAAACCACCATTAATAAAAGAGATAGATTACCATGAAGAATTTCTACCGTTTAAACATAAAAAAGATCATGAACCTTGTATTCTACCCACTTCATTAGTAGAGAGTATATATGCATTTATAATTGCAACTACTATTAGAAAATTAAGAGGCCAAATAAATGTTCATAACTCAATGTTAATCCATACAACTAGGTTTAAAGATGTTCAGAAGAGAGTGAAAGATTTAGTTGTAGAAGAGATAAGAGAGATAAAAAATGATGTTAAACATAGCAATAAATTAGGCCCACATTATTTAGGAATAAAATCATTTTTTGATTCTGAATATAATTCTGAAAAGTTAGCGGAAATAAGGGGGAAATTCCCAAATCATTTCGATAGTAATCTAGAGAATAGCATTACTTGGGAAATAGCGGAACAAGAGTTGAATGCAACTATTAACTCTATTAAGATAAAAGAGATTAACGGTAATAGTAAAGATTCGCTAGAATATAACGATTACAAAGAAACTGGTTTAAACGTTATTGCAATTGGTGGAGACAAGTTATCAAGAGGTTTAACTTTAGAAGGATTGACGGTCAGTTATTATTTACGAGCTAGCAAAATGTACGATACCCTTATGCAGATGGGAAGATGGTTTGGATATAGACAGAATTACATGGATGTTTGCAGAATTTATACAACAGGAGAAATTATCTCTTGGTTCCAGCACATCGCATCCGCAACAGAGGAACTTAGAGGTCAATTAGATTATATGGCAGAGATAAAAGCAACGCCAAATGAATTCTTACTAAAGGTACTGTCCCATCCAGATATGTATATTACAAGTACCCTGAAAATGCGTTCGGCCAAACAAATAAAAGTGGACTATAGCAATGAATTGATCCAGACAACCGTGTTTCCTATAAACAATAGTGACTTTCACAAGAAAAATTTCGATGCAGTATCAAGGCTGGTATCAAGTATTCAAGATAAGTATACAAAGAGATATACCCCAGATTTAAGGGTGAATTCCGGGAAAAATAATCACTATTACTGGGAACGTGTAGGGTATGAACAGATAGTAAATTTTTTAGAAGAATATCAAACCGTGTCATCTGCGTCTAGGGCAAACAGCAAAAGCTTGTCTAAATATATAGAAAAGAGAGCAGAGGAACATGAACTTTTAAATTGGACGGTTGTTCTAATTAATGTTGGCGAAGATAAAACTGAGTTTGCTCATTTAAAACTAGGAGAGGGTATTAGGCGTACAGGGATAGAAACAAAGGGGAGAATAGACTTTACATCAATAAAGACTCTAACTTCTGCTGGACATGAATTTTATGACTATAATGATGATCAATACAAGGATGCTCAAAATATTCTTAATCTAGAAAAGGGTAAACGAAACAAAAAGGCTGCCTCCAAAAAGGCAAGATCCATACGTAATCCTAAAAATGGTTTACTGATCCTGTACCCTTTACGTCATGAACCGCTTGATAAGTACACATTCAATCAAGGGAATAAACCATTTGGTTTTGCGATATCTTTCCCTGAAAGTAATAGTGAAAATACTGAGGTTGACTATGTTGTTAATAGTTCACTTGCTGAGGATGAAGAAGATTGGAACGAATTGGATTAACATATAAAGAGATAGATAATAGTGTTTCAGTTGGTGTATTGCTAGAATCGCAGTTAAAGGCAAGACTCATAAAAGATCTTGGCTTTACATCTATTTTCCTTGCAATAAACACGGAACACAAGAGGCTTCTTCTCTTAGGATTAACCAGAATAATAGAAAAGGATACAGTTGATAAATTTCCGACTTGGAAGGGTATCAATATATATCAAAAAAAGATGTTTAATCCAATTACAAACAAGGATGGTTGGTTCTTAGTTTTTGAACAGCAGGATTTGATTGCTAATGAAATTTTCGAATACCTTGTTGGAGATATATTAGAATTCATTATTGATTCAATTAATCTAAACCAACTTCAATCTAGATTAAAAAAGGTTTTATTTAAGTGGAAGGCATTTTTTTCCAAGAACAGTACAACTGGAATGTCAGAACAGCAACAACAGGGGCTGTTAGGTGAACTTATATTCATCTATCAAGCGCTAAAATCGACAAGTAGCCCAAGAAGTATAATTTCATCTTGGTATGGTGTAGATAAGGAAAAAGTTGATTTTCAGATTGGCAATGTTGGAATTGAAATAAAAACATCAAGTGCTGGAAAACCATATAGGGTAACAATAAGTGCTGAGGACCAATTGGAGACATCTCAAGAGCTAGAGTTATATCTTTATTGTATTATGCTTGAAAAGTCTAATAGATTAGGTGTTACTATATTAGATACGATTAATGATATTAAGCTTTTACTCAATGATTATCCTGATGTATTACATGAATTTAATAATAAGTTATTTACTTGTGGTATTATTGAACTCAACTTAAATAAGGAAAAATTAGTAAAATTTATCGTCAAGGATACCTTCTATTTTTCAGTTGAAGACGAGTTTCCTAGAATCACAAAAAGCATATTACCTTTAGGTATCTTAAATGTTAAATATCAGCTTTCATTAGATAGTTGCAATTCATTTCAAATTAAGGAAGAACAAGTTCTTTATAAGGTAAAGGAAGTCATTCAATGAAACTAGAAGATTTTATTGCTACATTTATTGAAGAGATAGATAGTCAATATGATAATGCTTCAAATTCAGAGCAGGTATTTGTAGAAAAGATGGGAGAATATCTTTCGGAAAATGGAATTATCACAGATATAGAGCTGAGTTTTGGTCAAAAGTCTGGTCAAGGGTTGAAAGTTAATGCTTATTCTTTTAATGAGGAACAAGAAACTCTAAGTATTTTTATAGCAGAATATGATAGGTACAAATTTGGCAAAACCATTAGTAAGGCTAATGTTGAAAAAACTCTGAGAAGAGTTGTTAAGTATTATTCTAAATCTATATCAGGTATGAAAAATGAAATGGAAGAAACAGCAGAAGATTACCCACTAGCTCAGCTTATTTTTGAGCAACATGGTAAATCAATCAAATCTGTTGAGTTTTTCATGCTTACAAACAATTTATATAAGGCGAATGAGAGAATTATACTCCCAGAAGTAAAGGGACTGAAGGTTAAATATCAAATTTGGGATATTGAAAGACTCTACCAGTTGATCAATGAAACGCAAGGCCTAGATAATATTGAAATCAATTTTGAAATACAATTTGGAAAAACTTTTGAGCTAATAAAAGTTCCAAACAATGAAAATGTTCATTTCGATTGTTATATGGGTTTTATACCGGCCGATTTATTAGCGATGTCTTATGAAGTGTGGGGACAACGCCTTATTGAAAGAAATGTGCGGTCTTTCTTACAAGCAAGGGGAAATGTTAATAGAGGAATAAGAGACACTCTTAGAAAAAATAAGGAAATGTTTGTGGCCTATAATAACGGTATTTCAACCGTTGCAGAAGCTGCGATATTAGAAGTAGCCTCTGAAGGTTCTAACCTTTTTAAAGTTAAAGAGTTTAAAGGATGGCAAATCGTTAACGGTGGTCAAACAACTGCTTCAGTTTTTCATGCACTAAAAGAAGGCATTGATTTATCAGATGTCTTTGTTCAAGTAAAGTTAACAGTAGTGCAATCGGATATTGGATTGAATAATATGACAGCGAAGATTTCTGAATATGCAAACACACAAAATAAAATCTCAATGTCAGATTTAAAAGCAAATCATCCTAGCTTAATACATTTAGAAACTATTTCGAGAACTACATGGATTCCGTCAAGTGATGGTACTAAATCAAGCTCTAAATGGTTTTTTGAGAGGGCAAGGGGACAATATCTAGTAGAAGTGAATAGACAAACTACACCAGCCAAAAAGAAAGCTTTTCAAAAAAGAAAATACCCAAAAATAAGGTACTGAGTAAAACGAATATTGCTAAATATTATATGTCGTGGAACCAAAGTCCTCACATTGTTAGTAAGGGTGGAGAGACAAACTTTGAAGCTTTTATCAGTCTTTTAGAGGAAAAAGGTATTAATGTAGAGTCAGTATTCTTTAAAGAAACAGTGGCAAAAGGGATACTATTTAATACCTGCGACAAGATAATTAAAGAATTAGATTTTCCCGGTTACAAAGCAAATGTAATAACATATACTATCTCGATGTTATCTTACATTTATAAAGAGAAGTTAGATTTTCTAAAAATATGGGAACAACAAAGTATCAGTTTTGAGCTTCAAAATAACTTGAGAATCATTGCCTCATATACTTGGAAACATATTACCAACCCGCCTGTAGCTGGGACTAATGTAACTCAATGGTGTAAGAGAAAAGAATGTTGGGAAAGATTTGTTGATGAGCAATACGCTGACATAAAGGAACATATAAAAGAAACAGTTCATTAATTTTAGTGAACTGCTTCTTTTTGTTTATTGAATAGCTGCATTAACGACCTTTGTGGCTTATCATTAAGACTAGACAGTAACTGCTCGGCTACTGCTCTACCCAGTAGTGGTGGAACTGCATTTCCTATTTGTTGATATTGAGAATCTTTTGTACCGATAAGAATATAGTCATCAGGGAATGATTGCAATCTAGCTGCCTCTCTGATACTAATCGCTCTATTTTTAATAGGATGTATCCACATAGATTTTCGTACATTTACAACGGTATTACAAACATCCTTATAATCTAATCTTTTATAGATTGTATTTTGAGTTCTTTTAGTATCGGTATAAGTAGATTTCAATGAATCGTCTAAATCGTGAAAATTTTGACCGGGAGTAAGACTTTCAAATCTTTTAAGTGCGGTTTTTGTTGATTGTGTAACTACATGATTAGATAGTAACTCAATATCTGCGTTAAGATATTTATTTAATGGATGGTCAAACGTTTTGGTTCTTTTTAATTTGTGAATTATCTGTTGCATTAAAACTAGGCTGGAGTTCTTCAAGATCCTCAATAGCGTGTCCAATATTAAAAAACTCTTCCTCAGATAAAATTGAAGTAGGAAGTGAGGGTTGCGAATCCTTATGACCAATAATAAAATATCGGTTTCTTTCTTGAGGAACCCCAAAATGAGCAGAATTTAATACATCATAATCTAATAGATAACCAAGGGACTCAAAGGTTTTTAGTAAATAATCGATAACGGTAAAGGTATAACCCTTAACAAAAATTCCTTTATCCTTCTTAGTAAATGCAGTTGAACATTCAATTTTTTCTCAACAATTTCTTTGAAAATTAATGTTATATTGTGTATCTCTATAATTTGTTTTGCTTGGGCTAGTAAGGTTGAAGAACAGTCTTCGTTGTTTGTATTAGATTCAAGAACTAATTTAAAATTACTTATAAGATCTCTTAGTTCTTCGTATTCGTAAGTGTTAAAATGTTGATTCCAATTTGGAATATAACGATTAAAGAAACTGGAATTTTTATCAATAAAACCTTTAACACTTTTGTGTTTATTCGCATATCTAACAAGGGATTTGAGTTTAGCGATCAAGTTGGTATTTGCAAACGAACATGAAATTTTTTTTCCATTATATAAGTTCATAAGCTGTTCATTAAGAAATTCCGAGTTGCCGATAAAGAGATCTTCCTCTTTAATTTGAATACCAATTGAAGCTATTTCTTCTAGTTCACCATTGGTTACGAAGAATTTGTGTTTATCTGAACTAATAGTTTTCACATTTTCCATTACAAATGAATTTGGCTGGACTTCTTTTATTGCTCTTATAAATTCTTTAACTAAAAGGTTATTATTCGAAAACAACTCGCTCTTCTGACGGTTTGCGTTCGAAAAACCTTGACAGGGAGGTCCGCCAATTATTACGGAAACATCTCTAAGTTTCGGAAATTTTTTGTAATCACTAAAATCTATACTTCTAATATCTTGGGTATTAACTTTGATTTTATGGTTTTGAGTATATGTTTTAGCTGCATTTTCATTAATTTCTACAGCCATTACAGTTTCAAACCTACCAGTTTGGCTAAATCCAAGACTTAATCCTCCAGCTCCGGCAAATAAGTCTAAAACTTTATATTTTCCATCTACTCCACCTTCAAATTTAATAAAGACCATATTATACAATTATAAATTAAATTAGTCGATTTGTGCAGCCACAAAATTTGTATTTAGTAAATTTATTTTTAGCAGATAGGGCTAAAGGGATAAAAATTGATGATAGTGGAAAATAAGAAACCGTCCTGATTGCATAAAAAACTGCTTAATAAACGGGAGGATTGATAAACTACCCCTGCATTTTTTGAATAGAATTTTAAAGATCCTAATATATGTGTTTAACTTTTCGGTAACCTGTCAAGAATGATAATAATCTATTCGGTAACATGATATGAACAGTATCCTGTTCTGGTTAGGTTGCAGAATTATAACCACCGAATATGCTTGATATCAAGGGTTTTGGTCAATTAAGTTATGTTCAGTTGATTTACATTAAGTGGTTCATTCGGTAACATACCAAGTGATTCCACTAGGTATTCGGTAACATACCAAGTACGATGTTACTGAAAAAATTTACGCCTAGCATAAAAGCTAAGCGTAATAAATAGTAGCACATCTATTGATTGATGGTTTCAAAATATTGATCAATTTCAGCAAAAGGAGCTAACTTATAATCTACATAAAGCAGTTTGCCTTTCTCAAAGTCAACATTAATTCTTTTAAATAATGTTAACAGTAGTGTTCGAATTTCTGCTTCTTTCAGGTTATTTAGCTTTAATAATGAGAACAACTTGTTTGAGTTTTGCCCTTCTTCTAATAAATTGATGTGTTCAATAAATGTATTTGCTTTAGATAGTTCTCTATTTAATTTGGTTTTACTAACTGATAATATAAAGTCCCAATCACTATTTTGAGTAACCTTTTCAGGAGAGTCAACCAAGAAATCTTCCTTAAAGGTGATCATCTGTAACTGTTCTTTAATTGAATTTCGATGTTGTTCAATCTTTGATTTTCTTTTAGAAATTAGTTTCACAATATTTTGCTCCATGTTTGCTAACATTACATACCATTTGGAAGATAGTTCTTTTAGAATTACATTATGGATATCCTCCATTACTAGCTTATTTTTACAAGAAGTACATCGATAAACTAAATAGGTTCGTTTTGAGTGCTGTGGAGTCTCATTTTTTGGAATCAAAACCTCATTACACTTTTGACAACAAAGAAGCCCTCTTAGGAAGAAGGAAGAACTGTTATTCTTACCATTCCGTTTATGGAGTTCAATGGTTTGATGAGTTAGATTCCATAAGCGAACATTAATGATTGGCTCATGATGATGAAAAATAAGAGTGTACTCGCCGCGTTGCTTTTTTCGACTAGTATTACGGCTTACTCGAATATTCCAAGGTAAATGACCTAGATACTGGTCATTATCCAAGATATAATCTATTGTTCCGCTACTCCATTCTTTTCCTTTGGGAGAGGTAATACCTGCTTCGTTTAATAAGTCGGCAATACTTTTTTGACTATGCCCCCATGAAGCAAGGTAAAAGATGAACAATACAATCATTGCAGCATCAGCGTGAAGAACTTGTTCGCCTTTAATGTGATTTGGGTTGTTAGCTGTACCTTCTGCATTAGGGAAGTAAAGTTTATAGCCAAAAGGTGTATTAGATCCGGGGCGTTCCTTTTTTGCCAATGCGTTTTTTTGACCATCTTTTGCTCGCCTTGACTTACTGACAGATTCACTTGCAGCTGTTGCAAATTTAATAATTGATTCTACTTTATAAGGATCCCATTCCCCGAAAGTACAGGTAGAGAAAAATTTCATATGGGGCTTATCCCTTTTTATTACATCATGAATAAATAAGGTGAAATCAAAGAATTGTCTTGAGACACACGATTCTTCGTAGAAAAATACTGCTTCAATATTTAGGTCTTGCGAAAGAGCGGCGTCTAATAAGTCGGTCATCGCCTTTCTTCTTGTGACAACTTTATGATAAGCACTATTTGCATCATCAATAAATATTTCAACAATCCTATAGCCTTCACGTGATGCACGTATTCGAATTTCTTCTGACTGTGTTTCGATAGAAGCATTATGTTGTTGTTTAATGTCTGATCTTCTAGCAATGCCTATAGCATCTTTTAAAAGTTTTTCATTTATTGGCGACATCTTTTCGTTAAGCTCCCTTCTCAAAGAAATCATTAAAAAAGTAAGATAGCAGTACATAGTCATCGTGTACTTGAACATTTGAAATTAATAAATCAGCTAAATCAAAGTATTGTTTCTCCGTTAAATTAGTCAGCTTTGAAGTAACAATCTCATTCAGTGCCTTGACTTCTCCCTTCACAGTCTGAAGGGCAACTATCTGATTTTCTATATTAGACAACTTTTCTTTTAACTGATAAATTTGATTCATAGCCCTATTTACAGTTAATAGGTCATCAGTAGGTTTATGAAGCAGAGAAAATTTGATGCAATAAGTTTCAAGAGTTGAGTAAGTTTCGTCAAAGTCTTTTTGTTGATATTGGATATGTCTATTAATTGCCTTATGCGTAATTTTTTGGATTGACTCAAAGTTAATCTTACAAAGCTCCAATTTAAGCGACTCTAAGATTGTTTCATGAAGTTCCGTAACACTAATGGAGTACTTTTTATGTTTAGAGCAATAATATGTTCCTGATTCCCCAATTTTCCCTTTTTTGTAATTTTAACTCGTTTTGACATTTACAGCAGATTGGTGTGATATATGCTGATTTTTGTGATAACGAGATTCCGTGGTTAAGTCCGTGTTCAAATTCATCTAGCTTAACTTGAACGTCATTGAAAAGTTTGATTGGGATAATAGGTTCGACATTGGTTAATTTATGATATGTCCCATCTGGCCCTTCATAATGTGCAGCAAAGAAGGGGGTGCTGAGAATATCAAGCAATCTAAATTCATTTCTATCGAGTAAGGCTCGATATTTCATGAGAACTTCAAAAATTTGTTCCCGACTTTTAACCTCTGCGAATTCTGTAAACAAATTAAACAACGCATCTTTATTTTTCGGATCTGGTGTATAGAAACGTTGCGACTGTCCTTTTTGATGTTTAATTATTTTTTTTATTAAATCCAATCATTGATGAGGGATTTCTCTTTCTAGCATCAGATAAGCGAGTCGAGATTCTACTTCCTTCAAATTGTGCTGACAAGCCATACCATGTCTCTAAAAACAAATCATTTGAAAAGGATGGAGCATCTGAAGCTGTAAAAATTACATCCACCTTATACTCGTAGAAAATTTTCACAATATAAATATATTCATATACATTTCTTGCAAGTCGATCCCGTTCATACACCACAACCCGGTTAATACGCCCCTGTTCAATCAGTTTTATCATTCTCATAAGAGCGGGCCTCTCGTCCATTGTGAGTTTTGTTGCTGATACATCAAAATCAGTAAAAGTTAATTTCGCATCAGAGGGAATATCATTTAAATATTCCATGTTTGAGCTAGTTTGCAATTCAAGGTCTTGTCCTCCAGAACTAGTACGTTTATATTCACCTGTAATTGTTTTTATAATGGTTCTATTCATATTTCTCTTCACCGTTTACTCCTTTTCTATTTTTTAAATTCATCTAAAGACCCCTTTAAGAAAAGTCCTATTAGATGGGGATCAGTTGGCAACGATTCTAAAATCAATTTTTCAATCAGCCTATATAATAAGATGGATGATTCTTCGGGCATCTCTTCAGAATATGTGATGCTCATTACTTTGGGTTTTGTCAAAAGTATCCCTCCTGTTCAATGATGTCACCATTATGAACAGGAAGTATCATTTTTATTCCTTCTTCTTAGCAGTATCAGAATCTACTTCTTTTAATAGGTCTAACTCTAGTTGAATCTCAACTTCCTTAGCTGGTGTAGAAACGGACTTAGACCTACGGATAAATACAACCGGTCGAGTATTTCCACCCGGAAGATTAAGTTCTTGTATTATATTGTTCATTCTTTATTCTCCTTTCAAATAGTGTGAAAATAGATATAATCTCTTTTGAAATGCCATATTCTTCGCAAATATCATAGATTACCTTGAGATCAAGCTTGGTGTTTTTCGCGGTATCTAGGTTCTCCTTTTTGCCTTGCATAAATATTGCCCTCCTTCCTCTTTTTCGTGTTGTTTTCTAAATCCAAATACAAAAAGCCCGCAGAACATGGTTATCCAATTAGATAACATCATGTAACCTGCGGGCTTCGCTTGTTTGGTTACTTTATTAAAATTTGATTTAACCGGTTAATCAGGAATCATTATATCTTGGAGTTTTTGTCGTTTTAATAGCAAATCTTAAATTTATTAGATTTTTTTATCAATTAAGGAAAAGAAGAAATGCACAATGGCACTTCTTCTTTTCTTTGACATACAAATTGCACTAACGATTCTAGGGTGTTCAACTTTAAAAAATGTTATACCTGTTATTTCAATAAAATAAAAACCTAAGACCGTATGAATAATATTAATTTTTACTGGCTATTATTGTTAACGAATAAATTGGAAGGAAATATCATTAATTCAAGACATAAAAGGAGAGCTTTGCAAGGCTAGGAAATTAATCGAATAAAAGGAGTGTTACTTTAATGAAATTAGTCTATTTTAATGACACGGGTAGATTAGTAAAAATTCATCCTGCCACTTTATCTCATGGATGCGTTGCTAAAAAGGAACCAATTAAACCCTTAGAAGAAAGGGATTTTATTTTGCCAGAGGGAACTTTTCCTTGGATTGTGATGTGGGATTACGGGGAATTTGGTCTTAGTATCTTAGTATCCCCAATGACTGACAAAAAAATAAAAGAAAAATCAATGCCCCAAAATAGATTATAAGAGTTAAGGAGATTTAAAAGTGGGAACGTATATTAATCTATCTATAATACCTAATAGTATATCTATTTTAGATTGGGATCAAGTTTATGATGAAAGTTTAAAGTTAGTAAATGCCTTTCCTTTTGCAGATGTTGTTGAACGGGAATTTTTTGGATATGAGCTGCCAATCTATGTGAAGGCTTTTGAAAAAATAGGTCAAGAACGACATTGGGTTATTAGAGGGGATTTACAAAGTAAAAGATTTGCAGAAAATTTTACTTTGTATAGGGATATCAGTCATTATCAATCAGCTAAATTAGAAAGCAGCCAAAAAGATATTTTGTTTGAAGAGGACCGGTTACAGACTGATGTTTTTAATTCTAAAACACAGGGCTATGAATATCATCTGTTCATTTTGGCAATTGCAATGTTGATTGAGAGCCGCTTGCCAAATAAAAGTTTGGTGAGTGGCAATATCGATTATAATCAATGTGTGAAGGCAAAACAATGGGCTGATCAATATCTGTCATCACCAATCGAAATTCCAGTAAGAGTAGATGTTGACAAGTTACTTTCCAGAACAACGCATCTTAATAATGAAATGGAACAGGTTCAATTCATTAATAAATGGATGATTGCTGACCAAGAAGAAAAGTTTAAGATTATTTATACTTGCCTCTCTAGAACTACCTTTTTGGATTGGTTAGGCAATGAATTAAAAGCATATTCTTCTCCTAACCAGCTTGGCGCATTGAAATTGTTAATTTATTTCATTAATACAACGGCTGATTTAAATAATTTACTTGATATCATATGTAAACCCAAATATGGACCGCAGTTTTCTGATTCAGAAGTAATTAGAGCCATTGCCCGAACATGGGTCTGCTTGCCAAGAGAAAAGTTCTCCTTTTTAGACTTATTTGCTAAAGTTTCAGGTCATCCCGAAATAGTTGAATGGCAGTTCGGTTCAGTAATGTTGGATATGATGTTTGCTGGCAGGGAGATAAAAACATATATCCCGTTAACTGATGCTGTGAAAATTTTAGGTGAGTATTTACCTGATTCAGCAAGTGCAATTGAATCATTATTAAAACAAGAGATATCTAAAATAGAAGAACAATTATTGGCCTTCAATAATCAAATTCGTCCAGCTCTTGAAATTTCAGAAGCTTCCACTGAAGACAAAATGTATTTAGCTGACGAGGATGCTTTTCTATACTTTGACGGTGACACTATTATATTAACTGATGAACAAGAATTAACATTAAAAGCAATCGCCTATAGTATTAAGACATTCTTAAACAGAGAAGGAGAAGGGGCTTTAAAGGAATTTATCTCTGTACCTTTAGAAAAACTAAAGCTTATTTTGGCTGCGTTTGTTAATGAAAAATATAATATGATTTTAACCGAACAAGCGTGGCAATGGATTGATAGGACAGATGATCCTCTTCTGGTACAAGTTTTACTGGTGAAGGTAATAATTGATGATGCGAATGATCTTAAATATGTGAGATCTCATTCGGATATTCGTAAAGCTATGTTTGAAAATAAGTTGCTTACCCAAAGAATTGTGCAATACATAAATGATGAGGCGATAATGACAGAAATCAGAAAGTATGTTAGCCAAACAGATTAAATATTGATGTGAAAATCTTCAGAAGATGCTACAGGTTACATGACTTTATTAAATGAAATTCATGTAGCCTGTAGCATTTTTTTATTGATATCCCTAAAACATAAGAAATCAATATCAAGCTGTTCAAGAGCAGTATATAATAGTATGTCGAATATTGGGTAATTTCAGGAAATGATGTAAAATTAATGTAGTTAGATTTAAAGTTACTAATGGTTAACAAATAAAGAATGCATTAGTACAATATGCATTCATAGGAGGACATGATGAGTAGAGAGGCTGACCATACAATAAAAGGTTTTTTGTACCAATTCAGTAAAACTTTAAATGCCATTTTGAGTAGTACTGATAAAGATGAGATACAAATAGAGGGAATAATAGAAGATATTGATGTTAAAAATTGTAATGCAACAAATGCGATACAATGTAAGTATCACGAATCAAAAGTTCGGCATAATTTATCAGATATTTATAAACCTATTCTTCAAATGTTGTGCCACTTTTTAGATAATAATACTTTAAGCCTAAAATATGTCTTATATGCTTATTTTCCTAATGAAAAAGTAGGCGTAAAAGAAATTACGAAATTACATATAGAGGAAATATTATCATCAAGTAATTTTGATTATATTAGTAAATATATATCGAAAATCAAGCCTCCCAAAGAACAGAGTATTAAGGACTTACTTGGTAAAGCTAGTAAAACCTCAGAAGATAAAGCCAAAATAAAAAAATATTATGAAACTAGTGAATTAGAGCTAACTGTAGACATTGATAAGTTTCTAAAAGATCATTTCGTTTTTGAAATAGGTCTTTCTTATGAAGAATTAATGAATGAAACAAAGAAATTATTAATGGCAGAGGGATTTTCATTTGAAGACGTTAAGGATTTGTTCTATCCCAATAGTATTCAGTATATCGCTGAACTTAGTATTCTTTCTGAAGCTGAAAAAAGGATAACAAGTAAAAATAAATTAATAGATTACTTGAATAAAAAATAAAAAAAACTGCAATAAGTAGATGGACAAGTGAAGTTTTAACCCGTAAGGAATTATTAAAAATTAAGAAAAAATCAACTAGTACCATCCTTAAATGTAAATTCTAGATCACGATATTTTATCATCAATCCCTATAATATTGAAAACTTTGATGATGAATTCATTCTTTTTGTAAAAGACTATCTTGATAAATATAATTCAAAAATTAAATTACATACTGAAACCCCTTGTTTTATATTAAAAACAGATGTAAATAGAGTATCAGAGTACCATAAAAGATTTGTTTCAAGAAATATACAAATTATTACTGGCTATATCGGGGACACATTTTACTTTAAAGAATTTATCAAAGAGCCTAAAAGAATAATTAGGGATAACTGGGTAGAATTTAAAGCGAAAATTTCTTGTAATTCAGATGAGGTAATAAATTGTATCAATTATAAAAAATGTGATGATTTATATATAATCGGGGGAATAGACGTTAGCGCACTAGATACAACGGATGTAAATATAGAACATCTAGAAATAAATAATTTCAGGGAATTAAAATACTTATTATCTATGGTAAAGGAGATTTGATAATGTACAAGGAAACTACTATGAAAATTGGAAGTGTTATAGAAAGTTCCCCTCAATCTATTTTAGTGAAAATTGACACATTAAAGATTTTTGAAAAAGCTAAATCAGCATTGCAAATTGGAAAATACTTAAAAATTCAAGAAGGTAACCATAACTTTGTATTATGTGTTATTCAAAATATCAAAATATCTACGGATAAGGATGAAGATATTTTCATTCTTACTGTTCAACCAGTAGGGATTTTTAAAGGAGAAGAGTTTTTCAAGGTAATTCAATGCTTCCATCACCTACTGAACCGGTTTTCTTAGTAGAAGATAATATTTTAAATAAAATATTTAACAATGAAAAAACAATATTTCACTTGGGAAACTTGGCACAAAATGAAGAGGTTAACTTTACATTAGATGGAGATAAGTTTTTTAGTAAACATGTTGCTGTTGTTGGTTCTACTGGATCAGGTAAGTCCTGTGCGGTAGCAAAAATTTTACAAAACGTGGTTGGTATTAATGATGCTAGAAATATAAATAAATCGGATAAAAAGAATTCTCATATTATAATTTTTGATATTCATTCTGAATATAGATCAGCATTTGAAATTGATGAAAATGAAGATTTCAACTTAAATTACTTAGATGTAGAAAAATTAAAGCTTCCATACTGGTTAATGAATTCGGAAGAATTAGAAACGTTATTTATAGAAAGTAACGAACAAAATTCCCATAATCAAGTCTCTCAATTTAAACGAGCAGTAGTTTTGAATAAAGAAAAATATAATCCGGAATTTAAAAAAATTACATACGATTCTCCGGTCTATTTTAATATTAATGAGGTTTTTAATTATATATATAATTTGAATGAAGAAGTAATCAATAAAATTGAAGGAGAGCCAAGCCTTCCAAAATTAAGCAACGGGGAACTTGTTGAAAATCGCCATATTTACTTTAATGAAAAACTTGAATTCACATCTTCTAATACTTCAAAAGCAACAAAAGCAAGTAATGGTCCTTTTAATGGAGAATTTAATAGATTCCTGTCTAGATTTGAAACCAAATTAACAGATAAGCGGTTGGAATTTCTGTTATTAAATCAAGATGTAGAAGAAAATTCTAAGTATAAAACTGAACATTTTGAAGATATTTTGAAACAATTTATGGGATATCTAGATAAATCAAACGTTTCAATTATTGATTTGAGTGGTATTCCGTTTGAAGTTTTAAGCATTACAATCAGCTTAATTTCTCGTCTTATTTTTGATTTTGCATTTCATTATTCTAAGCTACAACATCAAAAGGATGAACTTAATGATATACCATTCATGATCGTCTGCGAAGAGGCACATAATTATATTCCACGAACTGGAGGTATTGAATTTAAAGCAGCGAAGAAATCAATAGAAAGAATTGCCAAGGAAGGGAGAAAATATGGTTTGAGCTTGATGGTTGTAAGTCAAAGACCTTCTGAGGTATCTGATACAATTCTTTCTCAGTGTAATAATTTTATTAATCTGCGTTTAACAAACATTAATGACCAAAATTATATTAAGAATCTACTACCAGATAATTCTCGCTCTATATCAGAGATTCTTCCTACTCTTGGTGCGGGGGAGTGCTTGGTGGTTGGGGATTCTACTCCAATTCCGAGTATAGTTAAATTAGATTTACCAAACCCTGAACCAAGATCACAAAGTATTAAATTTCATAAAAAATGGTCAGAAAGTTGGAGAACACCGTCATTTGAAGAAGTAATAATGAGATGGAGAAAAGAAAATAGATAACTCGCCTTTTTTACTAATAACATTTATTACAAATCTACTACATTAAAAAGGTGTTATTCATACTATTAGTTCTGATGAAAGGAATAAAAGCCATTGATTAAATACATAATGAAATATAATTTTAGCAATACGCCAACATTATTCGATAATATAATTATAGATTTTGAGTTAATGGAAGATCCTCCATTTTATCTATTGGTTACTAATGATGATAAAGAGTGCTTTTTAGGGTATATAGAAGGCTTTGCAGAATATAAATCATGTAGAGTGGTTTCAAGAGTTTTTAAAATTGATGAAGTATTAAATAATTCGGATAGTTATATCTTTGAAACAGAGAATCAAATTAAAGAAATTGGACAAAGTGATTTTAAAAATATTGAAATCTATATCAGGAGTTTAAAAGAAGCTTTGGAAGTGTCAAATATAATAGTTTCAAATAATAATGATTTTCTATTTAGAGGGCAGGCGAATAGAGAGTGGAAAATCGAAAGTAGTTTATTTAGAAAAGGGTATGATGGAAATAAGGAAGCGTTATTATATTCTGAGATTAGGCATATAAATCACGAACAGTTTAATTCTGAAGATTTTATTCAATTAACTTGTGATATGCAGCATTATGGAATTCCTACTAGGCTAGTGGATTGGACTGGTAATATATTTAACGCAATTTATTTTGCGTGTGTAAGTGGTAGTGAAGAATTAAGTAAAGACGGAATAGTTTTTGTGATGAATTGTCCAGAAATACTGGATGTAGATTCTGGGACTTATAAAGATATTCAATCTTTTTTAGAATACAGGTATGGAAATAAATCAGATATTACAGAAGGTATATTTCCCGTCTTATCGAAGGTATATGATTCTGAGAAAAAATATAAATTCATAAAAACTAGACTTTCTAATGAGAGAATAAAAAGACAAGATGGATACTTTTCTACATGTTTTGAAGCAAGCGATAGTGAGGCGAACAGTTTTTTAAGATATATGTTAAATGATTATCTCAAAAGAAATAATAGCAATGTTCCTGATCGATATTTAGATCAGATCGTTGATAAAATTACAATCCCTATTGATGAATCGGTTATGGAGCTTATATGCCAACAGGTTGAAGGGTATAACGCCATAGCAACTGAAAATCAAATAGATTTGGAAGGATTAAAAGAGGCTATTAGTAGGTTTAGAAATATTAAATCTTTTGATCATGTAATGAATGATATTCAAAAGCATGATCAACACATTAAGATAATTATTCCTGCTACTCATAAAAGAGTAATTATCAATGAGTTAGATAAGGTTGGGATAAATAGTAGTACTGTATATCCAGATTTAGAAGGAATGACTAAATATATCAAAGAAAAGTATTCTAATTAAATGGAGGATTTTGTATGGAATACAGAGAAGCAAGAAAAAGAAATTTAAAAGTGAAATTATACAAAGTGTCACTATCTAAAGGAAAGGCAATATTAGAGCAGCTTTATAGTGAAGAAGCAATTCATAAGAAATTATTTTTTAAAAGATCAGATATAATCCAATTTATCGATGATTTTTTTGATACTGTTAATGATAAATACACAATAAACCAAAATGTTAAAGAGTATTTTGAAGAGTATTCTTCTAAATACGATGATTATTTCCCTGATAAACAAGATCTTGAGCAATTATTAAAAGATAATTATGAAGAAATTAGAGATATCTACATGAATTTTAAACCCACTGAGAAAGCTCAAGAGATTATACTTAAAACAAAAGAGATAGCAGCTAAGTTGCACTGGATTTATTTACCCATATATCCAGAGCAAACAATAATAAACTCAGATCTAATACCAGAAGAAGATACTGAGGAATATTATAATCACTTCCATACAATTGAAGATTTATATAGAGTAATTTTTGAAAATGGAGAAATAGCATGGGACAGCTTAGAAGGAGATGTTAATTTAAATTCACCGATTAAGCTGAGAATTTATTCATCAAGATGGGGACATGATGATATATACTCTGTAAAAAGAACAATGACTGGATGGAATTTTAAGCATTTATCTTATGATGTAAATTGTTCGAAAGACGGGACATTAAATGGCGAGAAAAGCGACGGATTTTTTAGCATATTAGCCCATGATTCAATTCAATATCCTTATGATGGGGTTAAATATGCTCTAGAAACATTATGGAAAACGGCGGACTCTACAAGTATGTCTATTAAGGAATTGGAAATTAAGCTACAGGATATAGGTAATTGGATTAATGCTGTAGAGAAAGCAACAAAAAATAATCAGCCCAACTGGGTAGGGTATTATTAAAATTAATCATTTATTAAATACATTGAGTGAATCAATGCTAATATTTTGCTAACGCAATCCCATAAAAACGGTAAATCCCCGTTAAAGATATTACAACCAACAATATCCAAAACGTCGATTTACCGCGCTTTTTGCACCTCTCGTTAACGATATTACACACTCAAAGCTTACGGGCGGCATGATGTAATATTGCATTTGTAAGTTTGTTAATAAGACTATTACTTAATAAGGTAAACACTACTACATTAATGTACCTGCGATCACTACTCAAGCCATGTTGAGTGTGTGGTAGAGTTAATTCTAAAATAGGTTCGATAGAGATAGCCCGAATAAATTTCTGGGCTATCTTATTTTTTTGCAGATATATTTATGTCTTGTTAATTTTCAAAATCAATAAATTAGAATCAAAATAATAGCAAATAGGAACTTGCCTAATTTTTACAAATTTGAAATAATGGGTGTGAATTGAATGGTCAAAAATAGTCAAAGTAGAAAAGAACGTTTTATAGAAGGGGACGGTAATAGTGGGGCGTTTTTTAAGTATCTTTCTTTTATTTGTTTTTGCGGGTACAGTGTTATTGTTGGGAGCTCCGTTAGTAATGGGAGATTTAGTTGGTGAATTCGATAGAGTGATAGGAAATCTTGTGATATTTTTTGGTTCATTTATCATCACTC
>NZ_ABFU01000016.1 GCF_000171615.1 Bacillus coahuilensis m4-4 | reverse complement strand
TTGAATTGCAAAGCGGCATGCACAGCTTTTCAAGACAAAGGCAAAAATCCCCCCACAAGAAAAATCTCACTGTCAAATAATCTCAAAGCCTCTATACAGTAAATGATCAAATCTCCAATAAAAAAAACGAAACTCATAAGTTTCGTTTCTTAAGGCAGTAAATCTGCTAATGTCTTTTCTTTTAGACCAGCAATGAGCCATCCTTCCATTTCGTCCCGTAGTCCGAATAGAGCATCTTGTGTGGAAGGGGCAAAGCACTCTTTGCTTTGTACATCTAGGAAGCCTCTTGGGAATGGTTCTGCCCTCATAGCTTCGTAGACTTCAAAAAGTGTGATGTCTTCTGGGGATTTCATAAGATAATAGCCACCGTCTCTGCCTTCTTTAGCTTGAATTAATTTAGCTTTTACTAGGTGGGTCAATATTTTACGTAAAAAGTAGATTGTGAATTTAGTTTTTCGGCCATCATGCTACTTGGACACACGCCGTCATGGTTCGCGAGCACAATGAGTGCTTGAAGTGCTAAACCAAACCACCTTGTACTTGAAACTTTGTCTGCCATGATTTTCACCTCTTTAGTTCTATTCTATTTTGATGGAAAGGGATAAGAATGTCAAAAAGAGCTATTTGAGGGAGTGTTTCGTTAAATAAAATTTTTGATCTCTTCTCATGTATGGAATAATAGAAAGCAGTGCTGATGTATGAATAGGAATGAAAAGACTGTTGCGATGAAAGTGATAGGTATGAACAGCTGTGGTCATTCTCCTCGAGCAGACATGTTAAAAGAAGTAACAATTACACTTGCAAACGGAGTTGGGAAACTAATAGAAGAAAAAGCTACAGACTCTCTAAAATGGAATATAGTTGGAAGCCACTTCATTAGTGGTAAAAAGGAAGTCTTGAACTGGATCGAAACTGCTTCTACTAACGCAACTCTTTTATCTATTCAAGATATCATTACTCACGGTAAATCTGGAGCGGTACATGGGGAGCTTGTTCTGAAGGATCATACAATCTCGTTTTGTGATATATATCGTTTAGTAGTGCAGGAAAAGGAGCGAAAATCGTAGAAATTACATCGTATCGAGTGAAAAAAACAAATTAATCAAGATCTTTACCTGTCAGACATATGCACAAAAAGACAGGTGGAAAGCGAAAAATCTTGGTAAACTGATCTTGCATGAGAGGGAGGAGTGAAAATGGAAGCGTTAAGGAGACTAAATGACTGCATCACTTATATAGAGGGAAATTTAGAAGGGGAGATTGGGGTAGAGGAATTAGCTAAGCTAGCCTTCACTTCTAAATATCAATTTCAACGGACATTTACTATGCTGACAGGGTATTCTGTAGCCGAGTACGTGAGAAAGAGGAGGCTGACTTTAGCTGCCCAGGAGTTGATGAGTCCAAATGTAAAAGTAATTGATGTAGCGTTACGCTATGGGTATGAGACACCAGAGTCATTTAGTAAAGCTTTCAGGAAAGCGCACGGTGTCTCTCCCTCTCAGGTGAAAAAACCGGTAAGGCTCTAAAGGCTTTTCCGCGCATTTCGTTTCATATTCAGTTAAAAGGGGAGATGGAGATGAATTATCGTATTGTGGAGAAAGATGCTTTTCAAGTCATTGGAGTCAGTAAAGTAGTATCTACTGTAAACGGAGAAAATCATCAAGCGATTCCAACGTTTTGGGATGAAGTGAATGAAAGTGGTGTGGATGAGAGAATTGCAAAGCTTGCGGGCAATCAGGAGTATGTAGGGGTATGTATGGATTTTGATCATCCGAATGAGCGTTTTACTTATTTTATTGGAGCAGAAGATATAGCAAATGTGACTCAAACTGAGCTTGAAAAAAGAGAGATTCCTCGTAACACCTGGGCAGTATTTGAGTCAGTAGGCCCTATGCCACATGCGATTCAAGCTGTTTGGCAACGTATCTACTCGGAATGGTTCCCTTCTACTGGCTATAAGCATGCAGGGGGACCGGAATTTGAACTTTACCTTCCGGGGGACGTGACGCAAGAGGATTACCGGTGTGAAGTATGGATTCCGATTATGAAAAATTAATAATAGAATGCCCACTTTTTGAATATAAAAGGTGGGCATTTTTCAATTTCTATCCTTAAATAAAGACAATGTTCTTACATTATTCACACATTTTCTTCTCCACTATGACAATTAAACATTCTATTATTTCTTATCGACATATAGTAGAGTAGCTACAAAATTAGTAGCAATTTAATAGAAAGGACGTGAAGATATGGTGTTAGGAACTGGATACGGTAGTTATGCTATCTTAATTATTGTTCTATTTATTTTATTAATCATTTTAGGATTAGCATTCTATCCATGTGTAGGCCCAGCAGCTGAGTAACATTTCTTCAGCCCCCCGCTATATAGTAGGGGGGTTATTTCTATTCATATTTTATCCTAGTCAGTCCTATGCTTAAAAACAGAGTGGCGAATAAGAGAAGAACAGCGACTGGTAGAATGATATCAAAAGGACCGCCCCCTCTTGCAATTAATTCTTCAAATCCCTTCATTGCCCACGTTTGTGGTACAAATTCTGATAGTGTTTTCATGAAGTCTGGCACTATTTCAAGCGGCCAATATACGCCTCCGAGCATGCACGTTGAAATAATGACAATGTTCCCAATGGAGGATTGCTGTTCAACGGTTTTAGATAGGCCAGCTATAAAGAGCCCCAACCCTACTACACATACTAATACGGCACTAACTAAGACTATGAGTCCTAAAGGATCTCCCCAAACTACGCCGAATAGGAGGTTAGTGGCGATCATAAGTACTGCAAACTGAATCCAACCAATGAGGAAGAAGGAGAGTAAATACCCACCTAATAGCTGTACTCTAGAGATGGGTGTCGACATGAGGCGGTACCATACTCCGTTTTGTTTGGCTTCTAGCATTGTACCGGTAACACTGATCATAACAATCATGACAAACATAATGGTAAAGCCAGCTGCTCTTGCGGGCATGTTTTGTATGTTCTTACTATCCTCACTTTTTGTAATGGTTGATTTCTCTATAAGAGATTCAGATAGGCCATTTTCCTCAGTCGATAAAGAAGCAAATAGTACGGACCAATCTTGAGCAGTGATTTCACTCCATTTTTGACTTCCAACGCCTTTAATTTGAGTACTTGTGACCAAATCATTTAATAAGTTTGATATCGCAGTCGTATCGACAAGTTCAGGATGATGAACAAATGAGATCGTTGGATCTTCACCATTAATGATCGTTTGTTGAAACCCTTTCTGAATAACGACCATGCCATCTGCCTCTTTTTCTTTTATTAAAAGGGTTCCCTTCGTGACGCTAGCCACTTCGAGTGTATGAAAAACTGAACTCTGTTGAAGATGATGAATCATGGATTGAGATAGCTCTGATTGATCTTCGTCAACGATAAGGATATCAGCTTTTACAACAGACTCCTGCTCTCCAAAAAGACTTCCAAATATAAGTGTAAATAAAAGAGGCATGGCAAACATTAATATATAAGATTGCGGTTTCTTTACTAATCGTTGTATTTCAAATAGACAAACAGACCATAGTTTCCTCATGAATGAAAAGCTCCTTCCTTGCTTTTATCTTGACCTTAGTGAAATGGAACTGATGACGATGGAAACGATTCCCACTGCCGTTAGAATGCTAAGTGACATCAACAAATTCGTCCAAGTTGTGCCGCTCATAATGTCTAAAAAGCCCGATAATGCCCATTTATTGGGCGTGAAATTGGATGCCTGTTGGATAACATCTGGAAATATGGAGGTGGGGAGCATGGAGCCACCGATAATCGCTAGAATTTGGATGCTAATCGTAGCGACTACATCTATCGTTTTTTCATCTTGAAATAGTGATGCCAGTAATAAAGACAATCCTGATACGGTAAAGCTATACACGATGGCAATGGTAGCTACTTGCCAATAGTTCGATCCCCAATGCACGCCTAGTACTAGTGCAGTGAAAAGAATAAAAACAGCAAATTGTACAATGGAGTAAAAAAATGTTCCTAAAAACTTTCCGCCCATAATAGAGGCTTTTCTGGTTGGAGAACTCATAAGTCTTCCAAGAGTATGACTAGACCGTTCGGCTGCAATGGATTTTCCACCGACCATACTGCTAAATAAAAGAAACATAACTCCCATCCCTGCGGCATAATACTGCATACTTGTAATGGATTGATTCCCCGCAGTTGAAAGAGTTACATAAGATTTAGTAGAAGCCGCAACGGATTCTAACTCTTCTAACGTTTGATTGATGACCGTCGAGAAATCTATATCCCCAGTTGAGACAGCTATTGAATCCCTTAAGTCTTGGGCTATTACACTAGAAGTTTGAGAAACAGCTAACGCACGAGATTCAAAAGAGGATAATAAGGTTTCTACAATCTGACCCTGAAGCTCTTTTGTAGGGTCTAAGTACATTTCTGCAGGTAAAAGCTCTCCACTTGTTAATTTTTCACTCCACCCCACTGGAAATATCAGTCCAACATCCAGGTTCTCTTCTTGAATATCTTCTCTCATTTGATGTTTGCTTTTTACTTCCGTTACTTCAATCACTTCATTAAACCCATCGCCACGAAGTACATTGTCACGAAACTCCCTTGCTAATTCATCCTCGCCTTCCAGTACAACACCTACTCGGGTAGTTGGGAGAGAGACTTCACCGTTCATTGAATCACTTAAAGCCATCCCTAAAATGGCTGTTAAAAGTAAGGGCATAGCAAACATAAGGAGGAATCCTCTTCGGTCAGCGATTCTAATCTTAAAGTCTTTCCATGCAATTTGTAAGCTTTTCATCCATAACCTCTCCTTTCTTTAGTCTCGTAAGGTACGTCCAGTAAGCTGAAGGAATAATGTTTCTAAATTCGGTTCTTTTACATCTAAACTTGTCACTGTACAATGGTAGGAAGTAGAAAGAGAAATCAATTGACCTAGAACGTGATGACTGTCTGACACGAATATTTCCATTTTTAGCTCCTCAGGAAAGGAATGAACCTTCTCAACTTCTTCTAGAAGAGTGACCGCTTCAATAAAATCTTCTTTCATCTCTTGTAGAGTCAGTTCAATAATGGTTCCTCCAGCGATACGATTCGTTAATTCATTTTTTGTCCCCAGAGCAATCAGCTTTCCATGATCGATAATTCCAATTCGACTACACAAATATTCAACTTCCTCCATATAGTGACTCGTATAAATAACGGTCATGCCGTCATTGTTTAGATGTTTCACCGTTTCAAGAATATGGTTTCTAGACTGTGGATCAATACCTACCGTTGGTTCATCCATAATAAGGAGGGAAGGGTGATGCATTAATGCAGCTCCAATATTGACTCTTCGCTTCATTCCGCCGGAAAAGGTGTCAATCTTGTCGTTTCCACGATTGGAAAGTCCAATAAATTCTAGAACCTCCAGAGAGCGAATTTTTGCTTCCTTGCCACTAAGACCGTACATTTTCCCCCAAAAGATTAAATTGTCACGAGCACTCATAGAAGGATATAGAGCAATTTCTTGAGGAACTATGCCAATTTTTCTTTTGACCTCCATGTTCTTTTGGGAGACGGGCATCCCCCCTACCATGATATCTCCCGTATCGATAGATAAGAGACCACACATCATACTAATGGTTGTAGATTTTCCTGCACCATTTGGACCAAGTAATCCAAAGGATTCACCTGTTTGTACATGAAATGATATATCTTTCACAACGTCTCGTTTCCCAAAAGACTTTGTAAATTTTTTTAACTTCTAACATGGAAACCACTCCTTGTTTTTATTGTCTGATTATATTTTAGGCGATTATTAAGTGGTCTACATCTATCCGGGGATAGAAATGACTATGAAAAAAAGCAGCATGTATGCTGCTTCCGTTGCTTCCCTATGCTAAAAGTCATATGTCGTAGAGATACCATGGCGTACCGCATAAATAGCGGCTTGTGTTCGATCTCTGACTTCCAATTTGCTTATAATATTGGAAACGTGGTTCTTAACCGTTCCTTCTGTAATATACAATGCCTCTGCAATTTCGCGATTATTGAGGCCTTTCCCAAGCTCGCTTAATACACCCCACTCGCGCTCTGTCAGAAGAGATCTATCTACAGGTTGTCCTACAGGCTCAAAGTCACTAGGAGGTGTTTTTCTTTTATCAAGAAATAGTTGAGCTGTTAAATCCTCTGGTAGAACCACTCCACCTGAATAAACCGTTTTAATCGCTTGGACAATGGTGTCCGTAGGCATATCTTTTAATAAATAGCCACTTGCACCTTCTTCAAGTGCTTGAAGAATTAACTCGGTATCTTTAAACGTAGTAAGCATTAAGACTTTGACTGGTAGGTTCGCCCTGTGTATGAGTCTTGTTCCTTCTACACCACTGGATCCCGGCATCCGTATGTCCATTAAAATGATGTCTGGGGTAAATTTTCTTGCTTTCTCAAAAGCATCTTGCCCATTTGAGGCAGTTGCAACGACTTCAAGTTCTTCTTTTAATTGTAAAATAGAGGATAATCCATCTCTCATTAATGCTTGGTCATCGACTATCATTATTCGAATGTTCATGAACTTTTCACACTCCATTTCATTTCAGATAACGGAAAGCTTGCTTCCACTTGGAATCCTTTTTGAGACTCGCTTTTAAATAAAACAGAACCCCCGTGTTCTAATGCCCTTTCCTTCATATTTAATAATCCGAAGCCAGGCGTTACGTTCGATGTACCACTCCCGTTATCTTCTATTATTAAGCGGACTTCAGTTGAAATGCTTGTAAGCGTAATGGAACAGGTTGTAGCGTTACCATGTCTTTTGGCATTGGTGATACCTTCTTGAATGAATCGAATGAGGACAGGTTGAAGGGTTGTTGGTAATAGGGTGAGATCTCCTCGGATAGTCAAGTGGGTATCCATTCCCGTCATCTCGGCAAATTCTTTTAACATCTTCTTTATCGATGGGATGAAAAGCTCCATTTTGGATGTTTCTCCATATACGGTTCTAACAGAGAGGCGTATTTCTTGTAAAGAGTCTCTTGTTAATCCTTCACACGTATCGAGTATAGAATCTACAGGTTGTTTTCTCATATGGTATTCTTTTGCTAGCTGTAGCTGAACTAATAAGGCTGTCATCTTATGTCCTACTGTATCGTGAATATCTCTTGCCATTTGATTTCTTTCACGATAGACGGTTAATTCTTCAACTTGTCGTGCATAATCCCTTAACTGTTCGTGGGCATCCTTTAGTGCGCTATGGGATTCTTGAAGTTGGTGATGTTGCTCTGCTTCTTTATCTCTTGCTTGTTCAATCTTTCCTATCAGTCTACCAACAATAGACGAAAAAATGACAAATGAAACAGAAATGATATGATTCCAAATGTTTTGTCCGTTGTCTAGAAGTAAGACTGTTGCCCACATGATAAAAAATAAAATTCCAAACGTTAGATAAATACGAGTATTTTCTGTGCTTAGAAACAACGTAACAGAAATAATACCAAATAGGATTAAATACAATGTTCCGTCACCCAAAAAAACAAATGCATAGCAAATTGCCACTATAAAATCTAAACTTATGAAAATCAACCAATGATGTTTGGTCGTTTCATTGAATAATAGAAAGTGGGTCATAATAAATATGCACATAGCAAAGAGGACAAATAGTTTCCTAGTAAGATCTTCAGGAGGTAGAGAAGTGAAGTAGACAAGACTAATTAAAATCAGCATAAATATCCGGGAAAAACCAAGAAGGTTAAATGGGTTTTGAGTCATCATCATTCCTCCAAATTACGTATGTCTACTCTCCATTGTAGACGAAAACTCTAGCAAATAGGGAGTGAGTTGTTAGATTTTTAAGAAACATCAGGTAATCTGAATGCTAGACAGAATAAAGTATTACCTGTCTATAAAAAGATGTAAAGTTCCTACACGGAAAAGTAGTACAAAAAAATCAATTTATTTATTTGATTTATAAAAATAATAGAAGGTGTCCATGTTATAGTAAGAGTAGACACTTAAAAGCGAGGGGTATAGACGATGGTTTCTTCTCAATTACAGGATTACTTGATAGAGAATGCTGATACATTTATTCAAAGTTGGCGAAATAGAGTCATGATATCAGATGATGACCCATATAAAGAAGAAGTCTTACATAATGCGCGTCAAATGTATGCACTTGTTAAACAAGCCCTCCTAAATCCTTTAAATGAAGAAGAAATAAAGCATTTGGCTTTTAAACTAGCAAGTGAACGAGTGGAAGCCAATGTAAATATAAGTGAGTTTGTATTTAATGTAAATATCGGTCGAAGTGAAATATTACATTGGGTATCGAAGTCTGGTATTGAATGGGAAGAACTACAAAAGGTTATCCAGATTATTAATGATCTCTTTGATCGTTTTTCATATTGGGCTGTTAGAAGATATACAGAAATGAAGGAAAATTTTCTGAGAGAAAAACAGTTATTTATTAATCAAACCCACAAAGAAAGATTAACTATATTAGGCCAAATGAGTTCAAGCTTTGTTCATGAATTTAGAAATCCTCTTACATCTGTTATAGGCTTTACCACTCTTCTGCAACAAGAATATCCAGACCACCCGTATCTAACGATTATTCAGCATGAACTAAATCAACTAAATTACCGGGTCACACAATTTTTACTCACTTCCAAAAAGGAAGTGTTGAACAGCAAGGTAGAAGAAATAAGTGTGGACCAGCTATTTAAAGAATTAATCGATTTTATTTTTCCAAGCTTACTTGCAAATGATGTAGAAATCATTCAATCTATTAATAGTGAAATGAGTATCAAAACTAGAATAGATGAAATACGGCAGATTGTCATCAATCTCTTAATGAATAGTATTGATGCACTTCAAGAAATAGATGGGAAAAGGCAAATTGAAGTAAAAGCTAAAAGTTTGGGAGAATTCATAGAAATAACCATTTCTAATAACGGACCTATGATTGATGAAGATACGATTCAAGCAATCTTCGAACCTTTTTATACAACGAAGGAATTAGGGACAGGGATTGGATTATATATTTGTAAAAAGATAGTTGAGAAACAAGGGGGAACCATTCAATGTTTATCCGAACGGGATGTAACCTCGTTTATTCTTACGATTCCAAAGGATACAGATAATCACGACAAAGAAATAATGTAATAGGGCCGGCTAGAGAGGATGTACATCGTGAGATACTTACAATTATTCATGGTTTATTTATTATTTAGTAGTTTAATTGGGTGTTCAAATGTTCAAAGCCCAAGTTCTAATAATATAGAGAAGTTTGGGCTTGAACCTGTGATCGTGGAGCGTGTAGTGGACGGTGACACAATTGTTGTTCATGACGGAAGGAAAATTAGGTTAATCGGAATTAACACGCCAGAAAGTACAAACCGCACAGAAGAATACGGAAAAGAAGCAAGTGACTACACAAAAAGTCAGCTGGAAGGACGAGAAGTATTCTTACAGAAAGATGTATCGGACGTAGATCGATACAATCGTTCTTTACGAATTGTATGGTTAGAAGTCCCCAGTGATGACATGGATGAGCAAGAAATGATGAAGAAAATGTTTAATGCTCAGCTTGTGATAGACGGATATGCAGAGCCCTCTACTTATCCACCAGATGTCAAATATAGTGATTATTTCAGGAAGTTTGCCAGAGAGGCTAGAGAAAACGAAGTAGGTTTATGGTCGTTTGGTCGTGACGGTACAACAAGAGGAGATTTAGACGAGGAAGATCAGATTGAAAGTAAAGAAGCGACGACTTCTACATCTAATTCGTTTAAAAACTGTACAGAGTTAAGAGAAGTATATCCAGATGGAGTTAATAAAGACCACCTAGCATATGAGAAAAAGCATGACCGTGACAGAGACGGATGGGCTTGTGAAAATTAAAAGAATGGGAAGAGAGAAGAGCTAAAAAAATTGCTCTTCTCTTTTTATAGGATTTTATGTAGTTACTAGGATGGGGTGAGTGCTCTATACTCCAGCTGCTTTTTCGTAAAAGAGAATGCTTGGACGATTTTTTCAAGTTGTTCATTAGTATGACTACTCATCATACTAATCCTTAGCCCTTGACTTCCTTCTGGAACAGCTGGAGTTAGGATGGCATTTACAAATACACCGAGCTCATATAATGTTCTCCAGTAAAGGAGGGTGGTTTGGTCATCCCCCAATTTGATATAGAGTATGGGTGTTTCATGAATAGGGATGGTAAAACCTAATGATATTAGTTCATTTCTCAAAACTTGTGTTCTATCATGTAATTGACTAATTCGATCTGGTTCGTTTAGCAGGATATCTAAGGCTTTGGAGGCTGCAGCTACTTGAGCTGGTGCTGGGGATGCAGAGAAGATAAAGGCAGAAGACGAGTGTTTTAAATAATCGATAACTTCCCGTTTTCCGGCAACAAATCCACCAATTGATGCAAGACTTTTTGAAAATGTACCTGTTATTAAGTCAACGGCATCTGTTAATCCAAAATGGCTCTCCGTTCCGCTTCCATTTAAACCAATTACCCCTAAACCGTGAGCATCATCCACCATAACATCTGCTTGGTATGCTTTGGCAAGAGCGTGAATAGCAGGTAAGTCAGCAATTTCTCCTGTCATGGAGAAAACTCCGTCTACGACAATTAATTTTCCTGCATCTATAGGAAGCCTATGGAGAATCTCCTGCAAATGAGAAAGATCGCAATGTCTAAAACGTTTTACTTGGTCTTTGCCTACGGTTCCTTTAGTCACTTGCATGGCTTGTACGATAGATTGATGATTCTCCTTGTCACTGATTAAGTAATCATTCCTGCCGATAAGAGGAACGATTGTACCTTGATTAGACTGATAGCCTGTCGTAAAAGTCATACACGCTTCCTTTCCAAGAAAGGCTGCTAATTTCCATTCTAATTCAAGATGAATCGTTAAAGTTCCATTGATGGTTCTTGAACCTGAATTGGTCGTGCCAAATTGATGTATTGCTTTAATAGCAGCTTCTTTAACTCGTGGGTCAGATGAAAGTCCTAAGTAATTATTACTTCCTGCCATGATCACTTTTTTCCCTTCCATCATGACCTCTGGACCATCATTTCCTTCAATAGGTTTAAAGTAAGCATAATTTCCACTGCTTACAAAATCATGATAGCGTTGTGGCAAGAAACACTTGTTGGTTACCATTATTATCCACTCCTTTTCTATTATTTTATCGACATTTCCTGGGGAATAGTAGAGGGTTTTGAAAAAAAATGTAATTATTTTGAAGGGGAGATATTCTTAAGTAACTGACAGATCAAATTGGACATGTTTGAAGAATAGAAAAATGTTGAATTTAGTTGTAGTTCTATGGGAAATGCTAGAGACGATTTGTCTTTTAAAAGTAACCACTATGTTTCTAAATGGGAAATTCAACAAAATAAAAAATAGAAGCGCAAGCGATGCGCTTCTATTTAAAACTAAACGACAAAGAAACTAATAACAATAATCAGTGCTATCGGTCCGAGTAAAATGAAATAGCCTACGGGACGTGCAAAGTTCATCGTCCATCCAAGTCCAAATCTCTTTCTACAAAGATGGATGGATCCTCTGGGTTGAAGTAAATAAGTCCACCTTTCCAAAACCGATCTTCGTCCAACCCTTCTACTTTCGAATTCCCTTCGAGCACTTGCGCTCCTTCAAAATCTGAATCGATACGCCCCACTTTAACAGCTAAAATAAATGCTCCTGCTAAAAGAATGGTCATGATTATAAGAGGGGTTATCATGATCCATGAGTCTTGGAATAGATTCTCGTACAATAAATTGAGCTGGAGAAAGCTAAAAAGCAGAGTGATGACAACACTGACAACAAATAGGAACCAGCTCGTATATTTACGTAAACTAAGCTGCCGTAGCTTAGACGATGATACATTTCCTGCGTTAATTTTTATTCCAGTTTGCTTAGTAAAATAGTTTATTCCTACAAACATCCATTGCAAGACGACAAGCATAATTGGTAACCCTAAAGCGGCCATCCAGCTTTTATCCGTGAAGGCATCCGGCTGTCCGTCTGGTCCCCAGTGGGTTGGAATTTGTGCAGGCAACTGATCATAAAGTGAAGCAGTTAAAATGATTAATGCGATGGAAATGATGCTTGGAACCATAAATAGGGGTGTCGGTAGCATCTCATCTTTTGACCTTAGGGCTAAATCTGCATAACGTACTTGCTTGATTCCGCTGTACCAATTTTGCTCTTTCTTAAGGTGCTGCATTTTAAAATGGAAGTAAAAGTACAGAGTTAACCCAGTCATCAGAATAATAAATGGTAAGATAATGCCTGTTAACACGATTTCAGTTTCGTTTTGTTCGGTCCCCCTTGACCATCCTATAAAGAGAACTGTGACAAGTATCGAAACGAAGGAAGTCACTGTTGCGTATATTCGTTTAAACCGAATGATTTGCTTATACTGGGCTTTTTCATAAGGAATCGTCACACCGAACACAACGGTCCTTTTTACAAAGAATGGCACAGCAATCTGAAAAATACTAACAAAAACAATCATAATGAAAAAAATAGCAAATTCCATCTTTATCCCTCCTTAATTGATTGTATGACTTGTTTAACAAGAAGTTGTACGTCACTATCGCTCATCCCTCTAACGAGTGCTTCTGCAATAGCTGGTCTAAACTCTTGTTTGATCCAAGCTCGTCTATCCAAACTAATTTCTCCATTTAGCGACGCTGTAATAACAGCTCCCTTTTTTGAAACGATTTCAACGATCCCTTTTGCTTCTAGTTCATGATAACTTTTATTTACAGTGTGCATGTTTACGCCAAGGTCTGAAGCGAGTGATCGAACTGACGGTAAAGTATCGCCCGTTGCAAGATCTCCACGAATAATAGCTTCCATTACACCCGATGTAAGCTGTGAGTATAGTGGGCGTTCTGACTCAGAATCTAATAGTATCAACTATAGGACCCTCCAATCTGTTCTATGGTTTATATAACAGAACTGTTCTATACTTACTATAACAAATCTGTTATAGAATGTATAGAACAAATTTGTAGGAAAATAAAATTAATTCTTGTTAAACATTTATATATCTTTCTTATAAGTCTTGATGAATCTAGTTCATATTGTTTTTCTGAAATATGAAGAATTTTCTAACATATTATTACTAGATTTTCTTATATATAAGTAAGGAGGGAGTTTCTAATGGAATTTAAAAGTTATCAAGATTTTTGGTATTTTTATTTAACACAGCACAGTAAACCGACAACGAGAAGATGGCATTTTGTGGGGACAACGTTTGTCTTCCTTTTTCTCTTGATGGTCCTTATAACGTTTAATTTATGGTTATTACTCCTTGCTCCATTTGTAGGCTATTCTTTCGCATGGGTCAGTCACTTTTATATAGAAGGGAACAAGCCAGCCACGTTCGGTCATCCTTTATGGTCGTTACGGGCGGATTTCCAAATGTACATATATTTTTTAATAGGAAAACTAGACGAGGAGTTAATAAAGGCAGGAGTAAAATAGAAAACAGCCGCAGCATGCGGCTGTTGTTTTATCTAGAAATCTATTGTGATATGTTCGAATCTATCAACATCAAATAATCCTTTGTCCGTCAATTTTAATTGAGGAATAACAGGAAGTGTTAAAAATGATAGTGTTAAAAACGGATTAAAGCCTGGGTCGAAGCCTTCGGTGATAAGAGCTGATTTTAAATGAACTAACTTTTCTTTGACATCTTCAAACGGTTCATTTGAAAATAATCCTGCAATAGGTAGTGACAAAGAGCTTTTTACCGATCCATCTACAATATATACTAAACCACCCTGCATTCTTTCCAGTTCTGATATAGCAGTTAGCATATCTTCGTCGTTTGTCCCAGCTACTACTATGTTGTGTGAGTCATGAGCAATAGTAGTGGCGATTGCCCCCTTTTCATTTCAAACCCTTTCACAATACTAAGACCAATATTCCCGGTAGCATGGTGTCTTTCAATGACAGCGAGTTTCAGTAAGTCTTTTTCAGTTGATGGGAGAAAATAATCTTCTTTGATATCAACTACAAGCTTTTTTGTTAACAAGGAATTAGGTATAATTTCAATCGCAAATGCTTTAGAGCCTTGAATAGGAATTTGAAGCTGTTCCTTGGTCACATTCTGAATGTGTACTGTAGATGTTAGTGAAGTGGAAGAAGAGTGAGTGTAAGCATAATCATTCTCTAGGTAACTTCCACTTTCGGCTACTAGTATTCCTTTTTTATAGACAGAGGTGATGGTTAAATCCTCTAAAGATTCGGCAAAAAATAAATCTGCTTCAAACCCTGGGGCAATCGCTCCTTTTGTTCCAAGACCGTAACAATTAGCTGCATTATAGGAACCCATTGTGATAGCCATAATAGGATCCATTCCTTCACTAATAGCTAAGCGAACATTATGGTCAATGCTTCCTTCTCTAATAAGATCATCTAAATGCTTATCATCTGTACAAAACATGCATCTAGAAACGTTTTTATGTGTAACAGCAGGAAGCAGCTGTTTTAAATCCTTTGCAACAGATCCCTCCCGAATGAGTAATAGCATCCCTCGCTGAAGACGTTCCTTTGCTTCTTGTGCTGATGTTGCTTCGTGGTCCGTTCTGATTCCAGCCGTTCTATAAATGTTAATTCCGTCTTGATCGAGACCAGCACCATGACCATCCTTCATAGAAGTTAATCGAAGTTTATTCATCATAGTGGGAGTAACGTTTTTCACAGCTGGAAAATCCATGACTTCCGCTAATCCTAATACCCTCTCATCGCGTAGGAATGGCTGTAAATGTTCTGCTTCAAGAGTTGCCCCGTTATTCTCATACGGAGTAGCTGGCACACTTGAAGGAAGCATAAAGTACACATCTAAAGAAGAGTTTTCAGAGGCCGCTAGCATATACTGAATTCCCGCTTCACCTGAAACATTTGCAATTTCATGTGGGTCTGTAATAACACTTGTAACCCCATGAGGCAACACTACTTTTGCGAATTCCGTAGGAGATACTAAAGAAGATTCAATATGAACGTGGGCATCCACTAAGCCTGGGCAAATATATTGTCCCGTAGCATCTATCGTGGTACTTCCTTCGAATTCACCTATACCCACAATGATCCCGTCTTCAATTGCCACATCAGCCTCTATGATTTCACCGTTGAACACATCAACGATTTTGCCATTCTTTATCACGGTCTCTGCTTTAATCGTTTTACTGGCAGCTTGAATATACTGCTCCATTTTGTCTTGTGTATACAAAAAAATCCTCTCCTTTCTGACTAAATGAGGAAGGAGAGGGTTGCATAAAAAGCCCTCACATCCTCGTAGTCAAACTATTTACGGTAGTTTGGTAGAAACTTTTGGGCCATATTCCCACTATTATACGAGTCGTGTGTATAAATTATGAAATAAATATTGTTGTATATTCTAGCGATATTTGGCTAGGGAGTCAATGATTTTCTACATAGAAGGGTGTCTGGATGTAGTTAGGCATGTGGTCAGCATTAAAAAGTAATCGTCTAGTAAACTCTGTCTAGAAAGGAGAAGAGCTATGTATGGGGAGAGTTTATAGGGTGCAAACGTATAGAAGGAAAGAGAAATGAAGACACTTCTCTCTCCAAAGCAATTTCTTTATATATCTAACTTTTTATGAATACTGGAGAGCTCCACCCTGTCATCAAACATCCGGTCATCCCGCTTCAAGTCTGTTGTTTCCTTAACTTTCCACTTTCCTCCATGCTTTTGATTAAGAGCGGTTACAATGTTGTGAAAAGAATAGCTTGGGTTACCATTAGCTAAGTATAAGCCAGGCTGTTTGGTAGTAAAAATAGTATAGAGTGCTTCGACAGTATCTTCTAAGAAAGAAGTAGAGGGATACCATTCAGAGCTTGCAGGAATGAATCCTTTTTCATCCATCGTTCGTTCTAAGAAGTCTATCATATTGTTAGAACCTCTATCATGGCCAATCTGCCAGCCTATTCGGACAATCCAGGCATTTGGATTCGCTTCATTAATGGCCTCTTCACAATCCCGTTTATACTTTCCATAATCATCCTCTGCATCAGGTAGACTTTCAACCGTATAGGGACCAGTTCCCGCTTCAGAAAATACAGATACGGTACTAGTAAAAAGAAATGGAATTTGTCTTTCAAAACAAATGGTTGCTAGAGTGCTAGCCCATTGTGGGGGACCCATTCCAATATGAAAAAAATAGGTAGGCTGAATGCGGTCGAAAAAAGCCTTCATTTCTTTTATGTCTGTTGTCGATACCTTCTCTCGGTCCCAAGGTATGGCTTCAATGCCTTTTGTTTTTAGATACTCTCCTAATACGGGTGCAACCGTACCATTCATTCCAGTCACAATCGCTTTCATTCTTTCTACCTCCTCTTTTGCTTTCTTTTACTGTATCATAAAGACTATAAGTATACTTATAAAATGAGGGTAGAACATGAACGAACACGCACGTGATGAAGAATTAAACATTAATACAACAGGAGATCCTAACGCATTTACCCATTCATTTCACTATCACCGATACGAACCAACTCCTTATATAGGGCTTGATGAGTTATTTGGCGTGCTAACTTTATCATATGATGAAAGACTTGTTGATTTTGGTTGCGGGAAGGGAAGAATGAATTTTTATGTTCACTCCTATGGAAAGGGGAAGGCTATAGGAGTAGAATATGAAGAGGAATTTTATAGAAATTCGTTAGTCAACTTAGAGAATTACAGGAAAAAGTATGATGTAGTCCATGATGAAATTACTTTTTACCACGGGCTAGCAGAAACCTATCCGATTCAAACACAGGATACTATTTTTTATTTTTTTAATCCCTTCACTGTTGCTATTTTTAGAAGAGTGGTGAAAAATATACTTCATTCGTATGCTTCCTCTCCTCGTGATATTAGCTTGGTTCTCTATTATCCTTCGGAAGATTATTTGTTCTTCTTAGAGAATGAGACCAAATTTGTTCTGAAAAGAGAGGTCCGTATACCGGGACTATTTGAACACAACCGAAATGAACGATTTTTACTTTACACAATTGTAAAAAATCTGTAATCATACCCCCTTTACTTGTTCTCTATAATTAGAAGTAGAATGAATCTAAAGGAGGAGAATAGACATGGCAGCTGTACAAGAATTAATGACGTGGACATTTCATTTTGAAACCGATGTACCTAACGAGGTGACGGAAGTACTGATAGAAGGGGAAGAAGCGTTAGTTGCATACAAAACCGTGCGTGATGTTGCGGTAGTAACCAACAAACGAATTTTAATTGCCGACAAGCAAGGAATTACGGGGAAAAAGGTAGAGGTTTATTCAATTCCATTTAAGTCTATCGATATGTACTCCACAGAAAACAGTGGAACATTTGACACGAATTCGGAGATACAACTGTGGACAAAAGCGGGTATGTTTAAGCTAAACCTGAATAAAAAAGTGGATGTTCGTAAGCTAGATCGCATTATTGCGGAGGCCATTCTTTAAGTCGAAAAATAAATAAAAAGTGAACGAACTAGCTCATATTTAAGGCATAGAATTTTGTGCTTTTACATGAGCTATTTTTTTTGGAAAGATAGACTAATCTCAGTGAAAATAAGCTATAACAATATAAAAAGCTGCAAATCTAGAAATTGATTCTATGATGTTTTACAAGTAAAATAATTCGCAGTAATGAATAGGAGGAGTTCAATATGGAGCTTGCCATCGTAACAGGTGATTCTAAAGGATTAGGTTATAGTGTTTCACAATCATTCTTAAACCGTGGTATTGAAGTGATGGGTCTTTCTCGTAGCGGAAATTTCCTAGAAAATAATCATTATTCACATATCCAGTGTGACCTTGGGGATACCGGTAACCTAGAAGCATTGGTTGTAGAAATGGCTCAAAAGGTTGTGGATAAGAGTCCAAAACGACTCTATGTTGTGAATAACGCAAGTAAGGTGGAACCTATTGAGAGATTAGGATATCTTGATAATGTACAAATTCAATCAGCTATACATTTAAACTATGTATCACCACTGATTATTAATAATACATTCGTTCGAGAGTTGAAAAATTCTGAGGTCGAGCTAGTGTTTGTGAATGTTTCGTCAGGGGCTGCAGATACTCCTATTTATGGTTGGAATGTATACAACAGTACGAAAGCTGCCATGAATATGCACACTAGAGTGGTGGGGCTTGAGTTTGAACAGTTAGGGAAGCCCTATATGAGCATCGCGTTTAATCCAGGAGTAATGGATACGGATATGCAAGCGACGATTCGAGGGTCTAGCGAGGATGCTTTCTCTGATGTTGAAAGATTCCAAGAATTTAAGAAAAACGGAGTACTTCGCTCACCGATGGTTGTAGCAGAAGGCCTAGTGGAGTTACTAGTAGGCTCGGAGCTAGAAAATGGCCGAATTTATTCTGTGAATGAAGTATTATAAAAGATAAATTCACATGTACGGGCAAAGAAAGTTATAATACGGGCAATGTTCGTTGCGTTACGGGCAAAAAAATAGAATACGGGCAAAGTTTGTTGCATTATGGGCAAATTATTGAAAATACGGGCAAAATCAGTCCAGGCAAATGGGCATTCACCACACATATTTATCATGATCTTCTTAACGTATTCATTATCTCTTCAAGAAGTTAGCATTCCCATAAGAGAAGACAATTTCCAACAAACCCTTCATTAAAAAGGGTATAATGGAGATATTCAAGTTAAGCTAACCATAGAAATCTATCGTATGGAGGTACATAAAATGTTAACACAGGAGCTTGTAAAAGGGTTAAATGAACAAATGAACTATGAATTTTATTCAGCTAATGCCTACTTAGCAATGGCTGCTTATTGCTCTGCGGAAAGCTTAGATGGCTTTGCAAATTTCTTTTTAGTTCAAGCAGAAGAAGAACGATTTCATGCGATGAAGTTTTACAACTTTATTAATGATATGGGTGAGCGAGTTGTGGTAGAAGGATTCGGGGCACCTAAGAACACATTTGAATCCGTCCTTGATGCGTTTGAAACGGGACTTCAACATGAAAAAGAAGTGACGCGCAGAATCTATCGTTTAGCGGATATGGCCTTAGATGCTCGTGAGCATGCCACCATGACCTTCCTTAAATGGTTCATTGAAGAGCAAGTAGAAGAAGAGGCGCTGTTTGATAACTTAATTCAAAAGCTTAAACGTATCGATCAAGATAGCAATGCGTTCTTTATGCTTGAGAATGAGCTAGGTCAAAGAACGTTTACTCCAGAATCAGAATAAGGATTGATTCAATACCCATCAAAAGTTTAATTTTTTGATGGGTATTTTTTATTTGAATACGCTTCATTAAAGGTTAGAGGTGCCGGCCGAATACCTTGTTCTACCTCAAAGTTTTTGTCAGACCTAGTGCTGCGATAGTTGCTCCAGCAGTTTCTACATAACTACCAAATGCAACCAATTGATCACCTAGTTCCACTTGATCATTTAGTATATAAATTTCTCCTACAGCTTCTAATAAGGCTCCTATAGATAGAAATGTATTTCCTCCGATGAGTAATGGTGTATAAGGTGTTTCTTCTTCTAATGTATACGCAACTGCTTCTGATGCTGCCCCGAAGGATTGGATAATGTCCCCTAAAATATCAAGACGCAACCCTTCTTCCATACCTTGGATCAATTGATTGGCTGCGACTACATTGGTGATGTTTCCGGCAGCTTGTAGCCATGTACCAAAAATCCCTACTGTTTTGCCTTCACTTGGTTGAAGAATCATTTCTCTGGCTACTGCTTGAAGCGAATTACCAGTGGCTTCAATTCCGTTACCTAATGCCACCAGAGTGAGACCCTTTTTATCGGACTCTTCATCATCCCCTTTTACGATAATGGTTTCCCCAATGGCAGCCACAGTTGTTCCAGCAGACTGAATCCATGCTCCAAAAATATCTAACAGCTGCCCTCCTATCTTGTCCATTTTAGTAGCCCCTTTCCAATTATGTAGAGGTTGTAGTTACTCTGCAGTATCAGTGTATGCATTTGCTGCAAAATAGGGTGGAATCAATAGTGGAAAAAGTAAATTGGGTAGTTATAAGTGTTTTCACTCATATGCCACTTATAGTATATAGCTTTGTTAAATAACAGGTTTGTAAAATGGCTGGAGAAATTGTTCTGACTTAAAGATGAGAGCAAAGGTGAAAAAATGTGATTGACGAATACGTGTGCTGCAGATTGGGTTGCGAGAGAATGAAAAGTCGTGGGCGTTGTTGACGTGCGATTTTAGGAGAGATACCTAAAAAGAAAAAGAGTCGTACATCGTCCACATACTCACCCTACTTAAACTAGATGGAGCTTCACAAAAAACCGAATGAAAGCAATACTCTCATTCGGTTTCAGTCATTTAATTTTTTTTGTCAAACAATCGAGCGATCTCAATAATAACTTCTGTAGCTTTTATCATGTTATTCACGGAAGCATACTCAAATTTACCATGATAATTTTCTCCACCGGTGAAGATATTGGGGGTAGGTAATCCCATATAGGATAGCTGAGACCCATCGGTACCTCCCCGAATCGGTTTAATAACAGGCTCTACGCCTACATTCTTCATTGCGTCTGATGCGATATCAACGATCTCGCGAACAGGTAGGATTTTTTCACCCATATTGTAATATTGATCGTAAAGCTCTAGTTCAAGAGTTTCTTCACCGTACTTTGACTTTAATTCATCAATCACTTGTTTAAGGAATGTCTTTCGTTCTTCGAATGCTTCCTTGTCAAAATCACGGACCAAATAAGTTAAGACGGATTTTTCCACGTCTCCTTCAAAGGAGTTTAAATGGAAAAAGCCTTCGTATCCTTCTGTGTACTCAGGTGCTTCTTTAGCTGGTAGCTTTGCTTGGAGCTCCATGGCAATCTTCATGGAGTTCACCATTTTATTTTTTGCAGAGCCAGGGTGAACGTTTGTGCCTTTTACAATAACTTTTGCAGCTGCTGCATTAAAGCTTTCGTATTGAAGCTCTCCAAGGGGTCCTCCGTCTACGGTATACGCATATGTTGCACCAAATGCAGCTACATCGAATTTATGTGGGCCACGGCCAATTTCTTCATCCGGTGTGAACGCAACTCGGATGGTACCATGAGGAACTTCAGGATGTTGTATGAGGTAACTCATCGCCGTCATAATTTCTGAAATACCTGCTTTGTTATCGGCTCCGAGTAATGTGGTTCCATCTGTTGTAATTAACGAATGGCCCTTATACTGAGTCAGTTCAGGAAAATCTTTAGGAGATAGGACGACATGTAAGGATTCATTTAATACAATATCCTCTCCGTCGTACTCTTCAATTAGCTGAGGCTTAACATTTTTTCCTGTGAAGTCAGTTGCGGTATCCACATGGGCAAGAAATCCGATGACAGGAACATCCTCTTCTATGTTGCTTGAAAGGGTAGCCATCACATATCCGTTTTCGTCTATCGTTACATCGCTCATTCCGATTTCCTTTAATTCATCTACGAGCATTTTGGCAAGTTCAAGCTGTCCTTCCGTCGAAGGGCACGTACTGTTATCCAAATTTGATTGAGTGTCTACTTTAACATACCGTACGAGACGATCTATTAGCTCTTGTTTCATCTTTATCTCTCCTATTTTTATTGATTTATCAATAGTTTATCAGTGTCTAAAGCTAGTGTCGAAATTTAGCTTAAAGTCATACCATAGGTGCCGGCGCTTGGGACTTCTATGATGTGAGTGATAGTTCCAATTTTCAATTAATAGATTCGGTTAGCTATATAATGTCTGGGCCTTATAGTTAATTGTTTATGTATTTCACTGTGTATATTGGAATAAAAGGGTGGAAAAATCTTTTGTACGTGTTGGTTTGGAGTACGTTTGGATTGGCACTGAATGGATTTCTTATTTTTTACATGTGTTTCATTATGAAAAAAGGCTATGAATTTCATTGATCCTTCCCAATTTATTATATCGTTCAAACATTACAGGATTTGTTTTACCCTTCCGTATAAAAAGAAGGCATCTCAATTATAGATGCCTTCTCACATGTTTATTCTTCTGTATTATCTTTTGCTTTTTTGATTAACTCTTTTATTTGTTCGCGAGCTTCTTCTGTCGTTAATTCTCCAATATCCACTTGAGATTTAATATCCTCGATAGTTTGTCTTGTTTCCTCATCTAGGTTTTTAATAAGGTGTTTTCTTGGAAACTCAATACCTAGTTCTTCTATTTTTGCTTTCGCTTCTTCTTCTGTTAAAACACCAGCTTCCACTTGCTCTTTAATTTCTTCTAACTGCTGTTTAGTTTCTTCGTCTAATTTTTTGTGTTTGCGATGAAACTCAATACCTAGTTCTTCTATTTTTGCTTTGGCTTCTTCTTCTGTCAATTCACCAGCTTCCACTTGCTCTTTAATTTCTTCTAACTGTTGTTTCGTCTCTTCATCGAATCTTTCTCCGCCACGGTGTTTACCCGGGAATTTAATTCCTAACTCTTCTAGTTGTTCTCGAGCTTCTTCTTTTGTCAGCTCACCAGAATCCACTTGGTTTTTTAAGCTCTCTAATTGTGTTTTGGTTTCTTCATCTAATGAAGCTCTAGAATTTGTATCAGTAGCCTCTGACGTATCTAGGGAATTTGCTAATACAGCTGCAGGTGATAACACAGCAAAAGCAAATATTCCAGCAGCTACTTTACGTTTCCATGTACTTTGGTTTGACATTGTTATTCACTCCTTTTTAGTTGGAAAGGATGTCCTTTCCTTGCCTATATCATCTCCAATAAATATGACAAATTCATGAAGGTTCCAAGGCAATACTCGAAAGTTTCGAGTATATTTTTATGAAATTATTATTCTCCCTAAAAATGAAACCTATTCCCTAAGAGGTTACATACTTCTTTAGCATACAATCTTGATATCACAACATATAGTAAGGTATATGGGTCTGTACGAAATGAAAAGGAAAGATGGGCTGAATGTTAGTAGGAAGCTACTGTCATTTCATGTGTTAACCTACTAGTCAAAAGAAAGGTGTATGATATGATTCAAATTCAAAACACTTCACACTTTGCTGGAATCCGAATCATAGGAGATGTTCACTCCTTTCGTACCTTAGAAGAGGCCATTCATAAAATAGTTGGAGAGGAAGGGGAATATCCAATTTATGAGTCGGCGAGACTAAGAGCATTAGATTTTACAAAAGAATTCCAAAGTTCATGTACGGGAGATAGAGAAATCGTGTGTATTCATCATGGATTAGCGAGTGAGGTTGTCAGGTCTAATCAAATCGCGCAGCAGGAAAATGTATATATTGGATTCCAATCCCTTTGGCCGGAAGCCCTATTTTTTACCATGGTGATGAATGATTTTATAAAACTATATGAAAAAAAAGTCAAGCATCCGGCTATAGATATAGTGGTTTCAACCATAAGGCAATTTCAATCAGGGGTTTATTTATGCATGGAGGAGATGTTGTCAAAGCAAACCTACATGAGAATCATCAATATGATTCACAGAAATAATGCGCGGTTCAATCAATACATTACTCAATATGTAGATTACTTAAACACTCTATACGTAGAGCTTGATAAGGAAAAAAGGAAGCTTAATATGATCTTGTTGGTCAAGCGTCTTTCAGTAAAAGGGAGAGATTATCAGGAATACAAGTTTAAGATTATGGAAGAGGCAAGGGAACAAAATTGCTCTCATGATGAAATCGAGGTTGGAAAACAAACCTTAAGTAAAATTATTTGGTAAAGGAATTTGTCGCTAAGTTACTGTTGACCTTTTTCTATGCTTCTGTGTACACTAAGATTAGTTGATAGAAAATTTAGAAAATACAGGTGCCGTTATGACGTTACAATTATCACATCGAATTGGCAGAATGGCTAGTTTATTAGCACTTGGAGAACAAATTGAATTACCTGCTGAATGTGTGAGTTGTGTGGGGAAAGTAGGGACGATGGACCTTCAAAAAGTTGTAGCTTCGATTGAAACAGCTGCTAAAAAAAGAAGGAATCATTCACCCTTCCTTATATCGCGAGACCCACGCTCTCTACCATGCAACAATGGAAGCGTTAGAAGGTGTAACAAGAGGAAGTGTTCAGCTAGGAAGTGTTTTAAGAACGGTTGGTTTACGATTTTCCGTAGTGAAAGGCAAACCGTACAATGAAGGTGCTGAAGGCGATTGGATTGCGGTTGCTCTATACGGAACGATCGGTGCACCCGTTAAAGGGGCAGAGCATGAAGCGTTTGGATTAGGAATCAATCATATATAAGAGCCCAGAGCGAAGTAGATAACTAGGGGGCTATAGTACATATCACATGTACTATAGCCTCTTTTTGTTTTATTAAAATAATGTTCAGTGAGGTGTTCGTCTTGATTACATTAGATGGATCTTCTTTAACACTAGAAGGTTTGAAGAAAATCGTATACGAAGGGTATCAAGTGGAAGCAGATGAAGAGGGTATGCTGAGGGTGGAAGAAAGTAGACGATGGGTGGTAGAGCTTGTCAGTAAAAAGAAAACGACATACGGAATTAACACAGGCTTCGGAAAACTCAGTGATGTGAGAATTGATCCAGAGTATACGGCAGATCTTCAATATCATTTAATCGTATCCCATGCCTGTGGTGTTGGAGACCCTTTTTCAGAAAAAGTTTCACGAGCTATGCTGGTACTTCGAGTAAATACACTTCTTAAGGGAATTTCAGGCGTTAGACCCATTTTAATTGATTTGTTAATCGATTGTATTAACAACGGAATTCATCCAGTTATTCCTAGTCAAGGCTCACTCGGAGCGAGCGGTGATCTTGCGCCACTCTCTCATTTAGCCCTAGTATTGCTTGGGAAAGGAGAAGTCTTTTATAAGGGAAAGAGATGTGTCACGTTAACTGCATTTGAAGAGTGTGGAATGACCCCTCTTGAGCTGCAAGCAAAAGAAGGACTTGCGCTCATTAACGGGACAGGTGCGATGACAGCTGTTGGAGCTATTACATGGATTGAAAGTGAAGAGCTTTTTTCACAAGCAGACCGAATAGCATCTACCACTTTAGAAGCATTAGAGGGAATCATTGATGCATTCGACCACCGTATCCATGAGGCCCGCGGCTATAAGGAGCAAAGTATGGTTGCAGAGCGTGTAAGAGATTATCTAAAGGATAGTAGGCTAATGACAAGGCAAGGGGGAAAGAGAGTTCAAGACGCCTATAGCTTAAGGTGCATTCCCCAAGTTCACGGAGCGAGCTGGCAAATCTTATCGTATGTAAAAGAAAAGCTAGAAATTGAAATGAATGCAGCTACAGATAATCCTCTTTTATTTTCGCAGGATCATATATTTTCAGGGGGAAACTTTCACGGTCAACCTATCGCGGTTGCCATGGACTTTTTAAAGATTGGGTTATGTGAAATGGCGAATATTTCTGAGAGACGTACGGAGCGATTAGTCAATCCTCAGCTGAACGATTTACCGCCATTTCTTAGTCCAGAGCCAGGTCTTCAGTCTGGTGCGATGATTCTCCAGTATGTGGCAGCTTCACTTGTTTCAGAGAATAAAACACTGGCGCATCCTGCTAGTGTGGATAGCATTCCTTCCTCAGGTAACCAAGAAGACCATGTGTCTATGGGGACAACAGCCGCACGTCATGCCTATATGATTCTACAAAATGTTAGACGTGTGCTTGCTATTGAGAGTTTATGTAATTTACAAGCTATTGAATATAGAGGAATAGAAAAAGCGAGTACTTCGACAAAAAGGTGGCATCGACTTGTAAGAAAAGAGATTTCATCTATAACAAAAGATCGAGAATTCGCACCTGATATTGAAAAAATGAACACGATTTTACAAAAAGGTAGAGGAGGAGAAGAGAATGAGTAAGTTTATTAAAGCAAATCATGGTTCAACACTTGTGACAAAAGGGTGGGTGCAGGAGGCAGCGTACCGTATGCTACAAAATAACCTAGACCCAGCGGTAGCAGAAAATCCGAATGACTTAGTCGTATACGGGGGGATTGGGCGAGCTGCAAGGGACTGGAGAAGCTATGAACGAATTTTGAAGAGTTTACGAGAATTAGAAAATAATGAAACATTATTAATTCAATCTGGAAAACCTGTAGCTGTATTTCCTTCTCATGAAGATGCCCCGCGTGTCCTCCTCGCGAACTCAAATCTAGTACCCAAATGGGCAACGTGGGATCACTTCCATGAATTAGACCAAAAGGGATTGATGATGTATGGACAAATGACGGCAGGAAGCTGGATTTATATAGGTACTCAAGGGATTCTTCAAGGTACGTATGAAACTTTTTCTGAAGCGGCTAGGCAACATTTTGGTGGTAGTTTGAAAGGAACATTAACCCTTACGGCAGGCCTAGGGGGCATGGGAGGAGCTCAGCCGCTTGCCGTAACCATGAATGATGGAGTCGTTATTGCGATTGAAGTAGATGAAAAGAAAATTCAAAGACGTATCGACTCTCGTTACTGTGATAAGATGGCCTATTCAATAGATGAGGCGATGAAATTAGCAGAGGATGCCATGAAAGAGGAGAGACCTCTATCCATTGGATTAGTAGGAAATGCAGCGGAAGTTCTTCCTAAGATGCTTGAAATGGGAATGAAAGCTGATCTTGTGACAGATCAAACAAGTGCGCATGACCCCTTAAATGGCTATATTCCAGCAGGCTTGTCCATACAAGAAGCTGAATTAATCAGACAACAACATCCTAATTATTACACAGAACTATCCAAAAAGAGTATGGCAGAGCATGTGAAGGCCATGCTAGGGTTTCAAGCCAATGGAAGCATTGTGTTTGATTATGGAAACAATATTCGCCAAGTTGCCCTTGACGAGGGAATACAGAATGCTTTTGACTTCCCGGGATTTGTACCAGCGTTTATTCGACCACAGTTTTGTGAAGGAAAAGGTCCTTTTCGTTGGGTAGCATTATCTGGTGATCCAGAAGATATTTATAAAACGGATAGAGTGATTTTAAAAGAGTTTGCACATAATGAACACCTTTGTAAGTGGATTCGAATGGCAAGGGAGAAAGTTCAGTTCCAAGGACTACCGGCACGTATTTGTTGGCTAGGGTACGGAGAACGCGCTAAGTTTGGAGAGATTATTAATGAAATGGTGGCAAGAGGAGAGTTAAAAGCACCCATCGTGATTGGGCGAGATCATTTGGATTGTGGTTCAGTTGCTTCTCCAAACCGAGAAACAGAAAGTATGAAGGATGGAAGCGATGCGGTTGCTGATTGGCCGATTTTAAACGCGTTAATTAACGGAGTGAACGGAGCGAGCTGGGTAAGTGTTCATCATGGTGGAGGAGTAGGAATGGGGTATTCCTTACATGCTGGAATGGTGATTGTGGCGGATGGTACACCTGAAGCAGGGAAAAGGCTACAGCGTGTATTAACATCAGACCCTGGTATGGGTGTAGTGCGACATGCAGATGCAGGTTATGGGAAAGCTTTAGAGACCGCAAAAAATCACAATATGAATCTACCATTCTTACAATAGGAGGCTCATGATGAAAGCAGATATTTTACTCTATAACATAGATCAGTTACTAACGATGGATCAAGGAAAGAAAGTTCTTCGTGGGGGAGAAATGGGCGTTTTACCCCTAATTGAGGACGGAGCAGTTGCTTGGAAGGATGGGGCAATCGTTGCGATAGGACATTCTTCAGAGGTGAATTTTGAAGCTACGCTTAAGATAGATTGCAGGGGTAAAATCGTTTCCCCTGGCTTAATAGACCCTCATACACATTTAGTGTTTGGGGGATCAAGAGAGCATGAAGTGGCAGAAAAGCTAGCGGGTACCCCTTACTTAGAGATTTTAGCTAAGGGAGGAGGAATTCTTGATACCGTTCGAAAGACAAGAGAAACGGATAGCGAGTCTCTTTACGAAAAAGCGCGTGTCCACCTAAATCGAATGCTATCCTTTGGTGTCACAACACTAGAAGCCAAGAGTGGGTATGGACTGAATGAAGAAACAGAGATAAAGCAACTGGAGGTTGCGAAAAAGTTACACCAAGAACACCAGATAGACATTGTCTCGACTTTCCTTGGGGCCCACGCTGTCCCCAAAAGCTACAAAGGGAAGGAAGAGCTGTTTTTACAAGAGATGCTAAAGCTCCTTCCTCGGATTAAAAAAGAAGAATTAGCCGAGTTTGTGGATATATTTTGTGAAACGGGAGTTTTCTCTGTTGAACAATCAAAAGAGTTTTTAATTCGTGCGAAAGAACTTGGATTCGCTGTCAAAATTCATGCGGATGAAATTGATCCATTAGGTGGAACAGAGATGGCTGTTGAAGTCGGAGCGGCTTCTTGTGACCATTTAGTAGGGGCTTCAGATAAAGGCAAAGAGATGGTAGGTCAAAGTGACACGGTCGCCGTGCTCTTGCCAGGAACTACTTTTTATCTAAATAAAGAGAAGTATGCAGATGCTCGGTCCATGATTGAACATGGTGCCGCCGTGGCGCTCGCAACAGATTTTAATCCAGGTAGCTCTCCTACGGAAAATCTGCAATTCATTATGAATCTAGCACTTTTAAAGTTGAAAATGACACCCGAAGAGATTTGGAATAGTGTCACAGTGAATGCTGCTTACAGCATTCATCGTAGTGATGTGGGTCGATTATCCCTTGGAAGTCCAGCGGATGTAGTCATCTGGAATGCCCCTAATTATATGTACATCCCTTATCACTACGGAGTGAATCATGCACACACGGTCTTTAAACATGGTGAAAAAGTATGGGAAGAAGGAGTTCGATATGAGTAAGAGCTTTCTACGAAAAGCAGGGAAAGCGGTATTTATTGACCGAGATATGGTGAAAGCACATGAGCTCCTATCGGATGGAGAAGGGGTGGTAGGGTTAATGGGACTTCCATTGTCGAAAACCTCCATTAGTCATTCAGGAGCTCATTTATCTCCGACAACCATTCGAGGAATGCTTGCTAGCTACTCAACGTATGCGGTTTCAACCGACCACGATCTAAAAGATGAAAGGATATTGGACGTAGGCGATGTATGGATGCATCCAACAGATCTAAACGAATCAAGAAATCGAATTCGGCGAAGTGTAGAGGAGACAATCGAGCGATTTCCTGATAGGCCAATGATTTATCTTGGAGGAGATCACGGGATAAGTTATCCTATCATAAGTGGCTGGAAAAACTCAAAAGGCAGGATAGGTGTGATTCAGTTTGACGCCCATCATGATTTGCGTAATGTAGAAGATGGAGGCAGAACAAATGGAACACCATTTAGAAGCTTACTAGAAGATGGAATCATGGAAGGGAAGCATCTGATTCAAATTGGGATAAGGGATTACTCTAATAGTCGAGCTAACACAGAGTATGGTAGGTCACAGGGGGTAACCATCTATACGATGGACGATGTTTTGATACAGGGCATAACGTCCATTATGAAAAAAGTTTAGACTACTTGCAGAAAGCTGTGGATGTCATTTATGTAAGTGTAGACGTAGATGTATTGGATCAAGCATATGCTCCTGGCTGTCCAGCCATTGGTCCAGGAGGAATGACTAGTAGAGAGTTAATACTCGGAGTAAAAGAAGCGGCTTCTTATGAAAAAGTAAGGGCAATGGATATAGTAGAAATTGATCCTACGGTTGATTTCAGAGATATGACGAGTAGAATTGGAGCACATCTTGTTCTGAGATTCTTGGAAGGCAAAGCTAAGAGACACTAAAATAGGAAAAAAAGATAGAATGATGCTTTTTAAGCGCAACATCCTATTCATTCTAGAGATCTTTTCTATTCGTTATCGTCTTTACTCGTCTGCTCTTGCTCCAATCTAATAAAAGGTATAGGAGGGCAGCGACGATTAATAGTCCATTTATTATACTAAATTCGTAACCGTAATATTGTGGTTCCCAATAAGAAACGATGCCAGGAATCACTGTATGTGATAAAGGATAAAAAAATAGGAATGGCATCTGAGACGTGGGTTAAAAAGTCGGTTACAACATGTCCAAGCCAGCCGTATACAAAAGCCATCCAAGGAGTTAATCGTAAACGAGTAACTAGTAGAGTGAAGAGAAATACGGTTAACCAGACGACAAGGGAATGTCCTCCTTGTCGTAGCACAAGGACAACGGGATGGTTAAACATCATCATGGTCAGTTCATAAAAAAGGAAATGGACCAGAGAGAGCATTTCCATCAAAAAGGAGTCCAGTCGTAAGTCCTAAATAAATAAACATCACATAATACACAACGTCTGGTAAAAGGCTACCAAGCACAAAAAACTTTACGAGTCCTTTACGCTTCCTGAATAGAAAATACGTCCAAAATCCGTGGTCTGGTGTATTCATTAAGATCCAATCCTCCTTTTTACCTTAGTTTAGTATAAAGAGAGACTCCCTACAAAGCTGTAAGGAGTCTTACGTTTCATTAAAGTTTGCCGTTCGCTACTAAAATCGCCTTAATGGCAGTGTATCCAATTTCTTCGCTCACTTTTTCTTTAATAGGCTTAAGTTTTTTTTCTTCTACTTGATCATAGGCCGTGAGAACCTCTTGTTCCATCTGGGCTGAATAAAATGAGGATAAATCAAGTGGTTCCCCTTCTGAATAGGCTTTGAACAAATGATTTTCAATCGTAACGGCAGATAACCCGCGTGCTTTCGCTATCTCTTTAATTGTTTGACCCGATTGGAAGGCATCAAAGCTTTGGAGATGACTTTTCCGCTCATTCTTGCGAGCCTCTTTATCAGACAAAGGTAAAGAAGCAGTAGCCTTACTTGGTTCGTGAGGATGCTCTTTAGTAAAATCTAGTAAGATGTCGAGAAAAACCTCGCCAAATTGATCAAGTTTTCTTTCTCCCACCCCTTTAATGTGAAGCATCTTATCCCGGCTTGTTGGGATGTACCTCGCTAATTCTTTTAACGTTGCATCAGAGAAGACAACATAAGGAGGAACTCCTTTTTCGTCCGCAAGTTTTTTCCTAGCTCCTCTTAACCGTTCAAAAAGCTCTTGATTATAGGATTCATCTAGCGTTTTTTGCACCTTTATGATTTTCATAAAAACAGAGCGTTCACCTTTTAGTACTGGTACAGCTTCTGGTGAGAGGCGAAGTGTCGGAAACTTTCCATCCTCTGTTAAAAGAATTCCTTCGGCTACCAGGAAGTTAATCATCGATGCAATGTCTTTTTCGGTGAAGTGGGAAAGCAGTCCAAACGTTGTGAGGTGATGGAACTTTAATTCATATACCTTCTGTGATTTTGAGCCTTTTAACACTTTGGCTGTAATGGAAGAACCAAATCGTTCACCCATTCTTTTTACCGTAGAAAGAATCATTTGGGCTTCTCTTGTGATTTCTTCTTTCACACTCTCATCTAAACAATTACTGCAGCGACCACAATCTTCTCTAGCGCCTTCATCGTTAAAATAATCTAAAATATATTGCTGCAAACAAGTTTGTATATAACAATATTGAATCATTTGTTGAAGCTTCGTGTATTCCATCTTTTTTCGATACGGATCTTCAATGCTTTGTTCAACTAAAAATTTCTGAAGCTGAAAGTCTTGTCCAGAAGCGAGGAGATAACAATCAGACGGCTCGCCATCACGTCCCGCGCGTCCTGCTTCTTGATAATACGCTTCTAGGTTCATTGGAATTCCATAATGAATAACAAATCGAACATTTGACTTATCAATGCCCATACCAAATGCATTGGTAGCAACCATCACTTGCACTTCATCATTGACATACTGAGATTGTGATTGTTCTCGTTCCCATTCCTGTAGCCCACCGTGATACATAGAAGAAGTGTATCCATTCTTTTGAAGCCAGTGATGAACTTGCTCAGTTGTTTTTTTTGTTAGGGCAATAAATAATTCCAGATTCATGTTGGTGTTTAACTAATAATTGTTTCAGAAAGTCCTTACGATCTACTCCTTTAATGAGGTGGAAGGATAAATTAGTACGCTTAAATCCTGTATGCACCGTACTTTCAGATTGAATATCTAAAAGGACTTGGATATCTTCGACTACTTCTCTAGTAGCTGTTGCTGTTAACGCCAATAATACCGGAAGAGTATGTAGTTGTTTAAGGTTGTGCATGATGGAACGATAGCTTGGTCTAAAGTCATGCCCCCACTGAGAAATACAGTGAGCCTCGTCAAAGGCAATTAAGTTCAGGGTTAGACGGTTTATGGTTTGAATAAACTCAAAGCTTTGAAATCTCTCTGGAGCTACATACACAAACTTATATAAGCCTTGTTCCATTTCTTGTAAAACGTGTTGTTGTTCAGCTGGGGATAATGAGCTATTAATGTAACAAGAGGAGATTCCGTTAGCCTTCAGAGCGTCCACTTGGTCTTTCATAAGTGAGATAAGGGGAGAGATAATAAGTGCAGTTCCTTCCTTCATCAATCCAGGTATTTGATAACAAATCGATTTCCCCCCACCAGTAGGCATAACGGCTAAGGAATTGTGTCCTTTAAGTACGCTTGTAATAAATTCCTTCTGACCTGGACGGAAAGTAGGGTAGCCAAAATAGGTTTGTAACAGTTGTTCAGGTGTCATGTCTTTTCCTTTCTGTGTATTTATAATGGATGTGTTTCGGTCTACTTGATCATCGGCAGCTTGACGGTGAAAGTAGTTCCTTTATTCTCATAACTTTCTACCTTAATTTGTCCACCTATATCTTGAATGATCATATACGATACCATAAGACCAAGACCAGTTCCATCTTCCTTTGTTGTGAAAAACGGTCCACCAAGCTTGTGAATAACGCTTGATGAAATGCCTGGACCGTTGTCTGATATCTTTATGGTAATGTCGTAGTATATTGCTCTAAGTTGAAGCGGTCGAACATATGCTTTCCAATTAGCGTATTGACATCATCTACTTCAAATAGATGACGTCCAGCATCGTTTATGTAAACCAAACAATCATCCATGACAAGTCCAATGGTGTCGATTGAATTTTCTAACAGTGTTTTGTACCTTCTATTACTTTGTATTAATGATGAAATATCTCTAGAGCTAGCAATGATCTCTTTAAGAGTACCATCTTCATGAAGGACAGAAAAGAGGTGAGACTCTATCCACAAATATTATCCATCTTTATTTTGTACTCTGAATTGGAGACTGATCTGTTTTTCCCCGAGAAGAATTCGTTCTGTCCCTTCTTTGGTGATAGTTTTTAAGTCATCTGGGTGAACAACGTATGAGAATCCATGCTGTAATAGATCGTATGAATCATAACCTAGTAAATCTTTAATGGAAGGCGAGATATAATTGACATCTCCGTTTGGTCCACTTCTTGTAATAATGTCGGTTATGTATTCAATAGGAATCCAGTCTGTCGTATTTCCCTTAACCACTTCTTGAAGAACTAAAATATCGTATTGATCGAGAATTCTAAGAGGATAGTAGCATAACTCTAAGGTTTTTTCATGATATTGAGCATAGGAGACGTAGGAATTTAGAAAGGATGGAGTGGTTGGTGTGAGGTGAAGAGGAAGAGTGATGTAAAATCTTGGATAGAGTCACGCCAATTAATTTTTCTTTTTCATTACAGTCGAGAAGTTGACGTGCTGCTTTATTTGGAAAGTAGATTCGATCAGTATCCATTAATTGAATGGCGTCAGGAAGGTAATCCACTATCTCAAAAACTTGGTCATGTTCAATATGTTGAAATAAGGTAAAAATAGCAACTTTCCTATCTGCTAAGTGAGAAGACAATTAATATCACTTCAATAATATGGTTTAATGACATTATATAATACTTTCTTTCAAGTAATAATGCATTAAAGGAAAATTTTAACAAAAATAAAACGAACTAGAAGGATGATCACTCTCCAAGTTCGTTCGTCTTCTGCTATATACTACATCTTTTTTCGTTTTCGTCTTTTTCGTGCATAGGTTTAATTGACTGAAGGGACTTCGATTATCAACAGGATCTTGTCTGCCTTCTCGTATTAACTTTTCACGCTGTTTTCTTGCTTTTGATTTTGCCATGTAAGATCACTCCTTTTCCAATTAGTAACAGTATACTATAGATTATTCTGCTGTGTAAAAAACTCCCCTGAAAATACAGGAGAGTTGTACTGTTTAGATTGTAAATCGCTTAATTTTTTCTTCTAATAAGGCAGCCTGTTCTGCTAATACACTCATCTGATGATTCATTTCCAGAACACTTGCAGATTGTTCTTCAGCAGACGCAGAAACTTCTTCAGCAGACGCTGCAGTTTGTTCTGTTACAGAACTGATGTTTCCTAATGAAGATATCACACCATTTTTAGAAGTTTCCACATCAATAATATAGCTTGTTACATTATGAATGCGAGTGATGGTATCTTGAATCGAACCTTCTAGCTCTTTAAAGATTGAAATCGTTCCTTCCACGGCTACTTTTTGATTATCCATAACATGGGATGCGTGTTCAGAAACTTCTATAGATTGGTTGGCAACCTTTGTAATGTCACTAACTAACGTTTGAATGTTGCGAACGGCTTCTTGAGATTGTTCAGCTAATTTTCGTACTTCTTCTGCTACAACAGCAAATCCCTTCCCGTGTTCGCCAGCACGAGCAGCTTCTATGCTAGCATTTAAGGCAAGTAAATTTGTTTGCTCTGCAATCGTAGTAATAATGGACGTAAAGGAAGATATTTCGTCGATTCGTTTCGTTAACATTTGTACAGACTCGCTAATTCCCTTGAAAGAAACCTCTGTTAGCTCTTGATTATTAGATAGCTGTTCAATCTTCGTCATACCCGTTTCATTATTGTTTTTCATCGCCGTTGTAGATTGATTCATCAACTCGGACTCTTCTTTCATTTGTTGGGCACTATACTCTAATACTTCTGCTCGTTTAACCCCTTCAGTCGCTTCTTCTGACTGATTCGTTGCCCCAGAAGCAATTTCTTGTATGGCGCTTGAAATTTGATCAATAGACTGAGTTGTTTGGTTCATCATATTCTGAAGGTAATTTGTTGTATTTTTCACTTCATTTGACACGTCTTGAGATTCTTTCACTAATCCACGGAAATTTTGAATCATTTCGTTAAAAGAAGATGCTAGCATTCCAATTTCATCGTCTCGTTTAATATCAATTGCTACTCTTAAGTCACCATTTTTCTATTTTTTCACTTGCTTTTTGAAGTTGTACAATTGGTTTTGTAAAACGATTCGAAATAAAATAAGTGACGACAACTGTCACAATAATAGCAGCCACAATAAAAATCACTAACATATTTGTCAGTTGTTTAATTTCAGCAAAAATGATATTTTCATCCACATTCATTCCAACATACGAATCAGAAGTAGGTTCATAAGCTACATAGGCAATTCGTTCAACAAGCTTCTTTGTAGTAGGGTCTTCAATAAAATAGGATGTAAAGTCATTTTGAGTGGAGGAGAGCATAGCGATGACATCTTCTCCCGTTCGTTTATCCGCTACATCAATTCTTTTTCCAATAAATTCTGGATTCGAATAGTATTGAAATGTTCCATCACTTTTCAATACAAAAACCGTACGGTCTATACTTAAATGTTCAACATACGCTTGGAAAGCTGCTACATCTTCTTTGGCAGCATCCTCCTGTATATACAACTCCTTTAACATCTCAACTTGACTTGTTAAGTAGTCCTTAGCTCCTTTTTCCATACTGCTTCGTGCTAGTGATAACGTAGTAAAGCTAATAATGGAAAGAAGGATTGCGAAAACTAGCGATAGTGTTAAGATCATTTTCAACTTGATGCTCTTCATCTTCATGGTGTTTCCTCCTAATAATTGTTATACATGTATTATTTCGAATGAATTGTGAAAAAGTTAACAGGTAAAAAGTACTATTATAGTAATAAAGTAATGAAGGTGGAAAAATTTATTAATAAGTACCATAAAAAGCATGGACTCCAATACTTGTATCCATGCTTAACAGATTCTATTTATTTCTTACTTTTTTCATTGCTGTGGCGCGCTGGTTTGCTGCATTGGCACGTGCCTGAGCTTCTAAATCTTCTTGGTCAGCTAGCTCTCTCGAATACTCTTCATCAATGCCATCTGACTTTAATTGCTTCGGTGTTTGAGGAAGATTGTTTTTATTTTTTTTGCCCATATGATTGAACCTCCTAAAAATAAAAGTCGAAACCATTTGGTCTCGACTTTTATTTTTTCTTACAGATAGAAGAAATATGTACGCATTATAAGTTGTTTTGTTTTGTATATCCTCCGGCTCTATCAGCCATTTTAAATTCTCTGGAATACGTTACTTCTTGGGAGCTAGAAAGTGTGGACTTTGTTCGTTCACGCTTCTTTTTCTTATCAGCCATATGAATCATCCTTTCATGTAAGGTACACTAGCATCTTGTCCTTCCATGAAAGGATTTATACCTAATAGATGTCTTCTAACGCTTCTTCTAATGTGGAATGTGAGAATGTATATCCTGTATGAAGCAGTACGTCAGGCAATACTTTTTGGCCATCAAGCATTAGGGTGCTCATCTCTCCTAGGGCTAGCTTTAATGCAAATCCAGGAACGGGCATCCAGTGAGGTCGATGAAGAACCTTCCCAATCGTTTTTCCAAACGTCTTCATTTGAAGGGGAGATGGAGCGACCACATTCACAGGACCTTTTACCTGATGTCGTGAAATAAATTCAATCGCTCGGGCTACGTCTTCTATGTGGACCCAACTCATCCACTGTCTCCCGGATCCAACTGTCCCGCCACCAAACAGCTTATACGGTAACGTCATTTTAGGAAGAGCTCCTTCGTCTTTGTCTAATATAATCCCAAACCTTGTGAATGCTACATCAACGCCGAATTCTTCTACGTTAGACGCTTCATCTTCCCAACGTTTGACCGTTATTCCAAGAAAGTCATCGCTAGTTGCCCGTGAAGTTTCGGTGTGGGTGATCGTTTCGCTTGCTTTATAAATTCCGATAGCACTCGCATTAATAAGTTTTGCTGGTTTTTTTTCTAAAGCTCCAATGATTCGTACTATTTCTTTTGTTGCAGAAATTCTGCTATTTAAAATCCGTTCTTTCCGCTCATCCGTCCATCGCCCACTATTAATACTTTCTCCAGCCAAATTCACGAATATATCAATGTCTTTTAGGTACTTCTCTGGTTCACTACCTTCACGTAACCATTCTACAAAAGAAATTCTCGAATCTTGATGCTTTTCAGGGCTTCTCGTTAAAATGGTCACATCATGCCCGTTTTCCAATAATAGTTCTGTTAGATGTTTACCAACTAAACCTGTTCCCCCAGTAATGGCGTAGCGCATGGTATCACTCCTTTCGAATAGGCTGTTATTAGGTTTATTTGAGAAGGATCTTAAAAAATAAACCATAGAAAATGTAACAGCCTTCGCTTCCGCTTCTTACTACTATATTACCTTGTTGAATAAGATAAAACTCTCTCTGATGTGTTAAAGTAATATGGAGGTGTTCAGTATGGGGATGATTTCTAAAATAACGACACAAAAGCGCAATACCGAGCGCTATAATTTATTTATAAATGGAAAATATGCTTTTAGTGTAGACGAATCTGTACTCACACGGTTTCAATTACGAAAGGGTCTAGAAATTGACGAAGAAGACATTCATAAGATTCAACAGCAGGATGATATCAGAAAAGCCATCAATGCGGCTGTTCACTATTTAAGTTTTCGTATGAGATCCTTTAAAGAAATCCACGATCATTTAAAAGAGAAGGAATATGAGGAAGTCGTCATAGCAAGTGCCATGGAAAAAATCCAAGAGTTAGGATACGTAAATGACCTGGAATTTGCCATTGCCTATTCCAACACACAGCGTGCAACAACGGATAAGGGACCGATAAGAATCAAACAGGAATTGCGGGAAAGGGGGTCCGCGACTCCTTTATCCAACAAGTGATAGAGGAATACCTTCTTGATGAACAAGTAGAAAAGGCCATTGGGATAGCCAGTAAAATTGTAAAAAAAGAGAAGAAGGCTTCTAGCTTACAGCGAAAACAAAAGGTAGAGCAATCTTTAACAAGGAAAGGTTATCCGTTTTCAGTGATTAGCATCGTTCATGAAGAGGTTTCCTATGAAGGTGAAGAGAATGAAGCGTGGGAAGCTCTTGTCCATCAAGGTCAAAAGCTACCAGCGCTATTCCACCAAGTACACAGGCTATGAATATGAGCAACGAATGAAACAAGCACTATACCGAAAAGGTTTCTCCATCCAAGAAATTGAGCGTCTGTTAACTCAATTAAAGGAGAACGAGTCTACTTTTTAGATTCTAAAATGATGGTATCTTCCGTTTCATGGTGAGCAGCAATCCAATCTGCCACCTCTTTAGGCGTTCGAAATCTTGATGGGTCTGCCACATGGGAAGAATTCTCCCAGAATGGCGTATTCATTCCACCCATATAGGCGTTAACAACGCGGGCAGAGCCTTCATATTCCTTCTGAAGGCTTTCTCCAAACCCTCTTAATGCAAATTTACTAGCCGCATACACCGACTCATTCACTTTTCCTCGAAGACCGGCAGTAGATATGATATTGATAATCTGGGGTGTAAAAGATTTTCCAACGCAATAATCTAGATAATGTTTGGCTAAAAGAATAGGAGCCAACGTATTCACTTGGAAGGTACGCTCTAAAGCTTCCCTAGTGACTTCTTTAAGTGGGCCAAAGCATCCAATCCCAGCATTATTAATGAATATCTCAACAGGATGTTCAAGAGACAGGTGGGTAAAAAGGCTTTCTACATTTTCTTGCAGAGAGAGATCGCAAAGGATGCTATCACTATTTGGCAATTGTTGTTTTACTTCTTCTAATGCCTGTTTATTTCGGCCAACCAGATGAATGAAATAGCCTTTACTGTGAAACGCTTCACTTAAAGCTTTTCCTAAACCAGAATTGGCACCAGTAATACAAACAGATTTCATACACACGTCCCCCTTTTTTGGTAAAATAATTTTATCATACAAAGAGCATTAGACAAACGGGAGGAACTTTCATGTCGAACGAAATAGAAAAACGATATAGTGAGATGACAGAGCATGAGCTACGCCAAGAAATTGCTGGGCTAAAAGAAAAGGCACGAAAAGCAGAACAGCTTGGTATCGTTAACGAGTTTGCCGTACTCGAGCGCAAAGCGATCATGGCCCAAGCGTATTTAATGGACCCAAACAACATACAACCAAAAGAAATATACGAACTCGAAAGCAGCCCTGGAGAATATTTTAAAGTAGAGTATTTAAATGGGGTATTTGCATGGGGATATCGTCTATCTGGTGGCGGCGCAGAGGAAGGGATTCCTATTTCGATGCTGAAGGTAAAATAAGAAAAAAGAACCGAGTGAGTCTACTCGGTTCTTTTTCGTCCATGGGGTGTTAGGATCTTTTACGAGTCTGATTCTCTAAAATAATTAAATCTTGAGTTTGTTGGGTCTGTCCATTAGCTTGGGAGTGAGCGTGCTTCGGATTATAGAAAGCCTTATTGAAAGGACTACTATATTTGCTTCGGTTGTAGCTATGCTTCATGTATGCCATATAGAATCACCCTTTTACAGTTCTAGTGAATCATTCTTACGGTTACCGGATGCATGCATGCGTTCCTGAGGATGCGTGTTAATCGTCCCGTTCGCACGTTTTGACGCATATTCAGCCTTAGCGCGAGGTTCACCTTCAAACTTATTGTTGTTCTGGTTTGGAAACCCGGTTGCTTTATTTCTCACAACATTCCCTCCCAAGATTGTTATCAACCGTGTCGGAGCAATTGCTCGAACACGTACTACTAGTATGGGTTATAATAGGGCTTATCATCACAAATTAAATGATGAAGTAGATGGAAGGAGTGGAAGAAAATGATGGATCGATACGAACAGCTCGCTGGCCTCCTTCGTGCTGCGAATCCACAAATTAGTGAAGCGAAAGCACGAACATGGGTAGAACTCCTTTGGGAAGACTTCGAGTCCACATATGCCAAAGCAGGCTACGACTACCAAGGAGTAGACATGGCAGAACGCTTTGTTAAAAATATCATTTCTATGTACGGCGGAAAATTACATGATTTTGCAGCGATGAATCCAAGATATGCTCACCTATTGGAGAGTAAAGACGGAAAGATTCATTGAAGTTGCTTGAATATATACTGCGCATCCTTTAGGGTGCGTTTTTTTTGTTTTAGTTTTTGGAGAGGAGGAGTGATGGTAAGGAGTTGTGTTGTTAGCAAGAGAAATGTGAAAGTGAATTTATGAGTAGAACGCAGGAGATGTGGAAACGCGCGCAAAGAATACGAAAAGAGGCGCGAGTTTAACTCGATTGGGCGCAGGAAGCACAAGTGAAAAGGCAAGAAATATTGGATTAGTCGCATGATTCGTTGGAAAACGTGCAAGCACAGTGGAAAAAAGCGCAACATCAACAGGAACCGGCGCCATTCTATTACTTAGGGATTCATTTTTCGAGTACTAAACAAAATATCCTACAAACATATATCATAAAAGCTTGTAACCGGCCATTACCGTAAAAGTTGTGCCCAATTCTGCCCATTTTGAATGGATTTAAGCCCATCTTAAGCCCTGATGTGGGCAAAATACCCTTGCCTTCTACATTTTGCCCACCATTTAATTAAAACCGCCCGTATCATTCACCCTCCCACCCAGTTAAACAATAGCACCGCCCACCCAAGCGAATTTAACCTACATTATAAACCGTACATCAGCATTACTACACCAAAAGTCTCTACAATCAAAAGACCCTTCGCGCAGCGCAAAGGGTCATACTTAACCAAACCGTCTCATCTATGCTCTTTTCTACCGATTAACATCTTATTTTGAAGCTTTCTCTCACTAAAAATCCAACCAGTATATGAATTTAGATGCTTTAATTCATCCTTTGTTAAATGCACAATCGCCACAAATGGATAGTGACCTTCACTACGGTAGCGTAAGTCGATAAAACGCACCTCATATTGGCCCTCTTGCTCTTCGATCTCCCAGCGATAAACAGGGGAGAATGATAAGAAGGCAGATACATTCTTGTCTTTCTGAACTTTATCCATGATAGGCGAATTGGGTAAGGGTACCTTCTCAAATTCATCTAGGATGGTAACGGACCGTCTGTATGCTCGGCCTACATAAAATTTATCTTCAGTTTCAACTGCCACACGCCATTGAAAAAATCGAAGAGTAGGGGCGATGATAATATTTTTAGCGGTTGGAATTCTTTTACGAACCACCTTACGAACAGCAGCTTGTAACATAAACCTAGCCCCGTAATACCCAATTAACACAAGATAAATGACAATAAAAAGTAATGCCTGGTTCGTATCCAAATGCCCATAGGACTAAACCAACAACATGCGCCAAAAAGATATAGGGATCAAATGTATTAATAATTCCAAGAGCTACCCATTGATGTGAAAACGGACGAAGAGCCTGGGTTCCATACGAATTAAAGATGTCTACAAACACATGGAGAAATACTGCTAAAAATGTCCATAGCCATAAATGAAGCAAATTGGCTTCTGGGAAAAAAGGATACACGACCGCAATAATAGCTAGTGGCCATAATAGTACGGCGGGTATGCTATGGGTAATCCCACGATGATGGCGTATGTAAACGGCGTTATTTCGTAATTTTAAAACAGTGTCGATGTCCGGTGCCTGTGAGCCAACGACTGTACCAATTAACACACTGGTTGCTGTTGCTGTGCTTGTTGCCACTACGGGGTCCAGTGTGGCAAGTCCTCCGAGTGCAAATCCCATGACCACATGTGTGCCAGTATCCAACCGAACTCCTCCTTTTGGAAATCTTTTATATGGTAGTATGACTTGTTTTGTTTTGATAATTTGATATGGTAAAGATATCTTTATTTAATGATGACAAAACGGGAAAAGGATTGCAAAGATTAATATCCCTGTACCTTATCTATTCCCATTTTAAACGGATTGTAACATGGAGGAATACTGTGAAAAAATTTGATTTACCACAACTAGAGGATTTCCCAATTGAGTCCTTTCAACAAGATCTAATAGGCTGGTTTACAGAGGAAATGCGAGATCTACCATGGCGAAAAGATCAAGATCCCTATAAAGTATGGGTATCTGAAATTATGCTTCAACAAACAAGAGTAGATACGGTCATTCCGTATTTTAATCGATTTATTGAACAATTTCCTACCATTGAAGCGTTAGCGACAGCTGATGAGGAGAAGGTATTGAAGGCATGGGAGGGACTAGGTTATTACTCCCGTGTTCGAAACTTACAAGCGGCCGTGCAAGAAGTTCATGAAACTTATGGGGGAGTCGTTCCGAATACTCCTGAAGAAATTTCGAAGCTTAAAGGAGTGGGTCCCTACACGACTGGAGCCGTATTAAGTATTGCGTACGGTGTTCCAGAGCCCGCGGTTGACGGCAATGTGATGCGTGTCATTTCAAGGGTTTTATCCATTTGGGATGATATCGCGAAGCCCTCCTCTCGTAAAATATTTGAACAGGCTATTCGTGAATTGATTTCCCATAAAAATCCGTCCTATTTTAATCAAGCTTTGATGGAACTAGGAGCGCTTGTGTGTACTCCAACCTCACCGTCTTGTTTACTTTGTCCTGTTCGTGAACATTGTCATGCCTTTCATGAAGGAGTAACGAGTGAGCTTCCTGTTAAAACAAAGAAAAAATCGACAAAAAGAGTACGATTAGCCTCGGCAATTTTAGTAGACAGCAGCGGCAAAATCGTTCTGCATAAACGTCCAAGTTCAGGATTACTCGCTAATTTATGGGAGTTTCCAATGGCAGAAGTCAATGCATTCTCGACCCCTAGAGAAGACTTAGTGAGATTTATTCAGGAACACTACAGCGAACAGGTGGAACTTGAGAAGGTTCAGTTAGATAAAATTGAACACATCTTCTCTCATTTAGTCTGGGAGGTTGATGTGTTTGTTGGAACGATCTCTGGCTCGATAAAAGAATCTGGTGCACGATTTGTGACGGCAGATGAATTAGAAGGAGACTATGCATTACCGGTTTCTCATCAGAAAATGTGGAAATCCTTTAAAGCTGAAAGAAAATAAAGAATGTGCTGGCTACCCACCAGCACATTTTTTTAGTCATACGAGACTCGTGTTCCGTGTCGCCAATCGGCTTCGTTTCGTTTTAAACCGCCTCGGTCTTCAATTTCTTCAACGATTTCTCGATGAATTGTTTGGCCTTCACTATTTAAATAAGGTACTATTTGTTGAAAGGCGTGGTGAAAAAAGGCAAGTTCTTCTTTCTTCCATTCATCCTTTGGTAGCATAGATAGCTCTGTCATATCGCGTCCAACATACATAGGAGAACCTCCTTTATTAAGATCAATTATATTTTTAACCTATTAAAAATTTATGCAAGGAAGAGGAGATGTTAAAAGATGTCAAAGGTCGCCCTTGTAACTGGTAGTAGTAGAGGTATAGGGAAAGCAACAGCCATTGCTCTTGCAAAAGAAGGATATGATATTGCCATTAACTATGCTAGAAGTAAGTCTGCCGCTCTCGAAACAGCAGAAGAAATTGAAAAGTTAGGGCGTAAAGCCATTGTATTACGAGCGAACGTTGGCGATACAGAAAAAATCACTCGTATGTTTGAGGAGTTTGATGAGCACTTTGATCGTTTAGACGTATTTGTGAACAATGCAGCATCTGGTGTACTACGACCAATAATGGAGCTCGAACCAAGTCATTGGGACTGGACGATGAATATTAATAGTAAAGCCTTGTTGTTTTGTGGTCAGGAAGCAGCGAAACGAATGGAGAAAAATGGTGGTGGAAAAATCGTCAGCATTTCGTCATTAGGATCCATTCGCTATCTAGAGAATTACACAACAGTGGGCGTCTCAAAAGCAGCCCTAGAGGCATTAACACGATATTTAGCAGTAGAACTAGCCCCAAAAGGAATCGCCGTGAACGCGGTGTCCGGAGGTGCATTAGACACAGATGCATTAAAGCATTTCCCTAACAGAGAAGAGCTTTTAGAGGATGCAAAGAGAGTAACACCAGCGGGAAGAATGGTAGAAATTGATGATATGGTTCAAACCGTTTTATTCCTTGTTTCAGAAGAATCTTCTATGATTCGAGGGCAAACCATCATCGTAGACGGAGGACGCTCGTTGCTCATGTAAAAGTAATAAAAAAATTAAATTTTTTTTTGGTATATCTCTCCACAGATGGGGCAAATTATTTTTTGTGGAGGTGATAACAAATGGCAAATAACAAAAATCAACAACAAACAGCGTCTGGTACAAATATCCAACATGTGAAACAACAAAACGCTCAAGCTGGTCAAGCTCAAGGTCAATACGGCACTGAGTATGCATCAGAAACTGACGTACAACACGTAAAACAACAAAACCAACAAGCAGAAGCTAACAAAGCGAAAGCTTCTGGAAACTACGGTCAACAACAATAATGATCGCGATTAAGAGCTAGCTTCCAGCTAGCTCTTAATTTGTTTTATAGCAGATTAGATTATAATCTGGGGCGAAACTAGTGGCACTTCGACAAAAGCAGTCAAAGGGAATCCGACCACACCATCGAATTTGTATACATAGGTTAAGATGCTCTAAGGAGGAAAAGGGATGGAACGGTTTACGTTTCTTGTAGGCGAGCAGTTAAAGACAATGGACCAATTATTATTTCTTCAAAGTGAGATCGAGAGATGCCAAGACATCCAACGTGAATTGGAAGAAATGGAACAGGAAGCGGAGTTAGAAAGCCTTTTAAATGAAATTAAACGTAAAAAAGAAGAGCTTCGCCAAATCCAGCAACAATTCGAATATCAAACGGAAGCGGTCATTGAATCCTATCAAAATGACAAAGAATTAAAGATGAGTCACCAATAATGGTGGCTCTTTTGTTTTTAAATTTTTTGAAATCACGGTATAATAGTAGGAAACATATAATTTGCATCGAATAAGTAGCGAAAGTAGGGGAATTAATCATGGCTATTCCCAAAGAAGGAGAAGCTGTACAGATACAAAGTTATAAGCATGACGGAAAAATCCATCGAATATGGGAAGAAACCACCGTACTAAAAGCGACTGGAAATATGATTATCGGCGCCAATGATCGAACCATTGTTACAGAATCGGACGGAAGAACATGGGTAACACGAGAACCTGCCATCTGTTATTTTCACGGTGAGCACTGGTTTAATATTATTTGTATGATTCGTGAGGACGGCATCTACTATTACTGCAATTTAAGCTCACCTTTTGTCTATGACCATGAAGCAATTAAATACATAGATTACGACTTAGATGTAAAAGTGTACCCAGACGGCACCTATACTCTCTTAGATGAAGATGAGTATTTAGCACATAGTCAACAAATGGGATACCCAGAAGTCATTGACCATATTCTAAAACGCAATGTAGACAAGCTTGTACGTTGGATCCGACAAGGCAAAGGACCTTTTGCCCCGGACTTCATTGATGTTTGGTACGAACGGTATTTATCTAACCGACGATAGGATTTTAGTAAGTAGAATTGAATTGTGCGAAATGCCTGCTAAGAAAGCGGGTTTTTTGTTTTGGTGGATTTTTGGGGACGTGGTTGGCGGAGATGAAGAGAAAGTGCACGCAAAGGAGAGATAGCCGCACGCAAAAAAGAGAAGTGCACGCAAAGGAGTGAACCCCGCACGCAAGTGGATGAAAAGTGCACGCAAGAGGGGGAAAAGTGACGCAAGGAAAGATAGCCGCACGCAAAAAGAGAAGTGCACGCAAATGGTGGAACCCCGCACGCAAGAAGATGAAAAGTGCACGCAAGTGGGAAAAAGTGAACGCAAAGGAAGATAGCCGCACGCAAAAAAGTACACACAAAAGAGTGAATCCCCCACCCACCCACGCACCCCAAGTACTACTTCAAATCCTCCCTACACAAATACTCCACAACCATCTTGAACAAACTAACATCAAGCCAAGTTACTTGCTCCATTCTTCACCCTCATGAGATGATAGGCGAGAGTATCTTGGGCCGGAAAGGAAGACATCTATTTGGATATTATTAAACGTTACTTACAATTTGTTAAACCTTATACAAAGCAAATTATTATTACCCTAATGATAGGGATTGTGAAGTTTGCCATTCCTTTAGCCATCCCCTTTTTAACGGGGTATGTAATAGATGAAATCATTAATAACCAGGATCTTTCACAAAGTGAGCAAACGAACGAACTTTTGTGGATTATGGGGATTATGTTTTTTATCTTTGTGGTGGTACGACCGCCCGTTGAATATTTTAGACAATATTTTGCGCAGTGGACGGCGAGTAAGATTTTATATGATATTAGAGACCAGCTTTACATACACATTCAGAAGCTTAGTTTAAAATATTATGCCAATACTCGGGCTGGTGAGGTCATTTCACGAGTAATTAATGATGTAGAGCAGACGAAGAATTTTGTCATTACGGGGCTTATGAATCTTTGGCTTGATTTAGCAACGATATTGATTGCGATTGCTTTAATGTTGGTGCTTGATGTAGAGCTAACGTTAGTTTCATTAATTGTTTTCCCGCTCTACGCATTTTCAGTGAAATTTTTCTTTGGAAGATTGCGTTCGTTAACGCGTTCTCGTTCACAAGCTCTTGCAGAGGTTCAAAGTTATCTTCATGAGCGTGTGGCGGGAATGCCAGTGATTAAAAGCTTTGCACTGGAAGAGTATGAACAAGAAGAGTTCAGACGGTATAATGGTAATTTCTTAAACAGGGCGCTGGATCATACAAGCTGGAATGCGAAGGCATTTTCGGTGGTGAACACGATTACGGATATTGCGCCGCTTATCGTGATAGCGTATGCGGGGTATGGAGTGATTCAAGGGGATTTATCTGTTGGTACGATGGCAGCGTTTATCGGATATGTGGAGAGGTTGTATAGTCCGCTTAGAAGACTTGTGAACTCATCTACGACGTTAACCCAGGCTATTGCTTCAATGGACCGTGTGTTTGAGTTTATTGACGAGAAGTATGATGTAAAAGATGAGCCAGGAGCTAGACCTGCAAAAGATGTTAAAGGAGAAATTACCTTTAAAGAAGTCTCGTTTTCTTATGATATTGATGATGAGGCAGTATTGAACAATATTAACTTATCGGTTCGCGCTGGCGAATCTGTTGCATTTGTTGGGATGAGTGGTGGAGGAAAAAGTTCATTAATCAGTCTTATCCCGCGCTTTTACGATGTGACAGCAGGAGAAATTCTTTTAGACGGAGTGAATATAAAAGCATTAACAACGGAATCGCTGCGTAATAATATTGGAATGGTGCTTCAGGATAATATTTTATTTAGTGAAAGCATTCGGACGAATATCTTGTTTGGTCATCCTGATGCTACAGAGGAGGAAGTAGTCGCAGCAGCCAAAGCAGCTAATGCACATGAGTTTATTATGAGTCTTCCTGACGGATATGACACGATGGTTGGGGAAAGAGGAGTCAAGCTCTCTGGCGGACAAAAACAGCGGGTTGCGATTGCCAGAGTCTTCCTTAAAAACCCACCGATCCTAATTTTAGATGAAGCGACCTCCGCATTAGATTTAGAGAGTGAGCATTATATCCAGGAAGCCTTAAATGAGCTTGCACATGAGCGCACGACGTTAATAGTGGCCCATCGTTTGTCTACCATTACCCATGTGGACCGAATTATCCTATTAGAGCACGGAAAAATTGTAGAAGAAGGGTCTCACAGTGAGTTAATGAAAAAGCAAGGCAACTATTATAAGCTGTTCCAAGTGCAGCAGCTTGGAAATTAAAAAAGAGTGTCTCGATGGAGGCACTCTTTCCTTGTTACTGTAAAATATTTTCTAATACGTCTAGGTTTTTATCCATTATGGAGAAATAATCTTCATTTGATTCAATGTCTGATTCTGTTAAAACGGAGAGATTATGCAAATAAGCAGGTTCTGCTCCTATTTCTACTCGAATGGTTTCGGCAATTTTGCCAGATACGTTTTGTTCAAAGACAACATATTGTAGATTGTTTTCTTTTGCCGTATCAACTAAAGCAGTTAGTTGCTTTTGGGAAGGCTCTTCTGATGGGGATAGTCCAGAAATCGGTAGTTGCGACACTCCGTATCTTGACTCCCAATAGCCATATGCAGCATGAGATACAATCATGCTTGCTTGTTCTTTACTCGCTACTAAACTAGTAAATTCTTGATCTAATTCTGACAGTCTCGTTTTTAGGGCTTCATAATTCTCGGTTAATTCTTGTTCTTGATCCGGTAAAAGAATAATAAGTTCATCTAAAATGGTTCTTGCGATTTCCATAGAAAGAACAGGGTCTAACCATACATGTGGATCATAATCCCCATGATCATGATGGTGTTCTTCGGTATTTTCGGTAGGTTCTTCATCGTGCTTTTCCGAGTCATGGTGGTCTTCCTCACCATGTTCATCTGTTTCCTGGTGATCATTGTCCTCATGCTCTTCCGAATCGTGGTGATCAGTGTCACTATGTTTATCTGTTTCATGGTGGTCTTCCTCACCATGTTCATCTGTTTCCTCGTGTTCATTGTCCTCGTGCTCTTCCGAATCGTGGTGATCAGTGTCACTATGTTCATCTGTTTCATGGTGGTCTTCCTCAGCATGCTCATCGTGGTCAGCATGTTCACTATGTTCATCTTCAAGATGTAAGGTAAGATCAGCGGTGTCTAATTCAGCAGTAGCTTCAACCAGTACAACATTTTCTGATGATAGGGATTCAGCCATCTTTTCTGCATATGGCTCCATTCCGAGGCCATTAAACACGAACATATCTCCTTCAGCAATTTCAATCATTTGTTTTGAAGTGGGTTCAAACGTATGAGCGTCTGCGCCAAGGGGAATGATGCTCTCAACTTCAACAAATTCACCGCCAATTTGTTCTGTGAAAAATTGTAAAGGATAAAGAGTGGTATGGATAGAGAGGGGCTCAGTTTCGGTTTGTACGTTTTCAACTTCATTGTTGGTTGTAGGAACTTGCTGGCATCCAGCTAGAACTCCTACTAATAGAAGTAGAGTAAGAAATTTTTTCATAAAGTCTCTCGTCATTCCTTTCGTAGAGTTATATAATCAATGTATGTGATTATATCGTAATCATTACGATTTGTAAATCGGAATCTTTTCGATAAATTTATCATAATCTATTTTCAAGACAGCATTTTTTGAGTATGATAGGTTTGTCATTTAAAAAAGGAGATATTTATGAAGGTTAATAAAGTATGGAATACTGTAGGGATTATCCTGTTTGTTTTCATTTTAGCATTATTTTTAACTGGTGACCGATGGAACCTAGAGGCAGCAGCAGCGTTCAAAAATGTGAACACGATCTTTGTGAGTATCATATTAGAGGCACTTCCGTTTATATTAATTGGAGTATTGGCATCGGCTCTCATTCAGACGTTTGTATCAGAGGATCAATTGAAAAAGTGGATTCCTAAAAATCCATTTCTTGCGATATTGCCTGCTGCATTCATTGGGGCGTTGCTTCCAATCTGTGAGTGTGCAATCGTGCCTGTAGCAAGAAGGCTAATGAAAAAAGGGATGCCGGTACATGTGGCCATTGTGATTATGGTAACGGCTCCTATATTAAATCCTGTTGTATTTGCTTCGACCTATTATGCATTTCAAACAGAGCCCATTATTTACTGGGGACGTTTTGTTCTGGCATTTATCTTCGCACTTGTCATAGGGTTACTTATTTATTTTACATGGAAAAATGCAAATCCTTTAAAAGGACAAGCATCACACCAACACCATCATCACCACGGTCCAAGAAATAAATGGATTGAAACCATTCAACATGCGAGTGATGAGTTTTTTGATATGGGGAAATTTTTAATTCTAGGTGCATTGGTTGCAGCAATTGTTCAAACCTTCTTAGACCGAGCGATTCTAGTTGAAGTAGGCGCAAATACGATCCTAGGACCACTAAGCATGATGGGACTTGCGTATGTTCTCTCTCTTTGCTCAGAAGCCGATGCGTTTGTCGCATCTTCGTTTGGCTCCCAGTTTAGTGTTGCATCTATTCTAGCGTTTTTAGTCTATGGACCTATGATTGATTTGAAAAATACCATTTTGATGTTAGCTTATTTTAATTGGCGATTTGTGCTAAGATACATTGCCATTGTCACGGGTGTTGTATTTGTAGGGATTCTACTATTCCAAGGAATTTTATAGGAGGGAATCTAATGGAAACTAAGTTAAAACAGCATACGTTTCTAAGGTCTATTCTGCTAATAGGTTACGCATTATTAGTGCTAAAGTTGTTTTTGACAGGAGACTTAAATAATTTTGTTGCACCTAAAATGCATGGATTTCTGCATTTTGCTCTTTGGGCATTCTTACTGATCGGGATAATTCAATTGATCCGAAGTACTTCTGATCAAAAGATAGTCGATAGCTGTGATTGTGAAGCTCATGAGCTTCCTAGATCATGGATTGGTTCCCTTTGGGTATACGGATTATTTATACTTCCACTTGTAGGGGGCTTTCTGTTTCCAGATGTGTTATTAGATAGTGCTGTTGCGAAGAATAGAGGAGTGGTGATGGGTTCTGAGTTGAATGAGCCTTTGTCATCAAACCCTGGTGATAGTACTAGAGAAGCTCAAATCACCTCTTTTGAGGAAGCGGAAGCTCTATATTCAGAAGCCATTTTGAGTGAACCTGGTGCTATAGATAAAGAGATTGATATGGAGAAATTAAAAGAAATTTTAGTTTCTCAAGATAAGATCGTGATGGTTGAATCTATGTTCTCACCTATCATTGAAATTTTATTCTCCTATCAAGACGAATTTAACGGTAAAGAAGTTCAGCTTAGAGGATTTGTGTACCGTGAAAGTGAGTTTGAAGAAAATGAAGCAGTGGTAGCGAGGTTCGGTGTAACGTGTTGTACAGCCGATGCAACGGTCCTTGGACTTATGGCAGAGGATGAGCAAATGGCCACTATCAAGGATGATGAATGGGTAGTAGTCAGTGGTACGTTTACGCAAGGAGAAGTGAAGGGATATAGCATGATGGTATTACAGGGTATTGCAGTAGAGAAGATAGAGCCGATTCAGGAAGCCTATGTTGATAATGTGTACATGCCTGTGTATCCGACAATGGAATAGAAGTGAACAAAAACAGTCTCAGAAATTGAGACTGTTTTTTAATGAGGACGTATAGTATTTTTTGAGAGCAAAGAAAAGTCAAATAGAAAAAGAAAGTAGACTATATAGATGAGAGTCCATATATACCTTACTTACGATTGTACTGGTTTAAATGTAAGAGAAATATGTTTCATTATTGGATATGTTGCTACATGTAATAATACGCCTATTAATCCACAACCAATAAAAGTGAGCAAAGTATGTTCAAAAAGGAAAGGTACAATTTTTGAAAACAGATTTGTAGTGGTAAAAGGTAAGTTATCAAAATATTAATGGAAAAGAACAATACAAGGAATTTTCTTGTGCCAAGCTTACGCCAACATGCTGTAATAAAGGATGATAATCCAAGTAAAAGAAATCCTATCATCAAATCAATCAATAAATAATAAAAAACATGATAGTCAGGTGAAAAAAGATTAGCTGGATGAAAGAAGGAAAGAGAATGCAATCCTTGCTCTCTTAATAGATAAAAGGCAAAATAAATAATATTTAAGATTGAAATGATGCCGATAACCATAAGAGATGATATGGCATAGTAAGATTTCATATACTGTGTTAGCGTACTTCCAAGCCCTATAGCAATTGGAAAAATGGTGGTAAATCCAATTGCCCCTAAAACACAAACCCCACCGTAAATCGGACCAAACAAAGATGTGGTAAATCCAATGTTAAAAAGAGACCCTATAGTCAAATAAATCGCAGATATCAAAATCGTAATAGAGGAGAAAATGACTAAGATCCACCGCATTTCTTCATAGATTAATCGATACGTTCCCGTCACAGCATTCACTTATTCTACCTCCTTTTTATTTGTGATATTAATTAAATAGTCTTGTAAACTTGCGTTTTCAATGGAAAGCTGATGGGCAGAAGCAATATCTTTCCACTCTTTGGAGTGCTTTTCGTCGACCATTACCTTGGAGATAGAACCAATTTTTGACGATTCAATAATGTTCACATTTTCAGTGGCACTTTGTATTCCTTCCGTTGAACCCGTTAAAAGGATTCCTCTTTCTCTGACTTCTTCCATTGTTTGATGAATTCTTACTTTTCCGTCATGAATGACAATGAGAGATTCGCATATTGGTTGAATTTCTTCGATGTGGTGAGTAGATAATAAAATGAGGCGTGGATTATTTTCATAGCTAGTTATCAGTGCATCATAAAAATGTTTACGTTTCACAGCATCTAATCCATTAGTTGGTTCATCAAGAATTGTTACACTTGCATTACTCGCTAATCCTAGTATTATTTGAGCGGCAGTCTTCATTCCTTTTGAGAATTTTGTTATTTTCTTTTTAGTTGGTAACTCAAAAACTTCAACTAATTCGTCGGCTAATTCTTGATTTCAATTTTGATGAAAGTAATTTCCGAATTTTAATAGATCACGTACTGTCCAGTTTTTGCTGAACGGATGATTTTCTTGAATATAGCATAGATGTTTTTGAGCATGTAAATTGTTATAAGGTTCTTCTCCTTTAATAAAAATTGTTCCCTATCTGGTCGTTGATGCCCAGCGAGTAAACTCATGAGAGTCGTTTTCCCTGCTCCATTTCTTCCCCATAAGGCAGTTATAACTGGTTCACTTTCCTTCAATGACAGATTAGTTAAAACAGTAGAGTGGTTATATCCATAATGAACCTGTTGTACATCAATCATCTATTCAGCCTCCTCCATTTTTTAATTTGCTGATTTTATTAGCTTAATGACCATTTCTTCATCTATATTGATGCGGTGAGCTTCTTCAAGTAAAGGTTTTATATATTCATCATAAAAGTACTGCTGTCGTTCTTTTTGCAATTTTGCACGAGCCCCTTTCATTACAAACATTCCAACACCTCGTTGCTTGTAGATAATTTCTTTGTCTACAAGTGTTTGAAGTCCCTTTCTTGCTGTAGCCGGATTAATGGTATAAAAACGCGATAGCTCATTCGTTGATGGTACTTGTTCTTCTTCCTTCAATCGCCCATCTACAATATCATCCATAATCATTACAGCAATTTGTTGAAAAATAGGCAGTGACTCATCTAACACTGACTTCATTAGTGTCCCCCTTTCAAGGAAGAATTTTTTAGTTAACTAGTTAGTTACTTATGTAACTAACTATATAACATCTTCATCTGTTTGTAAAGTAGTAATTGGCCTAGATATATCTCTGAGGTGTAGTGAGTGGTAAGTTGTATGTTTCTTAAACATAAACTAGCCTGATTTTTTTTCTTTATATTTATAGCTGTCTATTAAAAATATTTACGAACGGTATCCAAAATAAAAACCTTTTCTACCGTATCATCGTCTATAGTTATGGGAGGGAATAATGTGGAGGATTGGATTCGTATGCAAGAGGATGTAGTAGGAGAAATGGTTATTTCAATAGATGACATTATAGACCAGTACGGGGAAGATGTGTGGAAGCTCGTGTTTTCATATGTTCAACAAGAAGCTGTCGCAGATGATTTAACTCAAGACATCTTTATAAAAGTGTACAAAAAGATGCACACGTATCAAGGTTCTTCGACTATCCGTACTTGAATTTGGAAAATTGCGATTAACCATTGTAATTATTATCTTAAAAGCTGGTACAAACGCAATGTACAGGTGCAAGAGGATTGGGTGTTTCAATCACTAAGATCAGAAGGCTCCATTGAACATCAAATTGTTCAGAATGATGAAGATCAAAAGTTAGAACAGGAAGTTTTGCTACTTCCTGTGAAATATCGTGAAGTCATCTATCTATTTTACTATGAAGAACAGTCTGTTAAAGACATCTCGCTGCTCCTTCAGCTGAAGGAAAATACGGTGAAAACAAGATTAAGAAGGGCGAAGCAATTATTAAAAGAAAGGCTGGTAGAAGAGTAATGGACGATCGTTTAAAAGGATTAAAAAAAGACAATGGATACCCACACGTTTCGTCATGTTCCTTTTACAGAAGAGAAAAAAGCAAGAATGAAAAGAGGAATGGAACGGGCAGAAGAGAATGATTTGTTCGTACAAGGGCATATTTTACAGTTGTTACTAGCGGAGAGAACAGGACATGAGTTAATCCAGTTATTAAGAGCTAGAGGGCTGAAGAGATTTCTGGAAGAGGAGGGATTTCTGTATGCCACATTGCATCAATATGAAAAAGACAGATGGATTGAATCAATTTGGCGTTATGGAGTGAAGTCCTACAGAATGACTTCAACTGGGCGAAAGCTTTTAGAGAAACAATTAAAGAAGAAGAAACGAGTATTTTCTTTAAAAGAGATTCTAGAGGGTGGATTCCATGAATGAAAGGAAGTTTGAGTATTTAGACCGAGTGACAAGTTATATAAAGTCAAAGGAAGCCAAACGATATGTAGAATAGGAGCTCCACTATCATCTTCAGCAGGAGATTGCTCGATTAACGTTAGATGGGTATTCACGAGAAGAAGCTGAGCAAAAAGCGATTGAACAAATGGGAAGTCCAGACAGACTTGGTGCTAAGCTGAACAAACTACACCGGCCAAGGTTTGATTGGGTGCTTGCGTTGATGGTCTTTGTGATATCGTTGATTGGGATATTGCCGTTATTGGAAATCAGGAGTGACTTCAACATCTTCGTTGTTTTTTTGCCCAACAAAATCGTATCTTTAGTCATTAGTTTAGTTATTATCTTACTATTCATGTGGTTTCCCTATCAAAAGCTTGTGAAATTTAAGTGGTTATTCTTTATATTGTCTATTGTTATGATGTGGTTAATTTTAGAATATGGGGTTATGATCAAAGGAGCACCATATTTTATTATTAAAGGTGGTGTCGTATTAAGCAGTTTTAGTGTGCTTACAATTCTTTTCATTGCTTGGCTTTCCTACTTAGGTGACAGTGAAGCTAATTTACTATGGGTTTTCATTCTATTCGTGGTTAGCGTCTATTTCTTTGTGATGGTTCCTGCTCTGTCTGCAACGTTAATGTATGTGACAATTGTTGGAATATTATTGTGGGTTCGGTTCCCAGAGAGAAGAAGAACGTTCGTTATGATGGTGGGCTCTTTTATTGTCGTGTTCAGTACATATGTATTTATTAATATAGATAATATTGAACGTTATCAGTTAGAACGGCTACTAGCTTTTATAAATCCTGAAAATTACAAAGATAATGCTGGATATAATTATCTCAATAACAAAGAACTTCTTTCAAAGTCAGGATGGTTTGGTCAAGAAGGTGGTCAAATTGACCTTGTTGAATTTCACACAGATTTCGCATTTGTGAATTTGACTTACCACTATGGTTGGTTGTTAGGAGGATTTACTATTTTACTTGGCATGCTAATTGCAGCTAGGATGTTGAGAAAGCTATCGAATATCCAAGATCCTTTTGGTAGATTAATTATACTAGGTGAAGTGTCTTTATATTCATTCCAGTTCCTATACAACATTATGTTGGTCCTCGGAGTGGTTCCATATATAGCCATTTCACTCCCCTTTATCAGCTACGGCCTGACATCAACCGTTCAATATTCTATGATCATCGGTTTATTTTTAAGTGTATTTAGAAGACAAAATTTAGTACGTATCACAGAAGATAGGGGAGCAAGCAAATGATTAAGCTGGTTCCATTTGAACTAGATCACGGGAAAAAATTAATAGAGTGGAGTCATTCAAAAGAATTTCTTATGCAGTGGGCAGGACCTGGATTTACTTATCCACTAACAATGGAGCAACTAGTAGAATACAACAAAGTCCCTTCAACTCATGCGTATAGTGTAGTGGTGGATAATAAGCAAGTTGGACATATCGCCTTAAGTAAAATCGATACCCAATCAAGAACGGCTAGAGTTGGAAAAGTGCTAGTAGGTGAGGCTGCTTTGAGAGGGAAAGGTATTGGGGAAACGATGATGAAACAAATAGTATCAATTGCTTTTAATGAATTGGGGTTGAATCAAGTTCGTTTAGGTGTCTTTGATTTTAATCATTCTGCGTTGGCGCTCTATAAGAAACTAGGTTTTGAACTAGTCACTGTTGTACAACATGCAAGGCAGGTTGGAGACGAAAAGTGGACCCTATATGAAATGCTTCTTACACGAGAGGCATAGAAGAGATGTAAAGAGAGCTAGGGTTGCTAGCTCTCTTTATTCATAATTAGCACTATCCTGAATGTATATCTCATAGACTTCATCTTTAATCCCCTAAATAATTTTCATTTCCCAAACTTTTTCTAGCATGTTCTAGAAACTCCTTAATATATTGTAAGGGTGAATCTACATCAGTATTTTCTAAGAAACTATGATTAAATTTCCTAAAATGTCTTGCTATTAGGATAATTATAGGTTAAATTAATAAATAATTTCAGAAAAGTTAACAAAAATCAAATAATAATACTTAGAAACAAAGGGAGGGAAAATGTTGAATCATCCATCACCCTTATTACGTGTACAATCTTTAAAGACAAGCTTTTTTACAGACCGCGGTGAAATTCCAGCGGTTGATGATATTACCTTTCATATACATGAGGGAGAAATCGTTGGAATTGTTGGAGAATCGGGCTGTGGGAAAAGTGTAACATCGTTATCTATTATGGGACTCATTCCGTCACCTCCGGGAAAAATCACTGGTGGGGAAATCTTTTACGGAGATGAAGATTTAACGAAAGCATCGGAAAAAAGAATGAGAGATTTAAGGGGAAATGAAATTGCGATGATTTTTCAAGAGCCCATGACCTCATTGAACCCCGTTTTTACAATAGGAAATCAAATGCTGGAAACGATTCGCTTACATAAAGGTTGGAACAAAAAGGATTCGTTGGAGCATGCCATTACTGTATTAAAGCTGGTTGGGTTACCACGAGCAGAAGAGCTAGTGAAAGAATATCCTCATCAATTATCTGGTGGGATGAGGCAGCGTGTAATGATTGCAATGGCGATGGCCTGTGAGCCGAAGCTCCTCATAGCAGATGAACCCACAACGGCTCTAGATGTAACCATCCAAGCCCAGATTCTAAAGCTAATGAAGGATTTAAATGAACGAACCAAAACGGCGATTATGCTTATCACTCATGATCTTGGGGTAGTAGCAGAAGTTTGTGATCGAGTCATCGTGATGTATTCAGGAAAAGTAGTAGAACAAGGTGCTGTAGAAGATATTTTTACAAATCCCTCGCATCCTTATACGAAGGGACTTTTACAATCGGTACCTGATATACGTCAACAACAAGAAAAGCTCTACTCTATTCCAGGGAATGTACCGAAGCCGGGAAGTATTAAAGAGGGCTGTCGTTTTGCTCCTCGTTGTTATGCGGCTTTTGATCGGTGTTCGGTTGAGCATCCCAATTTGTCGGAAGTACAAGGGGATCATCGTGCGCGCTGCTTCCTAGTAGAAGAAGAGAAGGAGGAAGCATATGGCTGAGCATCTATTAGAAGTTGAAAACCTCTCTAAACACTTTGCGGTTAAAGGAGGGTTGCTCAAACCCAAAGGGAGTATTAAAGCTGTTAATGGTGTTTCTTTTACACTGAAACGCGGAGAAACCCTAGGGATTGTTGGCGAGAGTGGGTGCGGAAAATCCACAACAGGTCGCTTGTTGATGAGATTATTGGAGCCTACAACAGGAACAATAAAATTTGAAGACAAAGATTTAACAACCTTATCTAAAAGTGAATTGCGTAAAACAAGAAGAGATATTCAAATGGTCTTTCAAGATCCATTTGCATCATTAAACCCAAGACACACCGTAGAGAAAATTTTAGAAGAACCACTTATCGTCCATGGAATTGGCGATCGTAAGGAACGAAAACGACAGGTCCAAGAGATGCTTGAAGTCGTTGGGTTAAGTTCCTATCACCTAAAGAGATATCCTCATCAGTTTAGTGGGGGTCAAAGGCAACGAATCGGGATTGCGCGAGCACTAATGACGAAGCCGAAGCTTATTATCGCCGATGAACCTGTATCAGCACTAGACGTTTCCATCCAATCACAGGTATTAAACCTCTTAGAAGATTTGCAAAAGGAATTTCAACTTACGTATATTTTTATCGCCCATGACCTAGGTGTCGTTCGTCATATTAGCGACAGAGTAGGTGTTATGTATTTAGGAAAGATGGTAGAGTTATCAACCAGCGATGAACTATACACCAACCCACTTCACCCATATACCAAAAGCTTAATTTCAAGTGTACCTATCCCAGATCCACTTCATAAAAGAAGAAAAAATCATCCTTCAAGGGGATATTCCGAGTCCTGCAAATCCACCGTCAGGATGTACATTTCACACACGTTGTCCTGTGGCAACCGATTTGTGTACTAGAATTCCACCAACGCTACAGCCCCAGGATAAAAACCATTTTGTTTCGTGCCATCTCTATTCAACAGGCACTTAACATAGAAGAGAGAAGATTACTTAGGAGGGGAAAGAATGAAAAAGAAAGGCATTGCTAGTATTTTTGCTTTCATCATGGTGCTATCAACTGTGTTGATTGGTTGTTCCTCTAGCTCATCTGGCGGAGGAGACCAGCTAATTTTTGGACGTGGAGGAGACGCAGTAGCATTAGACCCTGCAGCTGTTACAGACGGTGAATCGTTAATGGTAACAGAAAATATCTTTGAAACTCTTGTCAATTTTGGAGAACAGGATACTCAAATTGAGCCAAATCTTGCAAAAGAGTGGACAATTTCAGAAGATGGGTTAACGTATACGTTCACTCTAAATGAAGGAATCAAGTTCCAAGATGGAACAGATTTTAATGCAGATGCAGTTGTTGCAAACTTTGATCGTTGGATGAATGGTGGAGAGTCCTTCTATTACTACGGATCTATGTTTGGTGGGTATAAAGGAGACGAAGGACATGTTATTGAGAGCATTACCGCTGTAGATGAATTAACAGTCGAATTCGAATTAACTCGTCCACAAGCACCGTTCTTAAAGAATCTTGCGATGAGCCCATTTGGTATTGTATCTCCTAAAGCGATTGAAGAGCTAGGAGATAAGCTAGGAGAAACACCAACAGAGGCTGGAACTGGCCCATTTGTATTCGTTGAATGGGTAAAGAATGACAAAATTGTATTAAAGAAAAATGAAGATTACTGGAAAGAGGGCTTACCAAAGGTTGATGAAGTAGTCTATCGTACGATTCCAGAAAACTCTGCACGTCTAAATGCTTTAATTGCCGGGGAAATCGACATCGCCGATGGAATTAATCCAAGTGATGCCAGCCAAATTGAAGGGGAAGAAGACTTGGAACTAGTCAAACGTCCTTCTATGAATGTAGGGTACCTTGGATTAACAAATACAAGAGAGCCATTTGATGATCCAAAAGTACGTCAAGCTATGAACTATGCCATTAATAAGCAAGGTATTATTGATGCACTATATGAAGGGCAAGCGGAAGCTGCGAAAAATCCAATGCCTCCAAGTATTTCTGGCTACAATGAGAGCATTGAAGGATACGAGTATGATCCTGAAAAAGCAAAGGAATTGTTAAAGGAAGCTGGCTTAGAAGATGGATTTGAAATGGAACTTTGGGCAATGCCAGTGCCTCGTCCATATATGCCAGATGGTCAAAAGGCAGCAGAGTTAATTCAAGCAGATCTTGAAAAAGTCGGTATTACAGCTGAAATTGTATCATTTGAATGGGCAACTTATTTAGAGAAGGCTCGTAACGGGGAAGCAGATGCATTCTTGTTAGGATGGACTGGTGATAACGGAGACGCTGATAACTTCCTATATGTTCTATTAGACCAAGACAATATTGGAAGCAACAACTACTCTTACTATAGTAATGATGAATTACATGAGCTTTTAGTTGCAGCTCAATCTGAGTCTGACGAAAGTAAGCGTAATGATCTATATGCTGAAGCTCAAGAGATTATTTACCAGGATGCACCGTGGGTTCCATTAGTACATTCAACTCCACTTTTAGGTGTATCCAAAAATGTAAAAGGATATGTTCCACATCCGACTGGTTCTGAGCCAATGACATACGTTGAGCTCGCAAACTAAAGAAAGTGAGGGAGAGGGCTTAGGTACTCTCCCTTTCCTACATAGAAAGAAGAGGTGACAGTCTTGTTACAATACACCTTCCGACGTTTATTACAATTAATTCCTGTATTACTAGGTATGACCATAATTGTGTTTTTAATTATCCATGCCATCCCTGGTGATCCTGCTCAAGTTATACTTGGCCAACAAGCATCTAAAGAAGCGGTTTCTGCATTAAGAGGACAGCTCGGGTTAGACGATCCTCTCTATAAGCAGTACTTTAGTTATTTAGCAGGACTATTTCAAGGGGACTTAGGCGTTTCAATTAAAACGCGTGTCCCTGTTGCAGAAGAGATATGGCCGTATTTAGCTGCCACAATTGAACTCTCTGTTTTTGCTATGATCATTGCCGTCCTTATCGGAGTGAACGCCGGTATCATATCGGCTTGGTTTCAAAATTCATGGTTTGATTATACTGCAATGGTGCTTGCATTAATTGGTGTGTCCATGCCAATCTTTTGGTTAGGTTTAATGGAGCAATGGTTATTTGCGATTGAATTAGAGATGTTTCCAACCTCTGGTCGAGATAACGCAAGAAATTCCGTGGATGCAATAACAGGTCTATACGTGCTAGATACTATACTTCAAGGTCGTTTTGATCAATTAGGAGATGTGTTGCGTCATCTAGTTCTTCCTGGAGTCGCTCTTGCAACGATACCAATGGCCATTATTGCTCGTATGACTCGTTCAAGTATGCTTGAAGTGATGAATTCAGATTACATTCGAACAGCGCGAGCGAAAGGGTTAAAAATGTTCGTTGTGGTGTACAAGCACTCTTTAAAAAATGCGATTATTCCTGTATTAACAGTGATTGGTTTACAAACAGGATTACTGTTAGGTGGTGCCATTTTAACAGAGACCATATTTGGTTGGCCAGGTGTGGGCCGTTATATTGTAGATGCTATTTCTTCGCGTGACTATCCTGTAATTCAATCAGGTATTCTTGTGATTGCTACAATCTTTGTATTTATCAATTTACTTGTGGATTTACTCTATGCTGTAGTCGATCCTCGAATTAATTACAAATAAGGGGGAGAGAAGATGGCTGAATTACAACTGAAAAATCAATCAATGGAAGCACCAATTGTAGAAAATGAAGCTGAATCTCCTTGGCAGGAAGCATGGAGGACGTTTAAGAAAATAAGTTGGCGTTAACTGGATTTATCATTGTGGTAGGCTTTATTTTAGTTGCTTTATTCGCACCTATTATTGCCCCTGAATCGTATAATGATATTAAAGTAGACGACCGACTGCAGGCCCCTTCAAGTGAGCATTGGTTTGGAACGGATGACTTTGGACGAGATATTTTTTCTCGTGTTGTGTATGGTGCGCGAATCTCGTTATGGGTAGGATTCTTCTCTGTTGTTCTATCCGCTGTTGCAGGTAGCTTGCTAGGTATATTAGCAGGGTATTACGGCGGTTGGGTGGATACCATCATTTCGCGAATATTTGATATTATGCTTGCCTTTCCTAGTATTCTACTTGCCATTGCCATTGTGGCAGCTTTAGGACCATCATTACAAAATGCCTTAATCGCTATAGCTATTATTAATATTCCAAACTTTGGAAGGCTCATCCGATCTAAGGTACTGAGTGTGAAACAAGAGGAATATATTCTTTCTGCTAGAGCAATTGGCATGAAGGACCGACGCATATTATTTCGTCATATTCTACCTAATAGTATGACGCCTATCATTGTTCAAGGAACTTTAGCCATTGCAACAGCCATTATTGAAGCAGCTGCATTAGGATTTCTCGGATTAGGAGCACAGCCTCCTACTGCCGAGTGGGGCAAGATGTTATCTGACTCAAGGAAATTTTTAATTCAAGCACCGTGGACCATGATTTTTCCAGGGCTTGCGATTATGCTGACGGTTTTAGGATTTAACTTAATGGGGGACGGCGTGAGAGATGCTTTAGATCCACGAATGAAGAATTAAAAAAGGCTGCCAATATGGCAGCCTCTTCTTATGCGTCTTTAATATCAACTTCATTTTCATCTTGATGATAGCACTGGAAGCTGCTGATAAGAGTTTCAAGATGGGATACTTGTTCTTCATATTCTAAAACGGATGATAAAATGTGTAACAAGTGGTAGGTTTCAAACTGGTCATGTTCATCTACTAACTGCATTTCCTGTAAAAAGATTTTGGACAATTCTCTTCTTTCCACAGATAAACGATGGTCGTCACTGGCATCTGCATTCAGCTTTGATTTACCTACAAACTGAAGAATTAATTGTTCATGACGTATCATGAGGATATCTAATTGATCTTTTAAGAAAGAAAGAATCTCTTCAGGTAAATGAAGCAACTCATTTTCATAACGGTGAAATCGTTTTAAAGTTGTAAAGCTCTTTCTGTTCGTGTTAATCATCTGCCTGTAAACTACAAGCTTCCTTAGCTTTGCTGCTTCTTTTTGCTTCAAGTAATACCGTTCTTCTTTGAAATTAAGGTAGAGCTGTTCTGTTGCTACTAATTTTTCGTTCAGTTTCTCAATGTCCTTTTTTAATAGACTAAATTCAGAGGCTTGCCTTGAAGATAATCTTAGCCATTTAAAAATTTCTTCTGATACAGAGGAAATTTGGTTGTATAACTTCGTTTCATATTTTGGTGGAAGAAATATTAGATTTACTAGGAAAGAAGAAAATACCCCAACCATAATGGTTCCAAATCGAATAAAAGAAAAGAGGATAAAATCCTCAGATTCAATTTGCATAATCGCAATTAATGTAACTAAGGCAAGGCCAATGGTGTTTTCTATTTTAAATTTTAGAATTAATGCAATGGCAATAATGGCTGCTAATCCAATGACTACCGTGTGTTGACCAAATAGTAATACAAATAATACAGCAACCCCTGCACCAATTAAGTTGGCTTGGATTTGCTCCACAATGGATAAATACGAACGATAAATAGTGGGCTGCACCGCAAATACGGCAGCAATTCCCGCAAACACAGGTGACGGCAGCTGTAAGAATTCTGCTACATATAGTGCCAGTACAATCGCAACACCTGTTTTAAAATACGTGCACCTAATTTCATAAAAGAATCCTTTCATTATTCGCTAGTTCATCAGACTTTATACATAGTTTAGCCGAATAAAGTTGTTCTAAACAAAATGACTATACCTCTATCCTTGCGGGGACGCAAGAGAAAATTTGTGAAATTGTGCTACAACCTAAATTCAACTACATGGAAGAAGAATAGTACACCTATTCTTTTATTCTTAACCCCTAATAGATACAAAAGGAGGACTGACATCATGTCAGGACTGAATATAGGAGATATTATATTTCAGTTAGTTGCTTTAGGAGTTCCAGTAGGCTTCATAGTCATTTTCCTAAGGGTTATACGAATATCAAAACAGAAACAGGAGCAGTTATATCGTATAGAAGAACAATTAAACTCCTTACAAAAAAGCATTCAAGAAAAGAAATAATATAGATTTCTATCTAAAAAAGCAGAACGCCAAAACGTTCTGCTTTTTTCAATTATTCTGTCGAAATAGTTGGGTCCGCTTGTTCTTTAACAGGAACTACTTGTAAGAAATGTTTCTCAGGGTGCTGTAGTAAATTCTGAACATAAGCAGCATCTTCCTGGTGATCAGATGCCAGTAACGAGTGGTAAGTTGATAATAGTTCTGTTACATCAGCAATTCCTTGCTTATTTAAGTTTCCAAGAGTAACTTTTGCTCCCTTAGCAATTCGTCTTTCAAGTGCTTCTCTCGTTAATCCCATTTCTGGTTGTACACGGAGATAGATTACTCCACCGGTCATCCCTGCACAAATCCAAGGCCCAGGATCTCCTAATACAAGGCCTCTACCATTTGTCATATACTCAAATGCAAATCCTTTAATATTAGAGTACGTTCCGATATTTCCTGTTTCTTTTTCTGGAATTGGAGTTGTAACAAGTCCACCTATAATCATATCAGCACCGGATAAACGAATGCCTGCTCGAGAATCCGCATTTCCTTGAGCGACGAGTAAACCTTTCTGAGCCCCGTATCCAAAGCCTTTTCCAACAGATCCATTATAATAGTTACCGTTCGAGCCTTGCCCTTTAAGTACGGCAATAGAACCACCAAAGGATGTTTTCCCAATCCCGTCTTGACCCCCACCATGTACCAAAATGGAGATTCCGTCCGAATTGTAGGCGCCGAGACCGTTGCCTGGAACAGAACCTTCTCCGTACATTAAGTGAATAGATTTAGAGGTTGTTTCAGTTCCTCCTAGTCTACCTTTTACAAGACGACCAGAAACTCGGCTTCCAAGTACACGCTGTGTTGAGTTAATACGACTAAATGTACGTGAATGGAACAGCTCGTGTAGATGGCCATCTAAATATTCAGCTCCAGCTGCTGTTGCCGCGGTTGTCAGGGCGGCTTCATTTAATTCTTTGACGCTTTGGAACTGAGGTAAATCAAGGACTGCTAGAAGTTTTGTTAGATTGACTTGTTCTAACCCTTTTGTTTGAACGAGTAAATCTGATTTTCCTACGATATCCTGTAATCGTGTAACACCAAGCGAGCTTGTTAACTCTTTTAATTCTTCTCCAAAAGCGGTGAAGAGATTAACTAGCCCTTGAACGGCTAAATCAGATTGTCTTGGAACAAAGCGTCGTAATCCATGTTCTTTCGCTTGTGCCTCAGATTCAATTTGAGTGGCAATCCCAACGTGGCAAGTATCTAAGTGGCAGCCACGGCAAGTTGTACAGCCGATCGCAATCATAGAAAGGGTTCCGAATCCTATTCGATTTGCTCCAAGTAACATTACCTTGATGACATCGAGTGCACTTTTAATTCCGCCATCCGCCCAAAGCTCAACGGTGTCCCGTAAGCCTGCTTCAAGAAGTGCATTGTGAGCGGCCTTAACACCTACTTCAACAGGTAGGCCAACATGCTGAAGGGCATGAATTCTAGCAGCACCTGTTCCGCCATCAAATCCACTTAACGTAATGACGTCAGCACCTGCTTTGGCAATCCCAACAGCTATGGTACCAATATTAGGCACTACCGGTACCTTGACCGCTACTTTTGCTTCATCATTTGCTGTTTTCAACTCATGAATCATTTGCGCTAAGTCTTCAATGGAATAGATATCATGGTTATTTGAAGGGCTAATCAAATCTGACCCAATTGTTGCATTCCTTGCTTCAGCAATTTTGGCCGTTACTTTAGAACCGGGTAAGTGACCACCTTCACCAGGTTTTGCTCCTTGGCCAATCTTAATTTCTAAAAGGTTAGAAGAGTTTAAGAGTTCTGCGTTAACTCCAAATCGTCCGGATGCGACTTGTTGACCGCGGGTTTTCGGATATTGACCAATCATGTCTTTAATTTCTCCACCCTCACCGTTTAAGCTTACCATGTTGAGTCGTTCAGCTGCCTCAGCGTATGCACGGAAAGCAATTTCATTTTGAGACCCAAATGACATGCTCGCGATGATAAATGGAAGACTATGGTCACCAACGCTCAAATCAACGGAAGTAGCTTCTTTTTTGTCTGGAGATTCCTTGAGACTTGTAAGGTGCCGTAGTGCAGTAGGGTTCTTACTCTCCAGCTCTTCAATTTTTTCACGAAGGGGAGAATAATCACCACTTCTAGCAACATCTCCTATACTTTTCCATAGACGTGGAAATAGACTAAAGCTCTTACCTAGACGAACCTTTTCATCGTGATAATCTTTGCTTCTAGAAATAGCATCTTGCTTCATAGCGTCTAAATCGTACGCAAGATCCCTGTCACCGAAGAAATTCACTATGTTTAGTAATGAGGCAACCTCACTATGCAAGCCAATAGCAGAGAATAGACGGTCATAGCCACGGAGCTCATGAATACCTATAGTAGAAATAACTTTTTCAAGACCTTTATTTAATGCATGAAATAAATTTTTTGTCTTTTTCCGTTTCATTGTTTTCAATAACAGAGGAGAACATATAGTACGGACTTACAGCATCTGCACCTAATCCTAACGCTACAATCGTATCATGTAAATTTCGTAAAGAAGCAGAGCGTAAAACTAATGAGCAGGATCTTCTTAGTCCTGCAGCAGATAGCTCTTGATCTATAAAGCTTAAAGCTAAATGAGGGTCGAGCCATAACTGTCCTTCTCGATGAGAACGGCCGTCATCTAATACAATAATCGAATTTCCTTCTTCAACTAAACGAATGGCTTCAAGGGAAAGACGTTTCAGTGCATCTAATATGGATTCATCTTCTGTGAATGTTAACGACAATGTACAAAGTAGTGAATGCTTTTGAAAGTATGAAGCTACTTGATCAAAGCTTAGTTGTTCCAACGTCTCGGAGAGGCTATGACCAACTGTTCCTTCTATTAAAATAGGTGAAAATAATTCTACTAGTATAGTGCGTTTATGAGCGTGTTTATATGATGGACGCATACCGAGCACTGTTCTCGTAGAGAAGTGTTCACTTTCACGGTCACGGTCAATGGCAGGATTGGTCACAACGGCTACGCTTTCTTTTAAGAAGTCTGGAATGTTTTTTCTACTAGGGTTCATGGCAGCAAGTGGTGAGTCATGACCTAACGAACGAATAGGTTCTGCTCCTTTATCTGCCATTTGTTCAATTAACTGAACATGCTCACGTTCCCAGCCAAAAGCGGTGTAATGGTGATTTTCTATAGTTTGGTCTTCATAAATTTTCACTGAATCAAACTCGGGGAGAGAAAGGTGCTCATGATAATGTTCAACGTTTATGATTGCAGAAAAACGTGTATAATTCTCTTCTTGAAAGTCACGAGATGTGTAGACTTGAATGGTATCACCTTGCCATTTTAAGCCCACTTTTTCACCTGGTGAAAGTGGACGAGGTTCTGCGACATTATCAACTAGCGGAATTACACCTGGTTCTGAGGAGAAGACATAGCTGGTTTCCGTCTCTACCATCCATAATGGACGTAAGCCAAGAGAATCCACACTATACACAGCCTCATCACGGAATCTTGAGATAATTCCTGCAGGACCTTGAGCGAAATGCCCCCAAGTCTCGCGTAAATAGGTGTAATAGTCTTGTAGATGAGTAGGATATTTCTTTATTTCATTAATAATCGGAGGGAAAATCATATCCACTGCTTGAAATAAAGAAAGTCCATCGCGAGCGATTAACGTTTCAATTGTTCGATTCATATCCTGCGAGTCACTGCCGTTTTGAACAAGTGGCACATCAATCATTTTTGCTTCTTCTCGAAGTTTTGAAATGGTGTTAATTTCACCGTTATGGCCAAGAATACTAAAGGGTTGAACTCTAGAGAAGTTTGATAAGGTATTTGTTGAATAACGATTATGTCCAAGAGTCATAGTAGACGCCATTAAAGGATTGATCAAGTCTTGGTAATAGTGAAGGAGAGTTTCTCCGGACCCCATAGCTTTATAGACTACATAGTCTGGGCTTAACGATGCTACATGAATTCCCTCATTTCGTTCAAGCTCAACCGTTAAATCAAATATTTGTTGATCTATTTGTCTTAGCGATAATTCTGTTGGGAATAAAAAGGCAATTTGATAAAACGTTGGATCCTCTTGAAGAGCAATTGGGCCTAGAGCAGATGAGTTTGTCACTTTCGTATTGGCATACAAAAGCTCAATTCCTTTTTGTTTAAAATACTCTTCTATCTGAAAAGAAGAGGAAGGTGTAGGTTGATGAAAAATATGTCCTACAATGAATGAATGAGTGTCAACTAATTTTGCGTCCATTCCAGCTTCCGTTAATTTTTCCTTCCACAGGTCACGAGGAATATCTGTATGTACTCCTGCTCCGTCACCTTCACCATTAATAAAGCCTGCTCGATGATCCATTGTAATGAGAGCATCTATACATCTTCTAACATTTTCATACGTTGGGGTTTTTTTCTTTTCAATAGATGACACAATTCCACATGCATCGTGGGAACTTTTGTGGAAGTCTCTAAATTCACTAATGTGTTGATGTTGGTTTCCATTCATAAAAGAAACACCTCCGAAAGATTTGATTGTAAGTTTGGAAGGAGATGAGGAAGGGACTTTCAAAATTATAAATTTTCAGAACATTAACTCAATCATACCACGACTTGTATATTAATTCAAATTTTTATTCATTTAGTAGAGGGGGAGAAAAGCATCTTAGAGAAGATTTCTCTTTGTAAACGCTTACATATTAACGGTATACTAAATAAAACCCCAATGAATAATCGTTGGGGTTTTTGAATAAAAATTCATTTATTTTGCTAATTCACTGAATGCGTAGTCAACGGCCTTGAGGGTCTTTGCTATGTCTTCTTCAGTATGAGCGATTGTTAAGAACCACGCTTCGTATTTAGATGGAGCTAAATTGATTCCTTGGTTTAACATTATTTTAAAGAAACGAGCAAACATTTCACCGTCAGTATTTTCTGCTTGTTCATAATTTACCACTTTTTCTTTTGTAAAATAGACTGTTAAAGCGCCTTTTAATCGATTGATGGTAATAGGAGTATGGTGTTTCTCTGCTGCTTTTAAAATTCCTTCTTCTAAAACTGCACCCAATTGGTCTAGTTTTTCGTAGATACCCTTTTCTTTTAATACTTCTAGGCACGCGATTCCAGATTGAATCGAGGCCGGATTCCCTGCCATCGTGCCTGCTTGATAAGCAGGACCAAGTGGGGCGACACTTTCCATGATTTCACGCTTACCACCATAAGCACCTATTGGAAGTCCACCGCCAATAATTTTTCCAAGAGCAGTTAAGTCTGGTTGAACGCCTAACATATCTTGAGCACCACCGTACATAAAGCGAAAAGCCGTGATTACTTCATCGTAAATAACAAGAGATTGATGCTTATGAGAGATCTCATTGACACTTTCTAAAAAACCTTCTTTTGGCTCAACGATTCCAAAGTTACCGACGATTGGTTCGACGAGTACCGCTGCAATTTGGTCGCCCCATTTTTCCATTGCTTGTTGGAACGGTTCAATTTCATTAAATGGAACGGTAATGACTTCTTGTGCTATGCTCTTCGGAACACCTGCAGAATCAGGAGTTCCTAACGTAGCTGGGCCAGAGCCTGCTGCAACTAATACTAAGTCAGAATGACCGTGGTAGCAGCCTGCGAATTTAATGATTTTATCTTTCCCTGTATAGGCTCTTGCGACGCGAATCGTCGTCATTACAGCTTCCGTACCAGAGTTCACAAATCGAACCTTTTCAAGATTCGGCATTGCCTCTTGAAGCATATTGGCAAATTTCACCTCGTGACGAGTGGGTGTTCCGTAAAGAACACCTGTCTCTGCAGCTCGTGTAATGGCCTCTGTAATATGAGGGTGAGCATGGCCTGTGATGATTGGACCATAGGCTGCTAAATAATCGATATATTTATTGCCATCAACGTCCCAAAAATAAGCTCCTTTTGCTCGCTCCATTGCAATAGGAGAACCTCCTCCAACTGCCTTATAGGATCTTGATGGACTATTCACCCCTCCAACAATAACGTCTAGGGCTTCCTTATGTAAACGTTCAGATTCTGTGAAATTCATTGTTTTCCTCCTAGTCTCGTAACATCGTATTCATTTTAGTACGGGAAGAAGAGTTTAGCAAATAAGTAGAAGGATGTTTCTTCTACATGCATTATTTACACAGAAATCAAACACATGTGGTAAACTTGTAACGTTATTTTGGAATGGAAGGAGACATATTCCTTGGAAAATGCAATCGTAGTGAAAGGCTTAAAAAAGGAATTTAAATCATACTCAAGTCGCTCTGGTTTAAAGGGGGCGTTTCGTGACTTATTTACACGAAATTATAAAATCATTTCTGCTGTGGATGATATAAGCTTTACCGTTCGTAAAGGGGAGATGGTAGGGTACATAGGGGAGAACGGAGCAGGTAAATCCACTACCATTAAGATGCTTACGGGCATTCTTACTCCGACTGAAGGAAACATTGTGGTAAATGGAATGAATCCTCACAAAGAACGAGAAAAGTTTGTCCAAACAATTGGGGTTGTATTCGGGCAACGTTCACAGCTTTGGTGGGATATCGCTGTTCAAGAATCTTTCCAATTATTAAAGAAGGTGTACAATGTTCCAGATGACGTATATGAAGAACATATGAACCTCGTTATTGAAACCCTGGATATTAAACCTCTTTTAGATAAACCGGTGAGGAAATTGTCGTTAGGTCAACGGATGCGATGTGAACTCGCGGCAGCTCTTGTGCACAACCCACCGTTATTATTTCTAGATGAACCAACCATTGGATTGGATGTACTTGTAAAATTAAAGATTCGTCAATTTTTAAAAGAAATTAACGAAAAGTTTAACACAACAATCCTACTCACAACTCATGATTTATCTGATATTGAGGCATTATGTGAACGAGTCGTGATGCTAGATGAAGGAAAAATCATTTATGACGGTGCTTTACAAGACCTTAAGAAAAATTGGGGAGATTTTAAAGAACTCGAATTCCAATTTATTGAAACACCAGAGGTCTCTGCATTAGAGGAGTTAACACGGGATCTTAAAGTCGATTGGACTTTAGACGGAGTGGCGGGTTCTTACTGTGCATTAATTGAGTCTCGTGATGATTTAGTATCAGAGCTTATTGGCAGAATTGTCACAGCCTATAAAGTAAAAGATATGAAGGTGAACGAAACCAATACAGAAGAAATTATTCGTAATATCTATGAGAAAGGGATGTCTCATGGCTAAATATATTGAAATGATACGCATTCGCTTTCTGATGATGCTTGCGTATCGTACGAATTATTATACGGGGATTCTTATTTATGCAATTAACATAGGAGCTTATTATTTCCTATGGAAAGCTATCTACGGTGGACAAGGAAATATAGAAGGATTAACGGTCACCCAAATGACGACTTACGTCGCAATAGGCTGGATGGCAAGAGCCTTCTACTTTAATAATCTTGACCGAGAAATGGCTACGGAAATTAAAGAAGGGAAAGTGGCGGTGGAATTAATTCGACCCTATAGCTATCTGGGCATGAAAACCATGCAAGGACTCGGTGAAGGGATTTTTAGATTGTTTTTCTTTTCGGTGCCTGGAATGATTTTGGTTTCGCTTGTCTTTCCTATTATGTTGTCTGAAGACCCCACCATTTGGTTCTTTTTTGCCATATCCTTATTCTTAAGTTTTTTGTCTTTTTACACAAATCAACTTATTAACAGGAATGACCACTTTTTTCCTATTTAATAATGATGGCTTAATTCGAGCTAAGAGAGTGGTAATTGATTTATTTTCTGGTCTATTATTACCACTACACCTATTCCCATTGTGGGCACAATCGGTGATGAATTATTTGCCATTTAAGGGAATCAGCTATATTCCTAGCATGATTTTCACAGAAGGATTTTCTTTAACGGAAATAATGGAGGGTCTTCTGTTGCAATCGCTTTGGGTGGTTATATTATTTGTACCTATTGTGATCACATGGTCAGTTGCCAAACGAAAACTGGTTATACAAGGAGGGTGAGGTATGCGAGGAGTTCATATCTTTTTTGATTATGTCTCTCAATATATGAAAACACGGTTGCAATACCGTACAGACTTAATTGTAGAGTTTTTATCAGATTTACTTTTTCAAGCGGTCAACCTAATCTTTATTTTAGTAGTATTCGGCCACACGACCTCACTTAGTGGTTGGAGTAGAGAAGAAATCATCTTTATATACGGATTTTTCTTTAGTTCCTTTTGCTGTTTTTACCTCCTTCTTTAATATTTGGGATTTTAATGAACGGTATATTGTCAAAGGGGAGATGGACCGAATCTTAACTCGACCTATTCATAGTCTTCTTCAGATTGTATTAGAGAGGATGGAATTGGAGTCATTGTTTGGCGCGATCACAGGAATTATCATCATGATCTATGCAGGAAGTGAGCTAGAAATTAGCTTCTCTTGGTACGACCCATTTATTTTTCTATTATTTGTGATTGGCGGGTCATTTGTCTACGCTGGGTTATTTGTTTCGATTGCTAGTATTAGCTTTTGGTCAGATGCGAGGACAACCATTATGCCAATGATGTATAACATTGGTAACTATGGACGTTATCCTGTAGACATTTACAATGGAATCATTCGTTTTGTATTAACATGGATTCTTCCTTTTGCGTTTGTTGGAGTGTACCCTTCAGCTTATTTCTTAGGGAAAAGTGAGTGGTATGTGTATTCGTTCCTTACTCCAATTATCGGGATCGTGTTCTTTTGTTTTTCTATAATCCTTTGGAATGAAGGGGTAAAGAGGTACCGTGGTGCCGGGAATTAACTACCTATGGAATAGATGCATTCCCATCTATTTCTTTTTTTTGTCAGAAAAGTTGCCTTCTTTGTTTTGTAATCCTTGATTAACTTTTCATAGAAGTTTTTCCAATGTGGACATGTTCCAATCCTTGCTTTCATAAAATGAGAATAATAATGGGTAAGGATGCGATATTGTATGTACTTATTGATTGGTACGCTAGTAATCTTTATTTTATGGAAAAGTTTAAAGGAACTCTTTCGGCCGAGGGATAAGCATTCCCATCATATCTCTCTTTCTCATCTTTGGTATATTGGAACAATATACATTAATTTCATGCTAGGCTTTTGCTTGCTGTACCTACTGTTCGAAATCAGAGGAGAGCATATATTAATAGAAAATAATGAAATAATGAACGGGTCGTTTCCTCATCTTTTTTTCACCTGCCTGTACTTTAGCGGAGTAACAATATTTTCCCTAGGATACGGAGATATTACTCCAGTAGGGATTGGAAGAGGAATTGCTTTAATGGAATCTTTTTTAGGGTATGTCATCCCTGCCGCCTTTGTTGTTCGATCTTTTTTAATAAGTGAAACTCCTAATAGTTGAAATCAGTGTCTTCATTCGATACTCTATCCATATAGATTAAAGGAGGATGATTGGTATGACAGTTGAGGTAGGAAATAAAGCTCCTGATTTTACAGCTTTAGCGAGTAATGGAGAAAAGGTAAGTTTATCTGATTACAAAGGAAAGAATGTTGTTCTTTACTTTTACCCAAAAGATATGACACCTGGATGTACTACAGAAGCGTGTGATTTCAGAGATCAACACACAAGCTTCGAGGATTTAGATGCTGTAATACTTGGAGTTAGCCCAGACCCACTTGCTTCACATGAGAAATTTATTAACAAGCATGATCTTCCATTTTTATTAGTAGCAGATGAAGACCATTCTGTTTCTGAAGCATATGGAGTTTGGCAATTGAAGAAGAATTTTGGTAAAGAATATATGGGCGTTGTTCGTTCTACCTTCATCATTGATAAAGAAGGAAACCTTGCAAAAGAGTGGAGAAAGGTGAAAGTAGACAACCACGTGACAGAAGCTCTTACATTTATTAAAGAAAATCTTTCGTAACCTAGCCCATTTTTTATGGAACAGGCGATTGTCCAAGCAAGAAAGAGACGAGTACATACAGTATAGTAGGGCATACCTCCTCATAAGTATAGTCTCGGAAACTTTAAAGACCAGTGTAGACTGGTCTTCTTTTTTGAATTAAGGAGGAGAGAGCAAGATATGAGAATTGTTGTGACATTCTTACCTTCAGAGAAACTGCAAAAGGAGCTACAGGAAGAATTTAAAAACTGTGAATTTACTTTCGTGAAGAATATCGAAAATGGTCATGAATCCATCTTAAAAGAGGCGGAAGTTATTGTCACATATGGAGAAGATATAACAGATGAAATGGTAGAAAATATGCCTAGTGTTAAATGGTTTATGGTGGCATCTGCAGGGTTGGAAAAAATGCCGTTAAAATGGATAGAAGAAAAAAACATCTTGTTAACAAACGCAAAGGGCATCCATAAGAAACCAATGGCAGAGTTTGCAATAGGAACCATTCTGCGTCATGCGAAGAGATTCCAAGAGCTCGACAGACAGCAGCAAGCCCAAACTTGGAATAGAAGGTTACCATTTAAAGAACTTACAGATGACACGTTATTAATTGTAGGTACTGGAGCCATCGGACAGGAGATTGCCAAATTTGCCAAAGCGTTTGACATCCAAACAGTCGGTATTAATACGTCGGGAAAACGGGTTCCTTACTTCGATGAAACATTTTCTATGGGCATGCTTGGTGAAATACTCTCAAAAGCAGATTATGTGATTAACCTTCTTCCTAGTACTCCATCAACTCGATATGTTTATGATCTTGAGCATTTCGACAAGATGAAATCTTCTGCTGTCTTTATTAATCTTGGGCGTGGTGATGCAGTTAGCCAAGATGTTCTAGTAGAGGGGGCGAGGAAAATAGCCCATTTATACTTAGATGTATTTGAAATCGAACCTTTGCCAAAGGAGAGCCCTCTTTGGACATCACCAAACGTAACCATTACACCTCATATTTCAAGTATTTCCTCTTATTATCAAATTAGAGCAATGGAAATATTTAAAGAGAACTTACATGCATATCTTAATGGAAAAGAACACTTTTTGAATCAAGTTCCCCCAAGCAGAGGATATTAAAGTATGAAAAAAGACTGTAGGCTATAGTAAAAAATATGCAGGATATTGTAATCACATTGACAAAAGTTCCGTATTATTAGTACACTAATTATAAATATTATAATGTAATAATCATAATCTAATTAGAAAGAGGTGCATGGCGATGTCTGATCAGATTAAAGAGGCTATTGAAACCTTGAAACAAACTGGTGTAAGGATTACTCCTCAACGTCATGCGATCCTTGAGTACTTAGTAGAATCCATGGCTCATCCAACAGCTGATGATATTTATAAATCACTGGAAGGAAAGTTTCCGAATATGAGCGTGGCTACCGTATATAATAACCTACGTGTATTCAAGGAAGTAGGCTTAGTGAAAGAATTAACGTACGGGGACGCTTCTAGTCGTTTCGATTTTGTTACGACAGATCATTATCATGCTATTTGTGAAGATTGCGGTAAGATCGTTGATTTTCATTATCCTGGTCTTAATGAAGTGGAGCATTTAGCTTCCCACGTGACAAACTTTCAGGTTAGTCATCATCGCATGGAAATCTATGGTCAATGCCCAGATTGCCAAAAACAGAAACAACATTAAAAAAGCTAACCGAGGAGGTTAGCTTTTTTTCTTACTATTATATTTTTCGTCAAACTCTTTCCCTTCTAAAGTAGGGTCAAGTGTCATTGGTTCATTACAATACATACACATATCTACTCTTCCTAGCATTTTTGTCACTTTACCACAGCTAGGACATTGAACCTGAACCGCTTTTGTTGAAAGCATTCCTATCCAAAAATACACGACAGTACTTGCGATAATTGCTAAGAAACCTATAATAATAAACAGTGCCATAACAATTGGGTTTTCTCTGAAGAAGATACCTACATACATGATAATAATCCCAATAAAAAATTAAGCTAAGGGCAAAGGTTCGAATTTTATTGATTTTATTTGAATACTTGGCCATCTTGATTCTACCTCCTAATCCTTACAATACTATACCATATTGAAAGACCGAGAGGATACGTTTAACTTCAAAATGTAAGTTTGAGAAGGACTTTGGAGAATCTTGTAGAAGATAGTACAAACCCATATTATTGGAGGAATAAATAATGGAACATATCCTAAGACCCATATATCAAGAACGAGCAAGCGACTTAAATACACAAGGTGTCCTTCTTATAGAAAAACTTGAAAAGTCATTCCATATAACTGACACATTCGATGCTGTACTACTAATGATAGTAAAGGAATCAAATCAACCAATCTTTATTAAACACTATCAGTATAAAGATAAAAAAGCAGCGTTACATATTGTGACTGAGTCCCAATTAAGAGAATGGCTTTTGCTTGGTTCAAATCGAAAAATAGTAGATTGGCTTTTTAACGGTAAAATATTATTTGATCGCAATGAGTATGTAGAGAAACTCAAAATGGAATTACGTGATTTTCCTTTCTATGGAAGGAAGATTAAAATGGGAATGGAATTTTCTAAATTAATCCGACGTTATACAGATGGAAAAGCATTCTATGAAAAAAAACAATATTTAGATGCTTATAACCATATCATTCATTCCTTGCATCATCTAGCTAGACTAGCAGTCATTGAACAAGGTTTTCAACCAGAAATCACTGTATGGTCTCAAGTAAAACAAATAGATCCTGAAATCTATAAACTTTATGAAGAGTTAGTGAAAGTGAAGAGGCTCTAGATAAGCGAATTGAACTATTGTTCATAGCGAGTGAGTTCCTAATAAATTCAAGAGCGAAAACTTGCTCAGAACATATAGTAGATATAATGAAAGAAAAAGAGGAATGGACTTTCCAAGAATTACAGGAGCATGAGTTATTAAATCATTATGGAGTAGATTTAGGGGTGTTGTTAGAGTATTTAATAGAAAGAGGAATAATCAATACAATTCTTGCTGAAACAAAGGGCCCAAGCTTATTCCATAGGTATTATACAATTTCTTAAAAAAACTTTAATAAAAGTATTGACCAATCGAAATTATATTGGTATATTATTAAACGTCGCTGCTGAACAACACACTTTGTTGCTCAGCGGTGATGAAAAAAATAGAAAATAACTGTTGACTCAATGAGTTAAATGAGTTATTATAACGAAGTCGCTGTTTTTTAATGAAAACGAAGAGG
>NZ_ABFU01000017.1 GCF_000171615.1 Bacillus coahuilensis m4-4 | reverse complement strand
ATACTTATTTATTAAATATCCAAAGTACCATACGTAACGTGAATAAGATTCATTAAAATTGATACTGCCTCCCCAGCACAATTCAACTCCAATAGCGGCGTTATTGGCATCAGCACCGTATAAGCGATTATCCATGTCTACGTTATATCGGACATGATACGCAATTTCGTCAAGGGGAATAATCTCTAGAATATATTTATCGTCAATAAATGTATGAGCAGAAGCGCTAGGCTGAACGTTTTGAAAGTAGCTTCTGTTTCCGTAAGCTGTAGAACCAGGGTTACCGGTATCGTGTGCAACTAAGAAACGGATCGTATTATTTTTCGTTCCTGGACGAGACGCTCCTTTGGAGATGTAATCACGATTAATTGTGTACACATTTTCTCCTCCTTAATAAGACTATTACTTTTTTACTATATGTTTTAGTGTGGTGATATGAAACAACAGGAGCGGATATTTCACCTTCTTTCGGCACATTTTTAGAGAACAAAAAATGGAATTCTCCTCCATACATACTAATTATGTGAAATACAGGTAAATGGACAGGGTAGAAGGAAACTTACAAGGAATTTACGGAGCGCTAATCTCTTACAAGTAAAAAGGGAACATTCTATGTCTCATTACGTACAGAAGTGTTCTATTTTTAGTAAGGATTCGGGCAAATTCAAAGCACCTACATGCTGAACCTCAAGCTTTACTTAACAAGCTTGGGGTCTTTTTTGTTTCGTCCGTCTTATTTTAAAATACATCTCAAGTCGTAGTCTAATTCCTTCTAGGGTTCGTTAAGAAAAAATACGGAGAAGGATAAGATGGTATCAAGGAAATCGAAAGGAGGAAATGAGATGAGAAAGTTCGGATTATTTATGGTAGGCGGTATTGCAGCGGTTGTGGCTCTTGCCAACGTAGGGCCGATGATTGGGTTAGCCTTAAGCTTAATTATTTTATACTTTGCGTTTAAAGAGTTTCTAAAAGCGCATTCCACATTTGCTAAAATTGCGTGGGTGGTTATTGGACTCATCGCATTAAGCTCGTCTGTTGCCAGTCTTCCAGCTGTGATTGGTCTAGCTGCAATCTATGTGATCTACCTAATCTGGAAAAATTGGAACAAAGACAGTGTTACAGAGAAATCCAGCGATCCCTTTACAAATTTTGAAAGAGAGTGGAATTCATTAAAAAACTAGGCTTTGTTAAAAAGTTTTATTGATCTTTGCTAATTTTCAGCTGTTGATAGAAGAAAGATGGCGAAGATTCCTTCGGAAATCAATAGCGCGGTGTAATCAAGCTAAAATACAAAAGGAGAGAATGACTATGAATCTTTTCACGAGAATTAAACAATCTATTGAAGCGGATGTTCATGAGGCATTAGATAAAAAGGAAAACCGCAATCCCCTAGCGGCACTTAATCAATATTTACGCCAGTGTGAGCAGGAAGTTGAAAAAGTACGAAAGCTTGTAGAACGACAGTTCATACTAAAGGAGCAGTTCCAAAAGGAACTGAAAGAAGCAAGATATATGATGGAAAAGCGTTCATCTCAAGCACAAATAGCTTCCGAGGCAGGGGAGTCAGAATTATTTACATTTGCCGACCAGGAAAGTGAAAACTACCGAAGCCGTGTTCTCCACTTAGAAGATGCGGTGGCAAAAGTTTCGAATGAGTTAACAGAGCTTGAACACCGTTATGAGCTGATGAAACACAAACTAAAAGATATGAGCATTAAACAGATGGAGCTAATGGGGAAAGAAAACTTAACTCATGCCCACTATCGTATGAACAAAGTGTTAAACGAAAAAGTTACGGGGTTAAAAGAGTATGACCGCTTTGAACAAATGGAAGGGTATTTAACGAGATTAGAAGAGAAAATTAATCGAAACTATCATGAGAATACAATTGATGCGAAGATAGAAGAGCTTCAAAGAAACGCCAAAAAAGAAGAAAGCAAGTCTTTATAAAACATGGTATGCTAAAAAAGAGAGGCAAATTGCCTCTCTATTTAGCACTCCTGTAGAAAGGCAGGTCCTTCATATGAAGATAAAAGCAGATGTAATAAGCTGGATAGTTGTAACTAGCCTGCTACTATTGGTCATCCAATGGTCATTTTTTTGATGGAGGACCGCTCATTGTTTTAGTTGTCAATGTTATTTTTATGTACATTGGCAGAAAGCGATACGACCACACATTAGGTAAAATCTTATTTTGGATTGGATTAATAAGTTTTATAGTAACTATTATAGACTCCATTGCTTTTCTAATTTTTTTTAATTTGCCCTTTTATTGTACGTATTATTTGAGTATCGCAATAGCAAAAAGACACCAATCATTCATCGATATGAAATGGTGGATCATAGAGAGATAAAAGACGAAATGATATGGACAAAGCCTTTATTTCAACAAACTTTATTTCAAGGAACTTCTACTCCTGAATCAGTATATGAGTGGAATGATATAAATGTACAAGGTCTGTTTGGTGACCATATTGTCGATTTAAGCTACACGGTTCTTCCCAAAGGAGAATCTGTTATTTTTATACGGAATACAATAGGGAATGTGAAAATATTAGTTCCCTATGAGGTGGAGGTTAGTATCCAACACTCTACAATAGCAGGAGCAGTTACTATTTTCTCCCATCAGGAACAAACAGGATTGAATAAGATGATGCACTATAAGACTGCTGCATATGATGATGCACCTGTAAAAGTAAAAATGATTACCTCTCTTGTGGTTGGAGACTTGGAGGTTCATCGCATATGAATGTGGTTCAACGACAAATGCTCCTTAGCATATTTCACTCCTTCCTACTCTTTCTCATCCTGGTTACCGTAGGGTGGCTACTATTTCCGCAGGACCTTTTTTGTATTCCTTTGGAATGTGAGGATTTTTGATTTGCCGATGGGTGTTGTCTTATTGTGCACTGTTATTCTGATTGGAACAATAATTGGAGCCTTATCAGGGGTGGATTTACGAAAAAAACTTCATGTACTAGAAGAAGGCATGAGACAATTAGGATCAGGATATCGAATTTCTTCCCCGCATACTTTTGCACTTCAAGAAATGGATGCGATTTGGTCAAGGATGAGTCAACTTGATTTTCATATACAAGAGCAAACCAAAATTGCTCAAAAATCAGCAGATGATAAAGCATCTAGTCAGGAGAAAATGCTCCAAGAGATTATCTCACAGGAGAGGAACCGTTTGGCTAGAGAGCTTCATGATTCTGTAAGCCAACAGTTATTCGCCGCTTCCATGCTCATGTCTGCTGTGACAGAAGGGAAGGGTGAGGTGAGTGAGGCGAAAAGAAAACAGTTGAATATGATCGAACAGATGATTCAGCAAGCGCAGCTTGAGATGAGAGCACTTCTTTTACATCTTCGACCTGTTGCGTTAAAAGATAAAACGCTTCAAGAAGGAATGGAAGAACTGCTTCTCGAATTATCTCAGAAGGTCCCACTGGAGATTCGGTGGAAAATTGAAGCCATGAAGCTATCGAAAGGAATTGAAGATCATCTCTTTCGAATTCTTCAAGAATCAGTATCCAATACATTGCGCCATGCAAAGGCCACTTCATTAGAGGTATTACTTATCGAGCGCGATGGTTTACATATCATGCGTGTGACAGATGACGGTGTAGGATTTGAAGTAGATAAAAATAAAGCGGGATCCTATGGACTTCAAACCATGCATGAACGTGCTCTTGAAGTAGGGGGAAGTTTAAAGATCGTCAGTCTTCCTACAAGAGGAACACGATTAGAAGTTCGAGTGCCCATTGTTGAAAAGGGGAGAGAATAGAATGATACGAGTTTTATTTGTGGATGATCACGAAATGGTCAGGATAGGCGTGTCTGCTTACCTTTCTTCTCAGGAGGACATTCAGGTAGTGGGAGAAGCGGAGGACGGAAGTGAGGCAATTGGCCTCGCACTAACATTACGACCTGACATTATTTTAATGGACCTAGTGATGAAGAAGATGGACGGAATAGAAGCAACTAGAAATATTATCGAGAAGTGGCCGGAAGCAAAAATCATCATTGTCACAAGCTTCATTGATGATGAGAAGGTATATCCTGCATTAGAGGCTGGAGCAACCAGCTATATGTTAAAAACGTCTAAAGCAAGCGATATAGCAGACGCTATTCGAAAAACACATGGAGGCCAATCCATTTTAGAACCAGAAGTGACAGGGAAAATGATGTCACGTATGAGAAAGCCCTCACACCCACACGAAGAATTAACTAATCGAGAAATGGAAATTCTTCTCTTAATGGCAGAAGGAAAAACCAACAGTGAGATTGGAGAAGACTTATTTATTGCACATAAAACGGTGAAAACCCATGTCAGCAATATCCTGAGTAAACTAGGCGTACAAGACCGTACGCAGGCTGTCATCTATGCATTCCAACATTCATTAGTTACTGAGACAAAAAGCTGAGTCATTGTGCTCGGCTTTTTTATATTCTCTTTATTTTGAGGTAATCATATTGAAAAAATTTTGTAACATATTTAAATTGATGTTTGTATATATATAGAAGTGGATAGAGTAGTAGTAAAGACTACTAGAGAGAGAGCTAAAAGAAAGGGAGATCTTAAAATGAAGAAATATCTTTCATATACGTTAATTGCAATGATGGTAATAATATTAGTCCAAAACTCTCCTGTGCAAGCTGGATTAGATGATTCGAAAGAAACAGTTGTGGTACAACCTACTAGGTCCATTAGCTCTGTATATGTAAATGCCAATGAAAAGACCGAAGAAAAAGAGAAAACGGAGGCTGGAAATGAGCCGACGGTTTATATAGGAATGACGTTAGATGAATTAATTTCACTATATGGAGAAAATTACGCTGAGGTGTATGGTTACTCAACTGCCCCATCTTATCGTTTTGATATAGATACAATGGAAGATTACGAATTTGACTCAAAGGGATCTGACGAAGTGGATTTAAATGGAGTCATGAGTGAGAAGGTTGGGGTCATCCTTTTTGTTAATATAGAAGAGAATAAAGTCGTATCATTCTCTTATTATATGAAGGATGATGAAGGTGTAATGGAGAAACGTAATATGGAAGGTCTTGAGAAAGAGACGTTAATTGCTGCGATGTAATAAGACTTAATTGAATTTGTTGGGTTGTGCATAGGGTGCTAAAAGGCATCCTTTTTTGTGTGGATGATTTTTGAGTTTCACAAACGATAGAATCAACCTTCAACTATTTCCATGTTACCATTCCAATAACTAAGATGATCCTCGACATGAAGGGGAATGGAACCCTTGAATTGGGTGATGCATTCCGTAATCTAGATTCATATGGAAAAGGATTGGGTATATCATGTATAAAGGAGATGATGACGTGGAAAAGAAGCCAAAAAATGTATATGATAGTAAGCAAAGAGAATCCCAGACTATGGATGAACAAGATCCTCATACAGATCCCCTTCCCCTTGAAGATATAAGAATTGAGCAAAAAGAAGGAAAAAAAGAAAAAAGATACAAAGGATACTTCATCCACTGAGGAAAACTATAGACCATAAATAGGCTGCTAAAATAGGTAGTGTCCTTAGAAGTTAACGGTACCAATATAACTTCTGAGAGGGCACTACCTTAAGCAGCCTTTTTTATTAGAATGGTTTAATTGACATTAAGATAATAAGAATAATAGCTGAGCTATGTAGAATGAAGTTGTAAGGCTTGAGACCTTGGTTGATGAGATTGTATTCTGCTGGAATGTCTTCTCCTTTATGATCCTGAAGGAGTGCATCCATCGCCTTCAGCTTTTTAGGCATAATTCCAGCGACAATCACTTGAACAGCAAGGTAAATAACAATAGAAGAAATATACCAAATTTCTGTGAACAAACTAGGATTAAGAGCACCTAATCCTAAACCAGTTAGTAGCAAGGTGATGCTTCCGATCTTTGCGAATTTCTCAATTTTTCCATTTAAATAGAGTGAGAATTTGGCTTGTTGGGCGTTTTTTGCGTGATTTATAACGGTTGGCATGGCAAAGCTAGCTCCAAGTCCGACGACAGCAGCAATAACATGAATTAATACAATGGTTCCATACAATGTAATCCCCATAGTTTTCCCCTTTTCTACGATTAATATAGGACTTATTTTACAGGAAAATACTCCCATAAAGTATTAATATTATGTAAAAAGAAAAACATAACCCATGCGTAGGTTATGTTTAAAAAATTAGTGTAGTAAAATTTTTACTGTTTTTTCAATTAATTCAATCTGCTGTTTAAGCCCTTCATGCTCATCATTAGAAGGTAATAGTGCAAGTGTCTCTTTTAATTTAGACATTTGCTGGTCTAATGTTAATACGTTTTGTAATATCCGAGGCTTAGGAAAGATTTTCTCTTGAAGTTCAAGTAAGTTTTGATTCATCTCTTGATAATGACCAGATTTAGAAATCAAGACAATATAGGCAGATTGATTTTCTTTATAAAAATGAAGGTCGACTAAAGTGGGTAAATTTTTCTCCATACCATTAATATTTAATTCGAGTCTTCCTTCAGTTGTTGAATGAAAATATTTACCGAATTTTAATAGACTATCATGATCGAGTATATTTCTAAAGCTAGTGTCCTTCATGAGCTTTTGCCCTTCAGTGGACGCATCTATTATAGTCATATGTGAATCAATAATAAACCATGGAATTGGGAGCAACTGATAGTCATAGATTTGTTTCATAGGTGACTCCCCTTTCTTTTACACATTTTCAAGAGGCTGATTTTGGATGAAATCCTTTAAATGATGAAGACTATTGCATAATTGAACGCCTTCCATTTCTTTCATTTGTTGTAACTCTTCGGATAAACGCCCACCTACAAGAATATGTGTGTTAGGTGATTTCTGTTTAATTTCTCTTACGGTTGACACGAGCTCTGGAATTAGAGCAGGGGTCGACAAAGATAATCCAACCATTTTGGGATTCCATACGTTAATCGCGTGTAATAAATATTCTTTTGGAAGGTTAGCGCCTAGTAGCTTAACATCCCATTTATATTCTTCAAATACCCTTCCGACCATTTTAATTCCCAAAGAATGCTCTTCTCTCTCTACACAGGATAGAACGATCCTAGGCTTTTGTCTTTTCTCTTTATGAAAATAGGGCATTTGGAAGAATGATGAAATCACATAATCCATTGATGCCGTAACCAAATGCTCTTCAGCGACTGTGATTTTATTTTTTTCCCAAAGCTCTCCAACTTGGTACATGGTAGGACGGATTATATCTTCGAATAGTTCAACTGGATGTAAGTCTAATTCTTTTACGTGCTCTATCCAGTGACTTAGTTCAAATGCATCCCCATGTAAGCAGGTTGATAGTAATTTTTTTCTTAAGTTCTTGCATTAGATATATCCCCCTGACAAATCTAGTGATTCCATCGTACCAAAATTACGGAATAACGTGTTAGATTCCTGTTTATTTTTTATTGACATGATTCGTCGAACTGTCTACTATTAAATTTATATTACAATTACCCGCCCATTACGGGAGAGGTTCATAGCTTTCACCCTCTATAAAAAACTATAGACCTGTTTGGCCATTCGAACCTTTCTTCCCTTCGGCATTAGGAGGAACTAAACAATGACAGGAAGAAAAGATGATGAATTAAAGGATGTTACCCTTTTAGGTAATCAAGGCACCAACTATGTATTTGAATACAATCCGGGTGTGCTTGAATCCTTCGACAATAAGCATGTGAATAGAGACTATTTTGTTAAGTTTAACTGTCCAGAATTCACTTCACTTTGTCCTAAAACGAATCAACCCGATTTCGCCACAATTTATATTAGCTACATTCCAGATGTAAAAATGGTTGAAAGTAAGTCGCTAAAACTATATCTATTTAGCTTTAGAAACCATGGTGATTTTCATGAAGATTGCATGAATATTATCATGAACGATCTTATTGAACTAATGAATCCTCGTTACATAGAAGTATGGGGGAAATTCACACCACGTGGTGGAATTAGTATTGATCCATACTGTAACTGGGGAAGACCTGGAACGAAATACGAAAAAATGGCCGATTATCGTCTTATGAATCACGATCTTTATCCAGAAACAGTTAATAATCGATAAACAAAAAAGCTGATCCCTCATCTCGAAAGGATCAGCTTTTTTCTATTCTGAACTTTAAAATAGTTTGAGTCAACCAACCTATTTAACTATCGAGGGTATATTTAGAAAGGAAAGTTGGCGGATAGGGGATGCATACGGTACTCTTGCTTGAAGAAAATTTTTATCTGTATGACGCTTGTTAAGAAGATTCTTTTTAGAGGTCCTTTTTCACCATTTCCTAAAGATAAAACAAAATTTGCACAAATTATGAGAATTTTATATAATTAACAGTAACTAACAGGCAAAGGAGGGATGAAGAGTGAAACAAACAGTAGGTTTGCGTGGACAATTTTTATCATACGTATATATTTGCCGCGCAATTTTTCATGATGTTGTGATGAACGGGACCCGTCTGTCCTTTTTTAGCACTCATGTTCATAGTACTGTTTGAGAACACTCTTTATTCCATTAAAAAAGCAGGAAAACACTTATGTGGAGTTTGTATACTAGTGGTTGTTCAACTCGGAAGGTTTTTACCAGGTCGAACGGCTCCACCATTAAGTAGATTTTTAAAGCAATGGGATGAGTTTCTTTCCCGTTGCTTTTTTATCGAGAAAGGAAGATTTACGATGATGATATGCAGTGGAAGCCAATTAAAAAAATCCTTTGCCGGAACGGTTATTTTTGAAGATGTACAATTTGAGATTAAAGACGGTGAAAAAATAGGTCTTGTAGGTCGTAATGGGAGCGGAAAAACGACCCTGTTTAAATGTATAAGTAAAATTGAATCCCCCGATAGTGGGACAATTGCCATCAAAAAAGGCGCAAAGGTTGGATATTTGGCACAGATTCCTACGTTTGCTTCTGAGATGACAGGTAGAAATGTATTAGAAAGTGCTTTCGGGCACCTTGTTAAGGTAGAAAAAGAATTAAAACAATTAGAATGGCAAATGGCTACAAACGTAGATTCAATGGAAAGCCTCCTAGAGCGATATGGTTCCCTGCAGGAGGAGTTCACACGTAACGGTGGATATGAAATGGAGTCTAGGATTGCTCGGATGATTAATGGACTTGAGCTGGGTGGGTTGGTTGAAAAGCCTTTTCAAAAGCTAAGTGGAGGAGAGCAGACGAAAGTTTGTCTAGGATACATCCTGCTTCAAGAGCCTGAACTACTGCTGTTAGATGAGCCAACGAATCACCTAGATATTATGGCGGTAGAGTGGCTAGAAGGCTTCCTCAATGAATATCCGGGAGCAGTGATGATGATTTCTCATGATCGATATTTTTTAGATACCGTTGTCAAGAAGGTATACGATCTAGAAGAAGGGGAATTAACGATTTATCACGGAAATTACTCTACTTTTGTGAAAGAAAAAGAAGAACGACTTCTGCAAGAGTTCCAAGCCTATCAAGAGCAGCAAAAGAAGATTAAAAAAATAGAAAGAAGCAATTAAGAGATTGAAGGAGTGGGCAAATCAGGCGAATCCACCAAATGAAGGGCTACACAAGCGAGCAAGGAATATGGAAAGAGCGTTAGAGCGAATGGAGAAGCTGAAGAGACCCGTGATAGAAGCTAAGAAGATGGATTTAAGCTTTACTCAGCTTGATCGAAGTGGGAAGGATGCTCTAAAGCTCATTGAAGTGAACAAAGGATTCCAACAGCAAACGCTCTTAAAGGAAGCCAATATGCTTGTACAATATGGGGACAGGACGGCCATTGTAGGAAGAAATGGAACAGGAAAATCGACCATTGTGAAAATGGTTTTAGGGCTTGAAGCTCCTGACTCTGGTGTTGTGAAAGTAGGAAGCAATGTTCGAATTGGGTATCTATCACAAACGACAGATTTTCAAGATGTAGAGATGCGCGTCATTGATGTGTTTCGTGTTGAAGTACCAGTGGTTGAAGGAGATGCTCGTCACATTTTAGCACGATTTATGTTTTATGGAGAAGGTGTATTTCGTAAAGTGAAAGGGTTAAGTGGCGGTGAGAAAATGAGGCTGCGATTAGCCCAGCTTATGCATCAGGATATTAACTTTTTTATTGCTAGATGAACCTACCAACCATTTAGATATTGATTCAAAAGAGGTTCTAGAAGATGCGTTAGAGGACTTCCGAGGAACCATACTCACGGTTTCTCATGACCGATATTTTTTAAACAAGTTGTTCTCAAAAACGTATTGGATTCAAGATCAGAAGCTTCATTACTTTGAAGGTCCGTACTCTTGGGCAAAGTCAAAGATTCCGAGAGAAAGAGTAAATCTATCAATAGAAGCAGAAACAAACACTACGAAAGATAAGAAGGTGCAACAAGAAAAGCTAGAGCCGAACAAGAACAAGCCGATTAACGAGATTGAAGCCAAAATAGAAGAAATAGAAGAAGAACTACTCCAACTTCAAGAAGAAATGATGAGAACCGAAGATCTGACTCAATTACAGATTTTACAAGAAAAGATGAACCATCTAGAAGAACAAAAAGACCAGCTAGAGAGTGCATGGATTAAAATAGTAGATAATTGATGGTAGTAAATTTTGTCCCCCTTTTTTCATATAAGGGGGCTTTTTATTACCCATAAACAATTCGCTTTGTACAGCAAACGATCTAAACTGTGGTAATGGATCTGCTGTTTTCCTCTTAAAAGAATCTCCATACTTTCCCCTTCATTCATGTAGTTTACTAGAAGAAAGTATTTTCTTAACTTAATGAATTTTTTGAAACTTTATCTCTTCCTTATCGTATATAAGGTATCGCACAAAACGAAAGGAGAATGAAGATGTTTGAACTGTTTAAGCGTATTAAAACGGTTGTAAGCTCTGAGTTACATGGAATTGTGGATCGCGCTGAAAATCCTGTCTTAATGGTAGAGGAGTTTCTGCGTCAAATGAATCAAGAAATAGTTGATGGAGAAAAAGCAACGGCAAAGATGATGGCAGAGGAAAAGCTTCTCGCTCATAAGATTTCACAAGCAAATGAGCTGGTTGAAAAACGTCAACAGCAAGCAATAGAAGCGCTAAAGAGTAACCGTGAAGATCTTGCGAAGAGAGCGTTGGAGGATAAAGGGCGCTTGCTAGATGAAGTGGCACAATTACAAGCTCTTCATGCTAAAACGACGGAGCATGTGGAAGATTTAAAGCAAAAGCTAGGCGTTATGCGCGCAGAATTCCGCGAGATGGAACTAAAGAGAGACACCTTAAAATCTCGAGCGGAGGCAGCCGATTCAAGAGCCCAGCTTAATAGAAGCTTAGGGGTGAGTCAGACAACAAGTGCTAAAAAGGGATTTGAACGAATGGAAGAGAAAGTGATGAGAAAAGAGGCAGAGGCAGAAGCATCAGAAGATTTTCTTGTTGACAGTAAGACCCTTGAACAGGAATTAGATGAGCTTGACAGTAACACAGCCGTATTAAAGGAATTAGAGGAGCTAAAAAAGCAACTAAAAAATGAAGCGTAAGGATGGAAGTGTATGGAGCTTTTTGGATCATCCCTGGAGAGCATTTACTTAACCACGCTAGTCGTTTCAGCGGCGTGTATGGTGCTATATATTTTATTTGGCGATATTGTTGATGGGGTGGTTGAAGGTGTATCTTTTATCAACCCTATCTTAATTCTAGCCTTTATCACTTTTACTAGCGCGTCCGGATACTTATTAGAGCTGTTAACAGGGGTGAATTCTTGGCTGATCGGGGGGGATAGCAGCAATTGTCGCCTTATTATTCACGATATTATTTAATGTATTTATTTTAATCCCCCTATCTTCTTCAGAAGAATCCCTTGTGTATACAGAAGATTCTCTAAAGGGGAGAATGGGTCGAGTCATCTTGACAATACCCGAGGATGGTTTTGGTGAAGTAGTTATAGAAGGAAACAGTGGGACATTCGCAAAGTCTGCGGTTAGCCTTGAAAATGAATGTATTAAAGATGGTACCGAAGTATTAATTATTGATGTACAAAAAGGTGTGGTGTACGTAACGCCTCATACAAGAGAACATTTATACTCATAGGAGAGTGAAGAAATGGAACCGATTTTTATTGTCGTTGGATTAGTTGTATTTATACTCCTTGCCTTTATTGGTGTGTTTATTTCTAAGTATCGTACAGTGGGTCCTGATGAGGCTTTAATCGTAACAGGAAGCTATTTAGGTGGGAAGAATGTTCATATCGATGAAGCAGGAAATAAAATTAAAATTATCCGTGGTGGGGGTGCCTTTATTTTACCGGTATTCCAGCAAGCAGAGCCACTAAGCTTATTATCTAGTAAACTTGAAGTCACGACTCCAGAAGTGTATACAGAGCAAGGGGTTCCGGTCATGGCAGACGGAACAGCTATCATCAAAATTGGTGGAAGTATAGGGGAGATTGCGACAGCTGCTGAGCAATTCTTAGGGAAAAGAAAGAAGATCGTGAAAATGAAGCGCGAGAGGTTTTAGAAGGTCACCTACGTTCTATTTTAGGTAGTATGACTGTAGAAGAAATATATAAAAATCGTGATAAGTTCTCGCAAGAGGTTCAACGTGTCGCATCTCAGGATTTAGCGAAAATGGGTCTAATCATCGTCTCCTTTACAATCAAAGACCTTCGTGATAAAAATGGCTATCTAGAATCATTGGGGAAACCGCGTATTGCCCAAGTGAAGCGTGATGCTGATATTGCGACAGCGGAAGCTGAAAAAGAGACGCGAATTAAGCGAGCAGAAGCTGATAAAGATGCGAAGCGATCTGAACTAGAAAGAGCAACGGAAATTGCAGAGGCTGAGAAAATCAATCAACTTAAAGTGGCAGAATATAGACAAGAGCAGGACACAGCTCGTGCTCGCGCTGACCAAGCATACGACCTCGAAACCGCACGCAATAAGCAGCAGGTAACAGAGCAAGAAATGCAGGTCCGTATTATTGAGCGTCAAAAGCAAATTGAGTTAGAAGAAAAAGAAATCCTACGTCGAGAGCGACAATATGATTCAGAAGTGAAGAAGAAAGCGGACGCAGACCGCTACGCAGTAGAACAAGCGGCGTCAGCAGATAAAATGAAGCAAATCGCAGAAGCAGATGCGAACAAGTACCGTATTGAAGCGTTAGCTCAAGCAGAAGCCGAGCGTGTACGTGTGGACGGAATGGCGAAAGCAGATGCAGAGAGAGCGAAAGGGGAAACAGAAGCAGAAGTCATTCGACTGAAGGGGCTTGCAGAAGCGGAAGCAAAACGAAAAATCGCAGAAGCCTTCGAGCAATTTGGTCAAGCGGCTATCCTAGACATGGTATTAAAAATGCTTCCTGAGTATGCGAAGGAAGTGGCAAGTCCACTAGGTAATATTGACAAGATTACGGTTGTGGATACAGGTAGTGATAACGTAAATGGTGGAGCGAATAAAGTGACAGGCTATGCAACGAATCTAATGTCCACCATGCAAGAATCACTAAAAGCTTCTTCTGGAATCGACGTTCGGGAGATGCTTGAGAACCTTTCTGGAAAAGGAAATATTAGACATAGTATAGATGGTTTAACCTATGAATTGGCGAAAAAGAAGAGGAAAAGTTGGTGCTTCTAAAGCGTCAGATCAAGGAAAATAAAAACTTGGCAGCCTATATCTCTTGAGTAGGCTGCATTTTTGATAACATGGCTTGATGTATAATGATTAGGCGATCTATTTATATTTTCATTACATTAGAATGTATAGATTGCTAAAGTCATAACTTATATTGTATAGTTAAGCTATCTATATTCAGGAGAGTGATGAACGATTGGACAGTATACCCTATGACTCGATTATCTTGTTAGGGGCTTTATTAATGCTATCAGGCTTTTTTTCTGCGTCAGAAACTGCGTTAACGAGCGCAAACAAAATTCGTTTGCGTAACGGAGCAGAGGAACAAAATGTGAAAGCAATACGTTCTCTGAAGCTAACGGAAAAGTTTGACCAAACCTTATCGACTATTTTAATCGGAAATAATATTGTAAATATTGCGATGGCGACCATTGCAACAAAAATTGCAACAGATATGTTTGGTAGCCAAGGAACCACTATCGCATTAACAACCATTATTCTTACGGTCATTATTTTAGTGTTTGGAGAAATTTTACCAAAATCCTTAGCAAAGCAGTTTGCAGAGAAATTCTTGTTTAATGCATCAGCGACCTTAACAATAATCATGAAACTCTTTTATCCCGTAACTTTGCTATTCGTTCAAATGAAAGCTGGTGTTAACAAGCTAATTGGTGACTATGAGCTTGAACCGACAGTAACGGATGACGATGTAAAAGCACTAGTGGAAATCGGAGAAGAGGAGGGGACATTTCTCTCAACGGAAAAAGAACTCCTTCATAATGCAATTGAGTTTGATGACATTATCGTGAAGGATATTTTAACACCACGACCAGATGTTGTAGCGATATCAACAGAAACAACAAACGAAGAAATTAAACAAATATTTATAGCAGAAAAGTTTTCGCGACTGCCCGTCTTTGAAGGAAGCATCGATAATATTATTGGAATTATTTCTCATCGAGATTTCTTTCCAAGCTATATTCAAGATGCGAACTTTAACATTGAGGATATAATGCTGAAGCCTTTATACGTGATTTCATCAGGTAAAATATCGAATCTCTTAAAAGATCTTACAAAAAGCGAAAGTGCATTTAGCTGTTGTCGTAGATGAGTACGGAGGTACAGCGGGTATTATTTCTATGGAAGATATTATTGAAGAGATTGTTGGAGATATATGGGATGAGCACGATGAAAGTGAAGAATGGATTGAACAGCTTGAAGAAGGAAAAGTAAGGCTAGATGGAAAGGTATCGATTGAAGAATTCACAGAGTTATTTAACGTGACAATCCTTGAACCTACGTCTACCACGATTAGTGGATGGATTTCAGACACCTTAGGATACCTTCCGAAAAAAGGGGAAAGCATGACCTATGAAGCAGTAAAAATCCTCATTGAAGACGTGCAAAATCGAAGAATTGAAAAAATCATTATCGAGAAAATGGATGATATGATTCAAACTGCTTAATCTAATAGAAAGAAGAAGCTTGTATGGATAACTTCATACAAGCTTCTTTTATAAGGATAGTTTTAAAATGAGGAAAGAGGATAGTAGATATAACAAAGAAGTCTAAGTCAATTGTGTGGAGGTGAATCCTTGACCTAAGTAGGTCTAGGATAGACGTGACGATAATCAATTTAATTCTCGTAGCCATATTAATCGCATTAACCGCATTTTTTGTTGCAACTGAATTTGCCGTTGTGAAAGTAAGAGGTACTCGTATTGAGCAGCTCGCTGAAGAGGGGAATAAACGGGCGATTGCTGCTCATAAAGTATTAAATAACTTAGATGGGTATTTATCTGCCTGTCAATTAGGTATTACGATTACAGCACTAGGTTTAGGGTGGTTAGGGGAGCCTACTGTTGAAAGAATTCTAGAACCGGTATTTCATGATTTACATATCCCTCACAGTGTTTCACAACTCTTGTCGTTTGCCATTGCGTTTGCAACGATTACATTCTTGCACGTTGTAATTGGAGAGCTTGCGCCAAAAACGGTGGCGATTCAAAAGTCTGAAGCCTTAACCCTGCTATTATCACCGTCTATTATTATGTTCTATCGTATCATGTATCCGTTTATCTGGGCGTTAAATGGTTCCGCACGTTTTATTGTTGGTTTATTTGGGATAAAAAGCGCATCGGAGCATGAAATTGCCCATAGTGAAGAGGAGTTACGTATTATATTAACGGAAAGCTTTGAACGAGGAGAGATTAATAAATCAGAATTCAACTATGTGAATAACATATTTGAATTCGACAATCGCGTAGCTAAAGAAATTATGGTACCACGTACAGAAATGGTTGCCCTTGAAATTGAAGGAAATATTGAAGATTTATTTAAGACAATGGAAGAAGAACAGTTCACACGTTATCCACTTGTGAACGGAGATAAAGATTCTGTTGTTGGGATGATTAATATCAAAGAAATTTTCACAACTTATATTCGCCTCACACCAGACGAACGTAAAACGATTCAGCTGGACCGTTTTTTACGCCCCGTTATAGAAGTGATTGAGACCATACCTATTTATGATTTGCTTATTAAAATGCAAAAGGAACGCATTCATCTTGCCATTCTAATTGACGAATATGGTGGAACATCTGGACTTGTCACAGTAGAAGACATTCTTGAAGAAATTGTTGGTGACATTCGTGATGAATTCGATGAGGATGAAATTCCAGAAATTCAGCAGGAAGATGAAACCCATTATGTGTTAGACGGGAAAGTATTAATTAGTGAAGTGAATGAGCTTCTGAAAATTGATATGGATGACACCGATCTTGATACAATTGGTGGGTGGATTCTTACTCAGAATGTAGATATAAAAAATGGCGAAGCTATCTATTATGGTGGGATTCGCTTTGAAGTATCTGAGATTGATAATCGCGTTATTAGGTCTATTCTTGTTACGATTAATGATGATGATGCGGTGCTGGGCAAGGGGAATATAGAGGATATAGAATAAAGAGAAGATACTGGTATCTTCTCTTTTGTGCATTTAGATTAGTCACTTCAGGAAAATAGTTTGGGGATGGCTTTTAGAAGAACTAGGTTATTCTCTTTTCCAATCATGGGATCAAGGGAGAAGCTATAAATTAAACGATACCTATGTAGTATTGGTACAAGTAGAGGAAAGGTATAAAGACATATCCTACCATCGATGCGGTGTTGGGTTGAATCATTTGGCTTTTCATGCTGCATCTAGAGAACAGGTAGATGAGATGACTGTCAAACTAGAGGAACGAGGTGTACACATACTATACAAAGACCGGCACCCTTATGCAGGAGGAGAGAATTATTATGCTGTGTTCTTTGAGGACCCTGACCGTATAAAAGTGGAGCTTCTAGCGCCGAATTAGGGATAGGGAAGCACCTAAGATAGATTAGTCTTTCACCACAGTTTTACTTATCTCTGTATTTTTACACTCCCGTATTTCAATGTTTTTTATTATGCTCTTTGTCTCATTATGACTTCTCGATGATGTTACGTATCTCTAAAAATTATTTCAAAGGTGCACATATGTAGTAACATCCTTTTACCGACAAACATGGTGCACACTTCAAAAGTGAACTACAGTCACTAACGAGATATAATATACGTACATTAGGGGGGCGAGGACGTGTATTCAGTTATTATTATAGGGGCAGGGCTATCAGGTGTGATGGCTGCAAGAACCTTAATGGAAAGTGGAGTACAAAAAATTTTACTAGTAGAAAAAAGTAAAAGTGTAGGTGGACGACTCGCGACAAGACGTTTAGAAAAAGGGCGTGTGGACCACGGTGCTCAGTTCTTCACTGTACGGACTGAGGATTTGCAAAGTGAAGTAAATGAGTGGTTAAGCCATGGTTGGGTGCGGGAGTGGTATCGTGACCCTTACCCTAAATTTATAGCACCAGAAGGAATGAATTCGTTAATCAAACGTTTGAGTAAAAGCTTACCGGTCAAATTACGTTCTAAAGTCACGGAAGTTAAAAAGCTGGACAGTTATGTTGAAGTCCTAACGGAAGACGGGAAAAGGTTTCAAGGTGAAAAATTAATCGTAACTGCACCATTACCTCAAACAATTGATTTGGTTCAAGAAATTGGTCAAGTGGATAAACTACTAGAAATTCCGTATAATGCATGCTACGTAGGGATCATTCGTTGTGCCGAGTCAAAAGCTATAGGTGCTAATGGTCATGTAACGAATTACTTGCCAGAAGGCATGGAAAGAGTTGTCAACCAGCTTCAAAAAGGAATAACAGATGAAGCGATCTATGCCATTTATATGACAGGTAGCTGGTCCAATCAGCACTGGAAATTAAGCGATAATGTTGTGAAAGAGAAGATGATGGATAGTATGGCAACGATATTAGACCCTTCCGTGATAAATGAATTTCAGTTAAAGCGATGGAGGTACGCAGAATCTTCTAAGGTTATACGTGATCCTTACGTTGAGATCTGTTGTCAGCCTTCCGTTGTAGTGTGTGGAGAAGTGTTTTTAAGGCAGGATGACACGGCATCTAGAACTCGGTTTGAAAGTGCCTTTATTTCTGGTATAGAAGCCGGGAGGTATGTTGGGAATAGACATCTAGAAAGGTGATAGAGATGAATACCGCTAGACAGGAAGAGTTAAAAGAGAAGGCATTAGAGTATATCCATCTATTCTTTGAAGAGGTAGGAGGAACCGATGAAGGTCGGGTAAAAAGGGAAACGGAAATTCTACATGAAATAGAAGAGACTGGTACGTACACACATACATTTGAAGAATTAGAATACGGAGCAAAGGTAGCGTGGAGAAATAGTAACCGCTGTATTGGAAGGCTATTTTGGAACACGATGAAGGTCCGAGATGCAAGATATGTAGAGCATACAGATCAAGTTTTCGATGAGCTTACAAAGCATGTTCAATTTGCGACAAATGAAGGAAAGATTAAACCAACTATCACGATTTTCCCACCTAGCGGTAAGGTACGTATATGGAACCATCAACTTGCTCGTTACGCTGGTGAGGAAACAGAGCATGGTGTATTAGGTGATAGGGACTCAGTCGAGTTTACCAAAGTGTGTCAGGAATTAGGTTGGAAAGGACCAAGCTCACATTTTGACCTTTTACCTTGGGTGGTTCAAATGGAAGGAGAAGCCCCTGTCTGGAAAGAAGTAAGTTCTCCGCTTATTAAAGAAGTGGAGATTACTCATCCAGAAATAGCAGGACTCCAAGACCTCCAGTTGAAATGGTATGCGGTTCCCATGATTGCCGATATGAACCTTGAAATTGGAGGAATTGACTATCAAGCCGCTCCATTTAATGGATGGTACATGGGAACGGAGATTGGAGCAAGAAACTTAGCCGATGATAACCGCTATAATATGCTTCCTAAAGTGGCGAGCATCATGGGACTTGATACATCAAAAGCCTATACGTTATGGAAAGACAAAGCGCTGGTGGAATTAAATGTTGCGGTCCTGCATTCATATAAAGAAGCGGGAGTCAGTATCGTTGACCATCATACAGCTGCTCAGCAGTTCAAAATTTTTGAACAAAATGAACAGCAGGCGGGTCGAGAAGTGACAGGTGACTGGGTGTGGCTCATTCCACCTGTATCACCAGCCACCACACATATTTTCCATAAGCCTTATAAAAGAAAGTGGAAGTCTCCAAATTATTATTATCAAGAAAATGCTTATACAAAAGGGTGAACCAGAGGCTTGGTTCACCCTTTCTACATTTCATGAAACTGTCTATACACCACATGATGATAGTCCCACCAATATCGAAATTCATCAAACAATACATTCTTATTTTTAAAGGAAAAGGTATCAAAAAAATCCTCTAATTGATGAGACGCCGCTTCGTCCATTATCCCTGTAACGTATAGCGGTGTTTTAAATCTTTTATATAACTCACTGTAACCGTAAAAGTCAAAAATGTCTTCTACTTGAGAGAGCTCCATCCAATCACCTTCTTTTTAGTAGGGTTAGCGATTGGAGAGCTTCTCATACATAGGTTATTTTTTTTGCAGTTTATTCATATTGTTGATGATGGAAAGGGAACGGCCAGTCCCAATTGCGACTGATTCAAGAGGAGAAGGAGCAAGGAAAATAGGTACTTGAAGCTCCTTCTGTAACCATGGCTGAAGCCCTTTTAACAAGGCACCACCACAGTTAACACAATTCCTCTTTCCACAATATCCCCACTTAATTCAGGAGGACAATTCTCTAGAGCATCTCTTGCTGTCTGTAGAATAGGTAAAAGCGTATCCTTTAGAGGTTCTTGAATCTCTGTTGATTTTAAATGTAAAACTTTAGGAAGACCAGAAACTAAATCACGACCTCTTACGCTAATAGAGAGTTCTTCATGTTCAATTGGAGCATATCCTATTTCTTTTTTAATCTCCTCGGCTGTTTTCTCACCTAAGATGACATTGTAGTTCTTTCTCACATATTGAATAATATCCTCATCAATTTGATCTCCGCCCATACGAATAGAATGACAATCTACCACACCTCCGTAGGATAGAATTGCGACTTCTGAAGTGCCACCTCCGATATCAATAACGACATTTCCAATCGGTTCTTCTACGGGTAAGTCTGCCCCAATAGCAGACGCTAGAGGTTCTTCAATAAGAGTTACTACTTTAGATCCCCAGTTTTTAAAGGCATCTTCAATCGCTCTTCTTTCAACTGACGTTGCACCAGATGGTGTACATACGACAATATTTGGTTTGCGGAAGGAAAACTTATACACCTTTCCGACTTTCGTCATCATACTTTTGATCATTTCCATCGTCATTTCGTAATCTGCGATGACTCCATGCTTTAAAGGACGAATTGCTTGAACATGAACGGGAGTTTTTCCGACCATATCCTTCGCTTCGTTTCCTACGGCTAATACTTTCTTTGTACGAGTATCTATAGCTACAACAGCTGGTTCATTATAAATAATTCCTTTGTTTTTCGTATACACTAAAATATTTGCGGTTCCTAAGTCAATTCCAATTGCATCTTGTTGAAACATGTTTTAACCTCCAAGCGGTTTTTCTGTACTCTATAGTGTTTCTACCCTAAACTAGGAAATTATGACCGTATTTTTATTGGATATTTTTTCTATTACAAAAGAATGCTGTTGTATCAAGCTTTAAGAGGCAATAGTTTTTTGAAGTATTCTTATTTGTGGTGAAATTAACCTACGTTTAACACTAGTCAGCCATTGAATGAGCTAAAGTTGGATGAAAAAAGAGAGCTTTAGGATAAGCGAATGCTACCATCGAATCGTACACGCTTATTTTTTCTTAGGAGATACGAAGTGATACAAGGGAAGTTTTTGGAGAATGACTGGTGAACGATTGAACATGTTTGAAACAGAAAAAAGACTACCCCGTTTCAGGATAGTCCTTAGTCCCATTATAAAGTGAATTTCTCTAATGCTTGCTTCATTTCGTTCGTCATTTCTTCAAGTGTTTCCACTCGTTCTGCTAAGAATTCGAATGAACGTAATTGTTCTTCTGTTGATGCAGAAATTTCCTCAGTACCAGCAGCCGTTTCTTCTGTAACGGCTGAAATATTTTCAACGGCTCCAATCACTTCTTTCGATTGTTGGCTAGAGTAGATCATTCCTTCCTCTAATGCCTTCAATTGATTGGAGATATTTGATACTTGAGTAGAGATGTTATGGAAAGCATGTTCTGTTTGGCTCATGCTTTGTACTTGTTCCATCGATAAGTTACTTCCCGTATTGGAAGCTTCAACGATTGTAGAGATACCATATTTAATGGACTGTACCATAGATGAAATCGATTCTGTCGCTTTTCTTGAATCTTCGGCAAGCTTTCTGACTTCATCTGCTACAACGGCAAATCCTTTTCCAGCTTCTCCAGCTCGCGCTGCCTCTATTGCAGCATTAAGAGATAGTAGGTTTGTTTGCTCTGCAATTTCACGTACCGCTCCTGCTGCTGTTTCAATTTCTGTTGTATAGTCCGCAAATTTTTCAACGGCTACTTTAATATCTTGAGAAGAATGTGACAGCTGATGAGCAAACTCTTTTTGCTTTTCAACAGAAACACGACCTTCTTCAACTGAAATGAGAGCAAGTTGACTTGCTTCGTTTGTATTTTTTTCCTTCTTCTACGTTTTCATCAAATTGCTCGACAAGAGAAGCCATTAAAGTGGCTGTGGATTGGATATCCTCTGAAATACTTTGACTCCCACGAGATAGCTCATCAGTAGAAACAGCAACTTGTCGGCTGCTCTCACTAACGCTGTCCATTTGAGTTTTTACGTCAACCGTAAAGGATTGTACCCTTTTCCCTATATGATCGATGGATTCAACCGTTGATCGAAGGTTTTCCACCATATGGGTAAAGGCTAAATTTAGCTTATCAATTTCATATTTGCTGCGTTTAGGTTCGGATAGCTGAACCGCAAGATTGCCATTGGCTACTTCCTCTGCTTGTTCTACAATACGATTTATAGGACGAACAACCTGTAAAGAAAGGAAATAAGAAAGGATAGCTGAAACCACAACTAGAATAATAACACTCACAATGCTGATGGTGACGATAAAGCTTATCTGCTTAGCGGTATTTTCAACATTTTGGTTGTACCATGCATTCGCTTCTTTTTTAAGCATAAACATATCGTTTAAAATTCCTGAAATTCGAATGGATTGTCGTTTAATTTCAGGCTGGTTATTTTCATCAAGAGCCTTTGTGCTAGCTGATAAAAGAACAGCATATTTCTCTTCAATACTCGTTAGATAGGCTTTTTGTGACTCTTCTCCAATACTGTTGCTTAAATTCGTTATAAGAGAGGAAGTCTGTTCAAGAGACGCTTCAATTTCACTTCGGTTTGCTTCAGATGCGCTTAAAGCATAGCTAGATAATGCTTGCTTCGCTCCTGCAAGCTTTCCATCTAATTGTTCTACCTCTAATAAGATGGTCACATCATCCTGAGCGGAGCTTTGAATTTGGATCATCTTAAAGATCATATAGGAGATAATCAAAGCTGAGAGAAGAACGGGTAAAAGACCGATCATTACTAATCGTTTGCGTAAAGTCATCACGTTACTCCTTTATTATTTTTTCGTTTGTACGTCAATTTTTCCGGCAGAGATAGCTTCTGTTGCTTTTTCAATCAATTGTTGCTGCTCTGTTGTGAGTTCGACTACACGAATAGGAGCAAGACCAACGCCGCTTTCCACCAGACCTAATGTATAGACTTGTTCTGTTAACTGATTATTTACTAGATTTTTGGTTGTATCAAAAACGGCAACATCCACATTTTTTAACATGGAAGAGACTACCGCTTTTTCAGCTAATAGGAATTGATCTGAATCAACCCCAGCGCCGTAAACTCCCTTAGACTGTGCAGTTTGTAATGCTCCAACTCCTGTAAATCCTGCTGCAGGATAGATGAAGTCTACACCTTTCTCAATTTGTTCTTCCGCGATAATACTACCTAAAGTCGAGTCACCGAAGTTGTTTGCGTAGTCTGCAATCACTTCAATATCAGGATTCACATATTGTGCTCCTTGTGTGTAGCCCACTTCAAATCGATGGATTAACTCGATATCAGCTCCTCCAATGAACCCGATTTTGCCGGTATTACTAGTCATAGCAGCAACCATTCCAACTAAGAAGCTACCTTCGTGTTCTTTAAACGTAATAGAAATCACGTTCTCTAATTCTGACACTCCGTCAATTAATAGAAACTGTTGTTCAGGATTTTCACCTGCTACTTTTTCCAGTGCTTCTTGCACAGAAAAACCCAATCCTATGACAAGGTCATTACCTTGTTCGACAAGATCAACTAACATTTCTTCATAATTACCAGTTGGTGCTTCTCTATAATCAAAAAGAATTCCTAATTCGTCACGTGACTTTTCTAAACCTCTAAATGCAGAATCATTGAAAGATCCATCACCTAGACCTGAATCTGAAAGTAAAATTCCTATCTTGGTTTCTTTCGATTCTACTGTCTCTTCTTGCATAGCGTTTTGACAACCTGTTAGTACTAAGAGAAGAGCCATGATGCCAACGAACAATCGTTTCATTGATGTATTCCTCCTAAAAATATGATTCAATCTACATAGTTTATCGGAGGTTTAGAAAGGAATCTAAAGAAAGATTGTGAATTTCTAAAATAGTAAATAATGAGAATAGTTGTACAAAATAGAATGCGTTCGATAGGTAACGCAAAAAAGGATGTGCTCGGCACATCCTTTTTGAAAAGTTGAACATTATTTTTAGAAAGTATTAAAACGCCCAATTTCCGCTGCGGAAGATTGGTTCTGTTGTACCATCTTCTTTGATACCATCAATATCCATCTCTGCTGAACCAATCATAAAGTCTTCGTGAACGATACTTTTGTTTAATCCATTTGCTTCTAGTTCAATTTCATCCATTTCTTTACCGCCTTCAATACAGAAAGCATACGCATTACCTATCGCTAAGTGGTTTGATGCATTTTCATCAAACAACGTATTAAAGAATAGGATGTTTGAATTTGAAATCGGAGAATCATGAGGAACTAGTGCAATCTCTCCAAGGTAATGAGAGCCTTCGTCCGTCTCAATTAACCCTTTTAATATTTCTTCACTTTGTTCTGCTTGGTATTCTGTGATACGCCCTTCTTTAAAGGTAATCGTGAAGTTGTCGATAACATTTCCACCATAGCTTAAAGGTTTTGTGCTTCGAACAGTTCCGTTTACTCCTTTTTTATAAGGGACTGTGAACACTTCTTCTGTTGGCATGTTGGCCATAAATTGAACATTTTCTGCATTCGTGCTTCCTGCTCCTACCCATAGGTGGCCATCTGGAAGTTCAATTGTCAGGTCAGTCCCTGGTGCACGGTAATGAAGCTTTTGTATCGTTTTTCGTTCAGGTAATCTACCTTTTCATGCAGCTTTTTATCGTGATCTTCCCATGCTTTAACAGGGTTATCTAAATCAGCTCGTACAGCTTTAAAGATGGCATCCCAAAGCTTTTCTACAGCTACTTCTTCTGATTCTTCATTAGGGAAGACCATTGTTGCCCAATCCTTTGAAGGAGCTGAAACAACACACCAACTAATTTTATCAGACTGAATATAGCTTCTAAATTTTGCTAGAGCTTCTCCTGATGCTTTTCTGTTGTCAGAAATACGCTGTGCATCAACGCCCTTTAATAAGGCAGGTGAGGATGAAACGACAGAAATCAGTGCTGCCCCTTCTTCTGCGTAAGTTTCCATCATTTCTTTACGCCACTTAGGGAACGTTTTGAAATAATCGTCTGGTGCTAGTTCATAAGTATAGCGTGTGATTTGATCATCAGACCAGTTGACAACCACTTCACCAGCACCAACTTCATATGCTCTTTTCACAATTAAGCGTGTAAGTTCTGCAGATTCAATTGTGGAGTTAATCATCAATTTTTGATTTTGTTGGATGTTGACGCCAACCTTTACGATTAGTTCTGCATACTTTTTTAATTTATCTTGGAATGTACTCATCATTTCGACCCCTTTTTATGTAGTAATACTCCTATTGTATCAAGGTGTGACTATTTTGAAAACTAATAAACTTCGTGAATCGAAATAATCTATAGTATAATAGAAAAAAGAGGAGGCTGATCCTCCTCAGTCTTCTTAAGGGTTATCTTGTTTGACTCCTTCTACACGATTTTTGAACGCTTCTTGAGTTACAATGAATTCTTCATCTTCTAAAGGCTTTTGATTTTCCTTACTCACAAAGCTATCTGCAGGAAAATCACCAGGATGCCCTTTTTTCTTGTGTTCAAATGCCTTACCTCTAGCCATAGTAAACGCTCCTTTATGATCGTTTTCACTATTACTATGTGTAGGGGGAAAGGAGAATATTCATATAAAAAGCTTACCCGAATTTTACGTTAGGGTAAGCTTTTCTACTTATCTTTGAAGGACAGCTAAGTTAGAAATAAAAGAATCCATCTCTTCTGATACGAGCGGCTTACTAATATAATAGCCTTGAATTTCATCACACTGTAAGGAACATAAAAATAAGAAAGCTGATCAATACTCTCTACTCCTTCAGCGACAACCTTCAATTTGAATATCTTGGCCAGCTCTATAATCATTCTAACCAGCGCGGCGTCGCGGTCTGATTGAGCGAGTTCATCAATAAAGGACTTATCAATTTTCAAGGTGTGAATCGGCAACGTTTTTAAATATGTTAATGAAGATACACCTGTGCCAAAATCGTCTAAAGCAACAGATACGCCAAGCTCCTGTAAGCGATTAATCGTACCAGTGGCCATTTGTAAGTTCTCCATAACAGAGGTTTCCGTTATTTCAAGCTCCAAACGGTCCCCCGATAATTCACTTTCATTGAGCGCAGCGGTTACCATTTGATCTAATGTATTCGCTAAAAAGTGATGAGCCGATATATTGACAGAAACTTTTTGAATGGGTGAACCTGATAATTCCCACTTTTTCATTTGTTTGCAAGCTTCAACTAGTATCCATTCTGTTAGATCAAATATAAATCCGTTCTTCTCAGCAATCGGAATGAATGTTGCAGGTGAGACAAATCCAAATTTGCTGCTTTGCCAACGCACTAACGCTTCAACACTCGTTATTTGTTTCGTCATGGCATCTACTTTAGGCTGATAGCATAGGTAAAATTCTTGATTAGATAATGCTTCTCTAAACTGTAATCCTAGTTGCCGCTCTGTATCTTTATTGTGCGTGTCTGCGTTATAGAGAGCGATAAAGTTTTTTCCACTTTCTTTTACATGATATAAGGCTTGTTCCGCATGCTTCAGTAAATCCCACGTATTCGTTCCATGGGTGGGAGCAACACTCACTCCAATACTTGCTGTTAAAATAATTGGATTACCTTTCAATGTAAACGGGGTTAAAAGGGAAGTTTGTATATTATGTGCGTAAATTTCTGCCTCTTCGTATGATTCGGCTGTATGAGCAATTAGAAAAAGATTCCCTTCCATTCTAGAGAAATTTGCTTCCTCATGAATCTCATCTTGGATTCGAGAAACAAACTGGCGGATGAGCTCGTTCCCACTCGAGAAACCAAACGTATCATTAATCCATTTGAAATTGTCTAAGTCAATGAGAATAAAATACATGTATTTATAAGACGTAGCTAATTTTTCAGTGATTAATTCTTGAATTTTACTTCGATTTGGCAGCTCAGTCAATTGATCATACTGAGCTAGCTTTAATGAGCTTTTGTGTATTCTAATGGTTCTAATATTCATAAAAATGGTTGCAGAAAATAAGACAATGAGTGCTATGATGATCATAGTAGAATATTGATCCAATGAAGCCATAGAAACACCTCCCTTGATGATGTAGACAGTCGTGTATAGTATGTATCGGCAAGATTTTAAATTAATCAATATGCAAAGGAGCGTATTTCTTTGATTTTTCACATTTTTATAGAATGATGAATGGTAGGTAAAATTATTCATCAATACAAGGACCTTTTCACCACATGAAAAAAAGATGAAGTTTAAATAAGTATGTAATTTCGCGGTAGAAATAGAGCTTGAGCAAGTCGATTATGTTATAGATAACTTATTAGAGTGAAGAGTAGTTGTAGAAGGTATAAAGGGGTGACGAAGATGAAAGAAAACGATCACTTAGTAATACGTGATCTAGAAATCAATGATACCGCTCATCTAGTAAAATGGCTTTCAGATCCAAGGGTGCTAGAATACTATGAAGGAAGAGACAATCCGTTTGACAAAGAGAAAGTGAAGGAAGCTTTTTATGGGCCAAGAGGCGATGAGGTTCGGTGTATAATCGAGTATGATGGAAAAGCTATCGGATATGTTCAATATTATCCTATTGAAGAGGAAGAGCGAGAAAAATACGGATATCCTGTTGAAATCGTGTATGGAATGGATCAGTTTATCGGAGAAGTAGAATATTGGAATAAGGGGATAGGAACTAGTGTAGTTTCAAAGGTTGTAAAGTATTTGTTAGACGTAATGGGGGCAGAGAAAGTGGTAATGGACCCCCAAGTGAGAAACGAGCGTGCGCTCAGATGTTACGAAAAATGTGGGTTTAAAAAGGTTAAATTGCTTCCTAGAATTGAATGGCACGAGGGAGTTTATGAAGATTGTTGGTTGATAGAAGCTTACAAAAAATGAAAGTGTGGAAGTTTAAGAGAGTTTGGCGAACGACTTGGAGTTTCATATGTGTAGAATTTGGGATTTATGGGCAAAGATGTGAGCTTTACGGGCAAAGTTTCTTAAATATGGGCAAAAAATAGAATTTACGGGCAAATTGAGCGGGTTTATGGGCGAAAAAATAGGAATACGGGCAATTAAATAAATGAGGCGAACGGTTTTCTTTTAAATACATGACTTTGTTAAAGAGTACTGTTAGTCTTTACTAATTTTTAGCTGTTTATTGGCGCAATTTGGATACCCCACATTCTTACTGTGAACTCAATTTGCTTCCTTGAATCCTCACCTCAGGAGATGCTTAGCATTTTCTGTTGAAGCTTCATCAGCACGAAAGCGAAGTCTTTTTGTAGAATAAGGGTAGCGTTTTTTAATAGAGCCTAATAAATAGGGGGGGAGCTAGATGATTATTGTTAGTTCTTGTTTAGCTGGTTTCGAGGTCAGATATAATGGAACGCATAGCTTACATAACAAGGTTCGAGAACTAATCTCTTTAAATAAGGCCGTTCAGTTATGTCCAGAGCTTTAAGGTGGGTTTACTACTCCACGAGAACCTGCTGAAATTGTAGGGGGAGACGGGGAGGATGTACTGAACGGTAATGCTCATGTACTTGAAAAGTCTGGAGCTGATGTAACAAAATTATATATTGAAGGTGCATACAGAACGCTTGAGAGAGTGCAAGAATTAAAGGCGTCATTGGTAGTATTAAAAGAATATAGCCCTTCCTGTGGTAGTGGAAACATATATAGCGGGCAATTTAAAGGAGAACGAATGGTAGGAAAGGGCGTAACGACCGCTCTGTTAGAAAGGCACGGAATTCGTGTCATATCAGAGGAGCAGCTACTTGATGAAGTTGAATTTTAGGATAGCTGACTGCTAGCAAATTGAATAAGCAGCTCGATGGAAAATACAGACTATGGAGAAGGAGTGGATTGATAAAGCTATTCTTGCCAGTTCTCCTTCCTCCTACCAAAAGAATCATAGTATGATAGAGGGAATAATATAAGTTGGAGTGACACGATGAATATTGTTTGGTTGAAACGTGATATTAGACTTCAAGATCATAGGCCTTTATATGAAGCGAGTCTAAGAGGAGAAACTCTCGTTGTGTATGTAGTGGAACCATCCATTTGGAAGGATGAACCACTGTCAATGAGACATTTACATTTTATCCTAGAAAGTTTAGAGGAAATGCAGAATTCATTTAACTCTATTGGCGGAAAACTGGCGGTATTTCACGGGGAAATGATCGATGCTTTATCGTTACTATATACGCAGTATGGTCCTTTTCGACTATGGTCCCATAAGGAATACGGGCCGAAAGCTTTACTAGAAAGAAATAAAATAGTGAAGGACTGGATGGAGAAGAATGGACTTCATTGGACAGAATATCAAGCTACAGCCATTTCTCAAAAAAGCTCAAGCATCAAGCAATTTAAGAAGGAATGGCAAGTGTTCATGGACGAACCCGTTCTGCCAAAGCCAATTAGAATCCAAGCCCCCGATAAATTACCCTCTTCTTTTATAAAAGATTTAGCAGGCTATAAAAAGAAATCTCAAGGTATAAAAGGAGAGCCTATACGATTCGGTCAGCAAGGTGGAGAATTGCTCGCATGGGATACACTTCAGACATTTTTAGACGAGCGATTCGTACACTATGAAACGAATCAAATGAATCCTTTAGCTTCTTCTATTTCTGGGAGCAGATTGTCTCCTTATTTAGCGTTTGGCAATATATCGAGTAGAGATGTCTATCAAACTGTTCTTTCATCCAAGCAAAAAGGTGAAAGCCATTCTCTAGAGCAACTCGATTTATTCCTATCTAGAATTCTAAGACGTGACTTTTTACACCAACGACTTATAGAAAACCCAACCCTTCATCAATATTCACTCCATCCTTTATTTGATGGTGTGAGACTCAATTTATCTTCTAAAGAGTATAATCGAATCCTACAAGGGGAAACTGGTATTCCAATAGTTGATGCTGGTGTACGCTCTCTAAAACTTACTGGATGGCTGAATGAATCTACAAGAAAAATGATCGTGATGTTTATGTGCCAGACGATGCGACAATCTTGGCAAAAGGTTGCATTCGATTTAGGATCGTTATTTCTAGATTATGACCCAGGGATTCACTATAGTGAAATTCAATGGCAGGCAGGTACTTGGGGTTCAAAGCCTCCCCGCGTTGTCAATCCAATTAAAATTGGTAAAGAACAAGATCCTAATGGTGAATTTGTTAAAAGATATGTGCAAGAACTGAAGACTGTTCCGGTCGAGTATATTCACGAGCCTTGGAAATATCCTGGGGTTTTTTCGCTACAATACCCTGCTCCAATAGTAGATGTGGTGAAAGTAAACAAGGAATCTAGACGTAAATTTAAAGAAATAAAAGCTGCCCAAACTCTTGAGAAACAAGATGATCAAGGAAAAGAGCAAGACCAACAACAATTATCGTTTGATTTATAGAAAAACACTTCTTTTACTGAAGTGTTTTTTGTTGTTTGTCAATACGCATTTAAAAGAAAACAATCCATTCTACTTACTAACTGGGAACATGGCATATTGTGTTCTTCAAATGTCGAAAGTAAAAAGCTTGTATAAAAGTGGAATATTTCTCAGGAAATATTATGACAAAATATTCAGGTAATCAACTTATTTACCCATAGGATAACAAAACGAAACATGGATGTTGAATAAAAGAGTTAAGAGGTTTGCTTTTTGTGAAAAAAAGGGAATGGATGCTATAAGGTGGTGACGAAATGAAAAAGAAAACAAGCGTTTTTATAAGTGGAGGAGGTATTGGAGGATTAACTATTGGGTTAAAGCTAGCAAAATGTGGCGTGGATGTCACCGTCGTAGAAAAGCTTCCTGGCCCTACCCCCGTCTACAAAGGTGAACTCCTTCAGCCTAAAAGCTTAGATATTTTAGATAAATTAAATCTATTAAATCCAACCTTAGAGAACGGTCATACAATTAAGGAATTAGATTTAGTTGAAATGACAAGTAGGTTAAAAGAAATAGATACATCTGTTATGAAATATGACGTCATTCCGAGTGATTATGCCTATTCATTAATGATTCACCATGAAAAAATAAAAGAAATTGTTAGAGATGAAGCCTTAAAATATCCTCATTTTCACTACATACCAAATAGCATTTGCAAAGGATTTAGAGAAAATTATGCGATTGTGAAAAAGGATAAGAAGGAAGAAATTCATGTAGAGGCGGATTTCTTTATTGGTGCAGAAGGAAGAACATCAGCTACTAGAAATGAGATGGGCATCAATGTGAAGGAATCTATCTACAATCACCACTTTTTAACTGTGACATTTCCTAGGCCGAAAGACTTCACAAGAGGAAAAATTATTTCAACTCATGATCGATTTTTAGGGTTGTTCCCCCTTCCCAACAATGAAGTCCGTTCTGTGTATTTAATTCCTGCTGGAAAATATAAAGAACTTAGAAAGCAGTCTTTAGATTATGTGTATAAATTGTATACGGATCTAGTTCCAGAGCTCGAAGGATATGTAAACAAAATTGATTCATGGAAAAAAATTCAGTTAATGATTCCCCTTGCGTACCATTCTTCACAATATGTGCAAGGAAATAAGGCCATTATTGGAGATGCCGCTCATACGGTTCATCCGATGGCAGGTGAAGGAATGAATATGGCCATTCAAGATGGAGATGTATTAGGAGAACTTTTATGTGATATGTATGGACAGGACAAGCTTCATGAAGATAACTTAAATTGGTTTCCGAAAGTAAGAAAAAACAGAGTGAAGCATCAAATGCAGCTTAGTCATTTGTCTGCCCTTGCCTATTCTTATCCTTATCGCCCCATCACCTGGCTACGTCGAAAAACGTTAAGTCGTATAGAAGAGGATCCTGTATTACATTTTAAACAAATGTTAAATATTTCTGGACTTGGAATATGGAAAGAAAGTGCTGTGGACCGATTATCTCAAACAGGTATTTGGCCTCTTCGCACAAAAATAAATCAACAAAAAAAGGAAGCAAAACTATTTGCTAATAGTGATGATTATCCATGGAAGCAGGAGGGATTAGTATGATTACGGATTATGTTCGGTTATGGAAAGCGAGAACGTGGATGAAAAGTAATGAGCCTTTCTTATCAAGCTGGCATGCTTATGTTGGGTATGAATTAGATTTGTTTGAAGAGTTTAAAAAGCCAGTTACGGTTCAACAAGTAGCAGTAGGTAGAGACCTTGAACAAGAATTACTAAGTCAATGGGTGGATGTTGGTGTTGTTCTCAAACATCTGAAAAAGGATTCAAAGGAACGAGTAAAAACGATTCGAAAATGGAAGCTTCCTATGTCAAAAGGGAGTGATGTGTCATCTGGAGTTTTGTTAAAAGAAATGATGGAGCTTCATATCCCATCCTTAATCAAATATCCTGAATTGATGAAAACGAAGAAAAGGCAACATTTTGACGCGGACCATCACGGAGAAACAGTAGCAAAAACGTCTTCTTTATTAGAGAAGATGGCATTTCCAGAAGTAGAAAAGCTTGTTCGTAAGGAAGAGGCTGAACAAGTACTTGATATTGGGTGCGGTGAAGCAGGTTATGTTATGAGGCTAGGAGAGAAGTTTCCTAAAAAGAATTTTACAGGAATTGAAATTCATGAAGAGGTAGCGAAGCATGCTATGGAGAGAGTTCGTGATCACTCAAATATTTCCATTGTAAATCAAGACCTGTATTCCTTCCATCCAGAGAAGCAATATGATCTTATAATGGCCAATAATATTTTGCACTATATTGATCCCACAACTCGAACAACATTATTTAGTCAAATTCATGAGTGGCTACAAGAGGATGGTGTATTGTCCGTCATCACACCTATTCAACGTTCAAAGTACGGGAAACAGTTCTCTAGTGCATTTAATAGCTTTTTTACAAGCTTTGATAATTTGTATCCCATTCCTTCAGAACAGGAGCTTGAAGATATAGCGAAGGCGTCTAATTTTACGTTAGAAGATTCAAAACCGATTGTTAAAGAGGGCGGCTGGTATATTGTTACATTTAGGAAGAACTAGTTTAGTAGAATTGAAAAAGGGAAAACTAAGAAAGAATGCATAAAAAGGAGTGGAAATTGTACTATGGCGAAAATTGCTTGTCTAATCACAGATATGTTTGAAGATGTGGAATATACAGATCCAGCAAAATCGTATAAAGAAGCAGGACATGAAGTGGTAACGATTGAGAAAGAGTCTGGAAAAACTGTCACAGGAAAGCAACAGGATGCTAAGGTTACAATTGATAAAAGTATTGACGATGTTCAAGTAGAAGACTTTGATGCTTTATTTATTCCAGGAGGAGTGTCTCCTGATGATTTACGCGCAGATGATCGATTCGTACAGTTTGCAGGAAAGTTTATGGATAGCAAAAAACCGGTTTTTGCAATATGTCATGGCCCACAGCTGTTGATTTCAGCAAAAAAATTAGAAGGTAGAACAGCAACTGGTTTTAAGTCTATTCAAGTAGATATGGATTATGCTGGAGCTAATGTGAAGGACGTTGAAGTGGTGGTATGTGGCAATCAACTAGTAACAAGCCGTAACCCTGATGACATCCCAGCGTTTATTCGCGAAAGCTTAAGTTTATTAGGAAAATAAAACGAGTAAATAAATTCAAACAAGA
>NZ_ABFU01000018.3 GCF_000171615.1 Bacillus coahuilensis m4-4 | reverse complement strand
CCTCTAGTTTTCTTATTGTTGAACAGAACCATAAAGCTCTTCTAGAGGCTTCATGATTACTTTATTTAGGTCTTGGATGACCATACTCATTCGTTGTTCCGCTTCCATTAAGCGAGCAATTTTTTCGTGTTGCTGAACAAGTGCTGCCACTTTTTGAGCTTGTTCAACTTCTTCTTGTGAAATTTCCATCCCTGACATTTGTTTTTGCTGAAGCTGTAATTGAATATCACGGAAATTTTGAAATAATTGATTCGCTGATTCGTCGTTATTTACTTCATCATACATTTTTTTTAATAGTAAATATTCATCACTTTGACGAAGTGCTTTTTCTAATTCATTTGCATGATCATATAAGTTTACTGCCAATGTAAATGCCTCCTTTATTTAGCGGAAATCATAACCCGCCTTCGCATCCTACACTATAACAGACTATGAAGATGATGAAAAGAAAATGACTGAAATTAGCGGATCAATAGGACAATCAGCCCTTGAATAAGTCCGATGGCTCCTCCAAGAATGGCCCCTAAATAGGTAATCATTTTTAGCTCACTTCTAGATATATCTAATACCATTTGTTCTAACCGTTCAGTAGAGAAAGAGTTAACCTGATCGACAACAAGCTCGTCAACTCGTAATTTAATTAGTAATTCATCTAACCTTCCAATAAAGGAAGTTAAAGCTACGTTCACACCATTTTTCACCACGGATTCACATTGCGAACGAGGAATTTTTCAACTATACTTTTTAAAGGCGTGTTCATCCATGTATGGATAGGAATTTGATCTGTAATAAATGTGGAGATTTTTTTATTAGCGTTTCCGTGTCTAGTTCGAATACTAACTCTCTCCACTCTTTTTCCTGTAATGTTTGCCACTCTTTTGTTAAAACATTAGATAATAAATCGAAAGTCCCTTCATGACGAATAAATTTTATAATTTCAGGTTGAACTTTTTCAATTAAACTAGAATTACCAAGAAACATTCCAATCATGTTCCCAAGCATGCCTCTTTCCTTCAAGAAATCATCAATCATTGTTCCCACTTTTTCTTTGCCTTCTGAAGAAGCGAAAAATTCCTCAGCTTTTTGAAGAATAAACGTTGTAAGCTTTGGTAGTTGAGCTTCCAAGCTCATTAATGTCTCTTCTGACAAGCTCTCCTTAATGGATTGGTCCTGATATACACGAATAATATCCTCAAGTTTTTCTGAAATAAAAGAGTGCAGTATAATAGTTACTCTATTCTCTACATTTTCTATTCCAAGTTTGTCTAGTAAAGAAGAGATACTTTCCTCTTTTTCTAGAAAGACTTTCAACTCTCTTCTAATATAGTGTTCTAGGTCATGTTTAAATCCTTTTTCTAGAAATCTCTTCTGTAATAACTCTGGTGTAAGTAAATGGTCAATGACTAACTTTCCTAATTGACTAGCTAGCTCTGCTCTCCTCTTTGGAATCAATCCTGGAGTAAAAGGAATGCGGAAGTTTCCAATATAAATTGGTCTATAGGGCCTAAATAACATCTTAATAGCAAGAGAGTTCGTAAATCCTCCAATAACAGCTCCGATGACCATCATAAACAATAGTAATACAAACGCATTCATCCTAATCACCTTTCTACTTCTCTATGTAGCTCACCAATTGAATTGAATCTTCATACAATGCAGTATTGATATTCGCCCATTTCTTCATTATAAAATGAGGATTTGGGTTTAGCAAATGGGGACTAGATATGAAAAAAATAAATTATGAACTGGTAGTAAATACATCAGGGATGGAGGAACTAATAATTCCTCCAGATTTAATTCGTTCTCTTCGTATACCAGTAGACAAACCCATCCAATTAGAAGTGGGTCTTTGTAAAGTAACCTGCATCATTCAGAGTGATTCCATTTCAACTTCGCCCATGATCACTTGGAAATCGACCATTCTCCCCGCGCACAAGGGGTCTCTGTATTTTGCCTACGATCTTGAAACCTCTATTCTATCAGTAGGGCCAATTATAGCCATATTAACGGCTGTTTCAAAGGGGCAAGAACCAATTGGGCATTTAACTTCCTATTTCCTAGAGCTACGTCATCTATTAACGGAACAAGGAGGTGTAATCTACTGTACCAACTTTTCAGAACTTCATGAAAATCAGATTTCAGGTTATTTTTTTTGAGGAGTCCCAGGGCTTCTTTTCTACCATGATGCCAATCCCCACAATTATCTACAACCGAATTCATTCTAGAAAAAAGGAACAAAAGCCTTCCTTTCATAACTTTATCCAATGGTGTAAAGAAAATCATGTGTATGTATTTAATGAGGCTTTTTTAAATAAGTGGCATGTTCATACTATATTAACAGAAAATAAGGATCTTAATTCACACATTCCCTTTTCCATTCTTTATGATTCACACCTTAGACTCGAACAATTTCTCTTAGAGCATGAGGATATCTTCATAAAGCCTGTACATGGAAGCCAAGGACGAAATATCGTCCGCATTCAAAAGGAACATGGTGAGTATAATGTAAAAAGTAGTAGTAATGAACATGCATTATCACGTTACACTAGTTTGCCTCGCCTAATTGATTATATAAAAACATTAAATTTATTTGATCAAGCCATTATCCAACAAACCATTCCCCTTGCCTCGAATCATAATAGATTAATGGATTTCCGATTCTTATTAATACCCAATAAAGATCTACAGTGGGAGGTTGTTTCTGCTGTCGTTCGCTTCTCAAAAGAAAATCATTTTATTACAAACCTTTCTCAAGGCGGCTTAATTAAGCCTGCCCAACGGTTTTTAAAAAAGTACTATGGCCACTCTTATGGGAGTGAAGTGTATGATGAAATGAAGCAAATCAGTAAGATCACGGCTGCTGTATTATCTGAGGCACTATCTACTAATCTTGGGGAGCTAGGAATAGATTTGGCGTTAGATGTACATCGCAATATATGGATCATTGAAGTCAATAGCAAACCTTCAAAAAAACATGAGTCAGAGCAAGCCATTCGCCCTTCTTCTCGAGCCATTGCGCATTATTTTCATACCATTTGGAATGAAAGGAGCCGATTAGAAAATGAAGTTAGGAATTCTAACGATGAATGACTTAGAGATTTCCCCATTTATAGAGGAAATAGCCAAAATGAGTCACTCCTATAATATGTCCATACTTGTTTTTTCTCCTCTAAGTATAGATTTTACAAAGGATATTGTTACAGGTCGAACCTATCTTCATGAAGAGAAGAAGTGGGTTCATATTACTACATCTGTACCAACGTACCTTTATGACCGTCTGTTTTATGGGGATGACCATCGTTCAGAAAAGTGTAAGCACATAGTCAAGTCCTTAAAGAATCGACATGATCTACAATTTCTAGGATATGGATTACCAAATAAATGGGTTCAATATGAACGATTAAAGGAAAGTGTAGAGCTTTGTCCTTTTTTACTACCTACAAAGTTAGCGAGAAGTGTGGACCACATTTTTTAGAACTTGAACAAAGAAGTCCCATCATCCTTAAACCTGCTGATGGTTCAAGTGGACATAGTGTTTACGAGCTGACTAAACAGAAAGATACTATTCAGATTAAAACAAGAAAAAAATAAAACAAGTATTGATAAAACAGGGGTCCATTCCTTCTATAAAGCTATTTCTTGAATCCTTATTATCCTATCGAACATTTATTATGCAAAGAAAAATAGATAACGTTACCCCTCTTAATGAACCATTTGATATCAGATTATTTTTACAAAAAGATTCTAATGGCAAATGGCAGCAAATAGCTAGGGGAATTAGAGTAGCCTCTAAAGGGGCTCTTTTAACGAATCTTTCTTCCACAGGGACGTTAGTAAAGTATGAAGATTTCCAATTAGAACATCCGCAAATAGATTGGCGAGACATTGATGAAATTCTTGATATGTTTATCCATTTTTTACCGAACACACTTGAGAATTATTTTGCTCCTTTATTTGAGCTAGGAGTTGACGTTTTGATTGGAACAGATGGTAGCGTTTGGATTTGTGATATCAACTCAAAACCAGGAGTAAAGCTAGCCCACTTCATCCAAGACAAATGTCAGTTATCAAAAGCTCCGTTATTATACACTCTCTATTTACATCAAATGCTCATTCAAGATATCTATAGAATCTAAGGAGGTGCTTGAAGTGTCATTGTTTCCAATTGAAATAAAGAAACACAGGGAAGCTATTATTAGCCTACCTCAAAGCTTTACCTCAGCTTCTACCCTAAATGTTCAGTTTGGGCGTAATATAGTGCGGGGCGTAAAGTGTAATCAAAGTGAAGATTCCACCATTACGATCTCTTCTGAATTACAAAAAAGGTTAAAGCTTCCATCCTGTCTATCCAAAATTCACTTACAACAAGACTCTTCCAATCATCTTACTTTAGGAACACTAGTTGGCATCTTTACGATTGGATTTACTCCTTCTTCCATTCTGCCAATCGGCAATCGGTCATTGTGGTTTCAGAAACTGCTATCAACCGATTGCAAGGGAGTGATTCCTTTCATATTTGGAGAGAGGGATATTGATTGGGGGAAATCAGAGGTAGTTGGACTATTTTATACAGATCGTGGATGGGAAAAGTATACAGTTCCACTTCCACAGGTCGTTTATGATCGATTGCCTAATCGAAAATCAGAAAAACTATCATCCTCTCAAAAAGTAAAAGCCATATTAAGTAATATATATCAAATTCCATGGTATAACCCAGGTTTTTTTAATAAGCATCAAACCTTTTCTGTGTTAGCTAATCACCTTCAAGCTACACCTTACCTACCTGAAACACACCTTTATACTCGCCAAATTTTACAGAATATGCTTGTGCAATACGGGATGGTTTACGTTAAGCCAATTGAAGGAAGCTCTGGAAAAGGAATTCATAAAATTCGTAAAAATGCCAAGCATTACGTGTGTGAATATTCATCCCAATCAGGGAATATCGTAAATAAAACATTTCAGAGAATTGATAGCTTGCATCAATTTTTGACGAACAAAAAACGTCCAGATACCATTCTGATACAGCAAGGAATTCAACTTCTAACATACGAAGGGCATCCTCTTGATTTTAGAGTTCACATTAATAAAGACGAAGGCGGAGTTTGGCACGTTTCAGCTATAGCCGGCAAAGCGGCAAAGATTACAGCCATAACCACTCATATTCGTAATGGGGGAAGAGTACTCAGTTTGAGAGAAATTCCATTTGGAGACAAGATTGAGTCGATATTATCCTCTGCTGCATTAACAATAGGCAAGAGTCTAGACGAGAGATTAGATGGTCATATTGGGGAAATTGGATTTGATTTTGGTCTTGACGAGAAGTTACATCCTTGGTTATTTGAAGCAAATTCAAAGCCTGGAAGAAGTATATTCTTTCATCCAGAATTACGGGATGAAGAAAGGAGAACTAGAGAATTATCCTTAGCATATAGCAGCTATTTAGCCAAAGAAAAAGTTCATCAAGGCGTGATTTTTTCATGAAACAACCCATGATAAATGGTATCGATCCATCCATTCAGAAAGACCAAACCCATTTGAAAGTAGGTGTCCTACTCTCAGGAGATGGATCTTATTTAAAAGGTACAAAATCTTTTTTACTACCCTTTCAAGAGCAAATTCAAAGTATGGGGGGAACATTCTTTCTTTTCTCCTTAAAGGACTGGGCAGGCAAGAAAGTAAATGGAACGTATTTTCATCCCAAGAAAAATACTTGGGTACAGGAATCCTTTTCCTTCCCTACTATCATCTACAACCGATTGTCTCGCCGAAAAGAGGAAAAGTCTTTCCGTTTTTACAAACTGAAAGAGTGGGCGGAGGATAACAAAACCGTCCTCTTTAATTCTAGATTTTTATCCAAAGATACCTTGTATACCAAACTAAATCAACATCCTCAATTACGTTCACATCTTCCTCCCTTTTTAGTTAAACCAACCCTTTCAAAGCTAAACGATGTACTAGATGATTGGAATAGCCTTTACATTAAGCCAATCTCTTCATCACAAGGGAAGGGAATCTTAAAAGTACTGGAAAGGCAAAATGCTGAATATATTGTTCACTCCAATAAAGGAATGACTGCCTTGTCAAAAGAGCAGATCACCGCCCATTTGTCTACTAGTATCATTCAAAAAACAGTGGAAAGTGATAGGATAGAAGGTCGTCCTTACGATTTACGAGTGCTTGCCCATTTTAACGGCAATTCTTTTGCCATTACCGGTACTGGTGTTAGGGTTGCAGGCCCTAACAAAATTACCACTCATATTCCTTGCGGAGGACGTCTTCTCCCCTTTTCATCTATACAAGGTCGTATCCCTCTAAGCTCACTACAAAATTTGGTTGAAACATGTGGAGTTTGGTTGAATCAGACAGAATACGAACGGTACTATGAACTTTCATTTGATATTGGCGTAACAAAAGAAGGAAAGCTTGCCCTCTACGAAATCAATAGTAAACCCATGACGTTTGATGAAAAATGGATCGAAGAGAAACGGATGGAAAGTCTAATCCGTTTATGCACTTACTATTGTAATCAACGGTAAAGCGTTTACAATAGTAGATAGAGGTGATTAGATTGATACAACATTTTCAGTTTAAATCTATGTTTAAAAACTCTTCTATTCCAGGATGGACATTTTCATTCTATTACAACCAACAAAAATACACAGGAGATTATTTAAAAGATGGTAGTATTCACTGGGAAACTCCTTTACCTAGTCAAGAGGAAGAGGGACAGTTGAAAAAGCAAATTCATGAACTCATGTTATTTCATGTGTATGATTAATGACTGAATGTCCCCTTTTTAGCGAAAACTAGTGAAAAAGGAGGATGTTCTATGCAAAAGAAAACTAAAAACTCGTTTCTACCTGACACAGAATATGAAGGAAAAGAAAAAGCATACTTAGATGAAGACCGCTTTATAAATGAAGGGATGGCTGGTGGATCTGTATTTCGTTTTGACAGCCATCCGAATATTGATGAAAGCCTGAATATTTTAGTAGAGGAAGAACCACCGAATAAATAATCGTGTGGCCGAACCATGCGATTTCTTTATGATGAACGATCGTGCCTGTAGAAACAATAGAAAAAGACTGTCCAACCGGAGGGCTTTTCCCCTTAAATGGACAGTCTTTTTTTATTGGATTGTATTACTTACACTGATTGCTACTTCTTTATCGCTAAAATCGTATTTAACACCGTTAATTTCTTGATACATCTCATGGCCTTTACCGGCAATGAGGATAACATCTCCTTTATGCGCATTTAATATAGCCTTATTTATCGCCTCTTTACGATCAATAATAGTCGTGTAATTGGGGTCTCCCTTTACTTYTTTTGGCTCCAGCTACCATACCTTCAAGAATCTGTTCTGGCTGTTCAAATCGAGGGTTATCTGAAGTAAAGTAAACATAATCTGAGCATTCAGCAGCTATTTTCCCCATTATCGGGCGTTTATTTTCATCACGATTGCCTCCGCAGCCTACAACCGTAATTAATTTTCCATCTAATGAACTCTTTAATGATTGTAATACATTTTCTAACGCGTCTGGAGTATGAGCATAATCAACAATAACGGTAACACCGTTAGCTGTAGTAAATGACTCCATTCTCCCTGGAATTTGTGATAAGTTCTCTAAGCTTCGCTTCGATTCTTCTAGTGTTACACCTACTGTGTACGCCACTGTGATGGCTGCTAATGCATTGTAAACATTAAACTTGCCAACAAGAGGAAGATGAATCTCCTGCTCTTCGAGAGATCTCTTGTTGGTCACCTTGAAGTGAATACCATTTTTGTTGAAGTGTAACTCACTCGCTTGTACAATACTATCCTGATCAATTCCGTATGAAATCGTTTCTCCTCTAGAAGCATTTTTAAAGTAAGCATAACTATCATCATCCTTATTTAAAATAGCAAGAGGTTTTTCTCCTTCAAACTCTTCAAGATGAGTAAACAATTGACTTTTGCTATGCATATAATGGTCAACTGTACCATGATAATCTAAATGGTCATGTGTTAAATTAGTGAGAATACCTCTGTAGAACGGAACACCCTTCATGCGGCCCATATCAATTCCTTGAGAACTTACCTCCATCACACAATACTCCATATCTTCTTCGACCATTTTAGCAAAATTACGATGAAGAGTATGAGGCTCTTGAGTATTAAGTTCTGTTGGGTACATGATCCCGTTTATCTTCGTACCGAGGTTCCCCATTAAACCTGTTTTTAAGCCTGCATCATTTAGTAATTTCTCGACTAAAAATGTTGTTGTTGTTTTTCCATTTGTTCCTGTCAAACCGATTATTTTCAATTGCTTGTACGCTTCATTATGAAACACAGTGGCAATTTTTGAAAAGGCTAAACGTACATCTTCTACACGTACCACGGTAATATGAGAGGGTACATCTACTTCTTTCTCAACAAGGATAGCATGGGCTCCGTTCTCTATTGCTTGATCTATATAATCATGGCGGTCAGCTAAAAATCCTTCTATCCCTGGTACACAAATATACATGCACTGATTTTTAACTCGTCTCGAATCCATTTCAATTTGAGATATTTCTATTGTAGGGTTTCCTGTTAACGTATATTGAGTTAAATCTTTTAATAAATGGCTTAATTTCATCGTCTTCTCTCCCTAACATCTATCACTCAGATTAGTTCTATGACTAAGCAATAATAAAGATACATTCCATCTTACTATAACAAAAAAAGCAGCATTCGCGTAGTGTAGAACGAATGCTGACTATTATTTATCGACTTTTAACGATAAGGTTAACTGCTTCTTGAATAGCATCTTCAGCATCTCGGCCTTCCTCTGCTGCTTCAACGATACATGCCTGCAAATTTTTCGCAACAATTAACCCAATCGTTCTATCAATACCTGAGCGAACAGCTGAAAGTTGAGTGACAACATCCTTACAATGCTTGTCCTCTTCCATCATGTTCAAAACTCCTCTAATTTGACCTTCTAATCGTTTTAATCGATTGGAAATATCAGATGTGTACTCCATTCTCCACTCACCTCTTTAGCACCTTCTGTTATCCTTTAGTGTATAGAACAACCGCAATTTTTGCAATTCGTTTGTATTAAATTTAGATGATATACTTATATAGAAATCACAAATGTTAAGAGGGAGCTTTATGATACAAAATTTAATTCAACTCTACCCAAATGCACTATACACAACAACTCCTCCAAAAGCAGATGAGTTTGCAAATCGTTACTGGTTTCAAACTACCCAAAATGAATATATTGGAATCGCTAAAAACGAAATGACAGAAGAAGGAAAGTCTGTCCTTTCCTGCTTTTATGATGAAGTTCAAGTGTCTACTTATTATATAAGTGAAGAAGAAAATTTGTGGAAAAATTTCTTGTTTCATCAAAAGCCTTTAACAAATAAAGCATTAGCGGAGAAATACTATCGAATCCTTCATTTTTCCATACAAGGGAATGAAGAAACTGATACGGGGTTCATTTCTGAAGGAATCAAAAGCTTCTTTCATCAATCTGTCGTTCTTCTCTACCAAACGCCAGCATATGGAATCATTCTAGAAGAAGTTTCAGAAGAAATGACAACAGTCGATGAATTAACTTATGCATCTACCATGTTAGAAAGTGATTTATTTGTCACCATTCGATTCTACTTTGGGAACATTCATACAGTAACCGATCATCTACCTACAACCATTTTACAGGAGAAAAAACGATTCCTATTTGCTCTAAGCACCATTCACAATCTTGCTGTATTTAAACCGACTGATATTCTTCCACTATACCTTTTACACAAAGTAGACAAAGCAGAACGAGAAGAACTATTCTCTAAAATCTATGAGGTATTTGCTCAAGATAAAGATTTATTTGTCACCATTAAAAAATATCTTGAGAACGGCTCAAACCTTAGCTCAACTGCAAAAGAGCTTTATATGCACCGAAATTCATTACAGTATCGCCTCGACAAATATACAGACCGTACACAAATTGACTTAAAAACCTTCTCAGGGGCCGTAACAACTTATCTTGCTTGTATAGACTTTGAATACTATTTTAGCAAAGTGCACAAATGAATAGATTCATTTTTCGTGCACCTTGTACATAGGAAAATGTAAGTGCTTTCGTTACAATAGAGCTAGTTAATGAAAGCACTTTCAAATAGGAGGCATTTATAATGGCTGAATTAAAATTAAAAGGTATTTACAAGCGATATGACAATGGTTTTGAAGCAGTAAAAGATTTCAACTTAGATATTAAAGATAAAGAGTTTATCGTATTCGTAGGTCCTTCTGGTTGTGGTAAATCAACGACTCTACGTATGATCGCAGGATTAGAAGAAATCTCTGAAGGTGACTTCTATATTGGTGATAGACGTGTGAATGATGTAGCACCTAAAGATCGTGACATCGCGATGGTATTCCAAAACTATGCTCTATATCCTCACATGAGTGTTTATGACAATATGGCATTTGGTCTAAAGCTACGTAAATTTGACAAAGCAGAAATTGATAAGCGCGTTCGTAACGCAGCAAAAATTTTAGGATTAGAAACATTATTAGACCGTAAACCTAAAGCGTTATCCGGAGGTCAACGTCAACGTGTTGCACTTGGTCGTGCCATCGTTCGTGATGCAAAAGTATTCTTAATGGATGAGCCTTTATCTAACTTAGATGCTAAGCTTCGTGTACAAATGCGTGCTGAAATTGCAAAACTTCACCAACGTCTACAAACAACAACTATCTACGTAACACATGACCAAACAGAGGCAATGACGATGGCAACACGCATTGTCATCTTAAAAGATGGCGTTATCCAACAAGTTGGTTCACCTAAAGAAGTATATGACAAGCCTGATAACGTATTTGTTGGTGGTTTCATTGGTTCCCCAGCTATGAACTTCTTCACAGGTAAACTAGAAGAAGGAAAGTTTACTGTAGGTTCTAAAACCGTTGCAGTTCCTGAAGGAAAAATGAAGGCATTACGAGAAGGCGGTTACGTAGGTAAAGAGGTAATTTTAGGCGTACGTCCTGAAGATATGCACGATGAGCCAGTATTTATTGAGTCTGCAAAGGATTCTGTTGTCAACGTGAAAATTGACGTGGCTGAGCTAACAGGTGCTGAAATGATGCTTTACTCTCAATTAGAAGGTCAAGACTTTGTAGCACGCGTTGATTCTCGCACAATTATTCAAGCAGGAGATACAGTAGAATTAGCATTTGATATGAATAAATGTCACTTCTTCGATGTAGAATCTGAACAACGTATCAAATAATAAAAGAAAAGAGCCATTCGTCTTTGACGATTGGCTCTTTCCTTTTACTCATATGGAATAGATTTTACATCTTGATGGGGACACTCATTACATACAAAAATATGTAAGCACTCGTTAGTCGGTACCCCTATCCTTCCGTCTACTAGCTTGAGACTGTCGATGTCCATATAAGCGCTATAATCATCAAAATAATCATATGCTCTTCCTCCATCTTTCATAGGCCCCTGGCAAACTCGACATTCGACAACAATTTCTTTCATACCATTACAAAGGGGGCAAAGCTCCACATGTCATCCCACCAATTTTAGGAATATGTATAGTTTTAAGATGTGTAGAACACACTAATTTATGTAAAGAATTTAGATCTATTTGGGCAAAATTCACACAAGAAAATGAGGAATCAATTACCAAGAAAAATAGGAATATAAACGTTCAAAACGAACATACTATTTCATAACAACAGCAAAACAACTTCTCACACAGTGGGTCACACCATAACTAGATGGTCGCACATTACGAGCGAGTTGGTGCAATTCCAACTGACCCAGCCATACAAACAACAAGGAGATGACAGAACAAATGGCACAACAAACAAATCGTCAATCATCAAATCAATTGGTAGCTCCTGGAGCTCAAGCAGCAATCGATCAAATGAAATACGAAATCGCTTCAGAATTTGGAGTACAATTAGGGCCAGATGCAACAGCTCGCGCTAACGGTTCTGTAGGTGGAGAAATCACTAAGCGTCTTGTACAAATGGCTGAACAACAAATTGGTGGATACCAACAACAATAATTTACCAGTAACAACTTAATAAAATGGCTTAGCCCTCTACCAGATAAGGTGGAGGGCTTCTTATTAATCTAAATTTACCATTTTATAAGGATCCATCCACGTATCATATTGCTCCGCTGTAACATATCCTGATGTAATGGCTGCTTCTTTTAGGCTTGTATTGTTATCGTAAGCTGCCTTAGCTATTTTAGCCGCTTTTTCATAGCCGATATATGGATTTAAAGCTGTGACAAGCATCAATGAATGGTCTACATGCCTTTCATATTTTCTTCGTTAATCTCTAATCCTTTCAAACAGTTCTTTGTGAAAGAATCAATACTCTCAGCTAGAAGTCGGACAGACTGTAGAAAATTATAAATAATGACTGGCTTAAAAACATTTAGCTCAAAGTTCCCTTGGCTTGCAGCAAAGCCAATCGTTGCATCATTTCCAAACACCTGGGTTGCCACCATCGTAATGGCCTCACTTTGTGTAGGATTTACCTTTCCAGGCATAATACTACTTCCAGGCTCATTAGCAGGAATGGTAATTTCACCTAAGCCAGATCTCGGGCCACTCGAAAGCCATCTCACGTCATTGGCAATTTTCATCACATTCGCTGCAAGGGCTTTCAATCCGCCGTGTACAAAGACTAACTCATCATGAGAGGTTAAGCTATGGAATTTATTTTCTGAAGATCTAAAGGGATAACCTGTATAATGCGAAATCTGTTCTGCTACCATCGGTCCAAATGCACGATGCGCATTTATTCCTGTCCCTACAGCAGTACCCCCTATAGCTAATGATAATAAATTAGTGGAACTACTATGAATCATCTCTTCTGTTGTCAGAAGCATAGTTCTCCACCCACTAATTTCTTGACCCAGCGTAAGTGGCGTAGCATCCTGCAAATGAGTTCTACCTATCTTAATGGTCTCCCAGTACTTCTTCTCTTTTTCTAAGAGAGTGACATTCATTTCTTTTATGGCAGGTAATAATTGCTCTTGTACCGCATTATACGCAGCAATATGCATAGCCGTTGGAAACGTATCGTTGGAACTTTGGGATTTATTCACATCATCATTTGGATGAATAGTATCGCTGTATTTAGCTTCATTGGCCACATTAGCAATCACTTCATTTACATTCATATTACTCTGAGTGCCACTTCCTGTTTGCCACACTTTAAGAGGAAATTCGTCGTCTAACTCCCCTGATAAAATCTGATCACACACTGTTTGTATAGCTAAGGACTTTTCCTTACTTAACGTTCCTAACCTTTCGTTAGCCGCAGCCGCTCCTTTCTTTAAAAGAGCAAACCCATAAATTACTTCTATCGGCATATTCTCTTCTCCGATATGAAAATTTTGACGACTTCTTTCCGTTTGAGCTCCCCATTTTTTTGTTGAGTCTACTTTGATTTCTCCCATACTATCACGTTCAATACGGTAATCCATCTATTCCACCTCCACAATTGTCCATACCCTATATTAGTTCTGAACAATCTAAAAAAGTCCTGCTGAAACTTTTAATGTGTGATGCTGAGGGGCAAGTTTCGTGCGCTCGCCTTGATTTCGTGCGGGCCGAGCTTCTTTTCGTGCGCTCCACTTTTCTTGTGCGGCTTCTACTCTATTTGGTGCGGCTTTTCTTCCATCTCGTGCGCTCGCCTTGATCAAACTTCTAACTTGGCCGTCAATCACTACCAACCAATCCAAAAAAAGCCGACCAAAAGGCCGACTCCATTAAGTTAATGTATTAAAGATAAGAATTGTTTTGTACGTTCATGTTTAGGATTCTGAAAGATTTCGGAAGGAGAACCTTGTTCAATTATTTGGCCACGATCCATAAAGACTACTTCTGACGCAACATCTCGAGCAAACCTCATTTCGTGTGTTACGACAACCATCGTCATTCCCTCTTCAGCTAGTTCCTTCATAACCCCTAATACTTCCCCTACAAGCTCAGGATCAAGAGCTGAAGTTGGCTCATCAAACAACATCACTTTTGGTTCAATGGCTAATGCTCGAGCAATTCCTACACGTTGCTGCTGTCCACCTGACAATTGATGAGGATAAAAGTTCATCTTATCACCCAATCCTACCTTTTCAAGAAGACGAGTAGCGCGATTACGAACCTCTTCTTTGTTCTTTTTCTGAACAATGACAGGACCTTCCATCACATTTTCTAACGCTGTTTTATGCGGAAACAAGTTATAGTTTTGGAATACCATACCGGTGTTTCTTCTGAGATTTAAGATTTCTTTTTGGGTAATCCCATCGGTGAATTCGGTTGTGTTCCCGTCTAACGTTATACTACCTTGGTCTGGAACTTCAAGAGAGTTGATACACCGTAAGAAGGTCGTTTTACCTGAACCAGAAGGGCCGATTAATACGACAACTTTTCCTTTATCCACCTGAAGATCTAATCCTTTTAATACTTCAAGATCGCCGAATCGTTTATGAATATTCTTCAAAGTAAGCATTAATGAACCTCCCTTCTACTTCGCAATATGACGACTGAGTCGTATCTCAATTCGATCTTGCGCTATAGATAAAATAAAACAAATGACCCAATACAAGAACGCTGCTTCCATATATACGAGTAAAAACTGATAATTCGTAGCCGCAATTTCTTGGGCTTTTCTGAACATCTCTGCTACTAATACTAACGAAGCTAAAGATGTATCTTTCACAAGACTAATAAACGTATTAGATAAAGGTGGGATGGATACTCTTGCAGCCTGTGGTAACACAATTCGTTTTAACGTTTGACGATAGGTCATTCCAACAGAATACCCTGCTTCCCATTGACCTTTAGGAATAGATTCTATAGATGCTCTTACAATTTCAGACGCATAAGCACCTACGTTAAGTGAAAATGCAATAACAGCCGAAGGAAATGAGTCTATATTTAAACCTAAATTAGGTAGACCATAAAAGATAATGAATAACTGAACAAGTAGAGGTGTACCCCTTATAGCAGATACATACACTCTAGCAATCCCTCGGAAGATGGATACATTCGACAATCTTGCCAGTGCAGTCAAAAGGGCCAAAGCCATTCCAATTACAAAGGAAGAAAGGGTTAGAGGTATCGAATAGTACAAAGCTCCCTTGAGCATAGGCATAAGGGAGCTTTGTAAGATGTCCATCATTCGTTCAGGATCTTGAAAGATACTACTGAAGTACATTTTCTCCAAACCATTTTACAGAGATTTCTTCATACGTACCGTCTTCAATCATTTCCTCTAACGCTTTGTTTACAGCTTCAACAAGTTCTTCATTTCCTTTACGGAACATAAACCCACTCTCAGAAGCTTCTTCTGCTGTCGCAGCAATCTTGACTCCAGCATTTTCATTTTGTTTAAAGTAGTCTAGAATCGCAATTTTATCATTTACTGTTACATCGACACGGCCATTTTCAAGATTTTGAATCGCTTGAGCTAAACCTTCAACCCCAACAATCTCCGCTCCATAGCTTTCAGCAATGTCTTTATAGTTACTAGTTAATGATTGAGCAGATTTTAAACCATCAATTTCTTCAAAGGTTGTAATATCACTCTCTTTACTTGTTACTAGTACGGCAGAAGATACAATGTATGGATTTGAAAAATCGTATGTTTCTTTACGATCATCACGAATTCCAACTTGGTTCGCAATCACATCAAAGCGCTCTGAGTTCAACCCTTCAAACATAGCATCCCACTGAGTTTCCATAAATTTCGCTTCTACACCTAAACGACTCGCTACTTCTTTAGCAATTTCAACGTCAAATCCAGTTAACTCTCCAGACTCATCGTGGAATGTAAACGGTGGATATGTTCCTTCCGTTCCAATTAAAAGCTCTCCATTTTCCATTACTTCATCATATAATGTCATGTCTGCGTTTGAACCTGTTGTTTCTTCTTCCGCAGTTTCATTTGTTCCACATGCGGCGATGAAAATAGTTGTCAAAGCAAGCACAAGATATAAAGTCCATTTTTTCATCTTTAAAACCCCACTATTCTTATCGGATTATTTAGTACGTAGGCTATCATACGGTCATACAGCTAAAAAGTCAATGCATTTGTTTACACATAATTTCTATACTTCCCTGCTTTCTTTCGATAAACTCATAATTAAAAAGAAAAGGAGAAAAAATCATGAACATTGCGTTATTCGGCGCAACAGGACGAGTTGGCTCAATCTTTTTAGAGCAAGCCTTACAAGATGGTCATTCTGTACATGTACTAGTAAGGGACGCAAAGAAAATTCAGCCTCATGCAAAACTTAGTATAATCACAGGGGATATATTAGACAATCAATCTGTTTACACTACCTTAAAAGGTGCCGACCTAGTCGTTAGTTGCCTCGGAACAGATGGTACAGACTCCCTATCAAAAGGTTTTCCAATCATCCTACAAAGCATGTATAAGCTTGGTTTGTCAAAGCTTTCTACTATTGGAACGGCTGGTATTCTTCAAGCACAATCGGAACCAAATAAATATCGCTTTACAACAAATGAGAGTAAACGGAAAAGTACACGAGCAGCAGAAGAACACTTAAAAGTATTCCTTATGCTTAAACATTCTCATTTAAATTGGACGATACTTTGCCCTACCTATTTGCCAACAGGGGAAAAGGTAGGCTCGTATCGAGTAGAAGAAAACGTTCTTCCTGAAGCTGGCACACAAATCTCCATATACGACACAGCGGATTGTCTATATTCTTTGGTATCTACAAATACGTACTATAATAAACGAGTTGGCATCGCCTATTAATAAATGCAAACAAGCTGTCCAAGGTATGGACAGCTTGCTTTAACTCCAAGAATACATATAGTGTTCATCCTCTAAACAACCAGTCCTCTTCACAACCTTTAACGGCTTAAATGTATCGACCATGACCGCCAATTCATGAGTCTCTCTTTTTCCAATGCTTCCTTCTGTTTTCCCTGGGTGAGGGCCATGAGGAATACCTAGTGGATGAAGGGTAATGCTCTCCTCCTTCACCCCTTTTCTACTCATGAAATTACCCTCAACGTAAAATAGCACTTCATCACTATTCACATTGCTATGGTAATAAGGTGCAGGAATAGAATCTGGATGATAATCATATAGTCGTGGGACAAAACTACAGACAACAAAATTATGAGCTTCAAATGTTTGATGAACGGGTGGCGGCTGATGGATACGACCTGTAATCGGTTCAAAATCGCGGATATTAAAAGCAAAAGGATACAAAAAATCCATCCCATCCCACTACATCAAAAGGATGATGATCCAGAATATGAGAGTGGAGGGCTCCTCTCGACTTTGTGATAACTTCAACCTCACTAAGCTCAGAATTAGTTTCTAGCTGTTCAGGACCTCTTATATCCCTCTCACAAAAAGGACTATGTTCTAAAAGCTGGCCGTACTCATTTCGGTAACGCTTAGGGGTAGAAATTTGACTAAACGCTTCAATAACTAAGAACTTTGTTGGTACCTTTGGAACGAGCCTGTAAATGGTTCCAACAGGAATGACAAGATAATCTCCTTTTTCATATGAAAGGCTACCAAACATCGTATGCAGTGTTCCTTCCCCGTCATGAACAAATAAGCATTCATCCCCGTCCCCATTACGATAAAAGGACGTCATTTCTTCTTTTAGATGTAATTTTCCAATAAGGACATCGCTATTTCCTAATACAAACTGCCTCTCTACTCCATTACTTTCTTCTACCTCATCTGTATAAAAATGACGGTGACGCACATTGGAATCTTCCTCAAATTCCGGAAGGTAGCGTCCAAGATATGACGACTTTACAACAGATGTTGGCATGTGGTGATGATATAAAATCGACTGCGCCCCTGAAAACCCTCTTGTTCCCATCACCTGTTCTCTATATAACGTTCCATCCTCTTTATAAAATGTTGTATGACGTTTCTTTGGAATGGTACCTAGCCTTTGATAATACATTTTGCCCCTCCTTATCCCACACTGTTTCGTAAAACCCCAAGGCCTTCTATCTCTAACTCCACAACATCTCCTGTTTCAAGCCATCTATGTACTTCTGTTCCTAATTCTAATAGGCAGCCAGACCCTACAGTCCCTGACCCAATTACTTCACCAGGATAGAGAGTAACATCTTTTGAGGCCTGCTCAATTAACTCACCAAATGAGAAATACATATCACCTGCATTACCAGACGACAAGAGCTTTCCGTTCACCTTGGCAGTCATACTAGCACGTAATACGTCACCTGCTATCTGTTCTGAAAGCTCATTCTTCGTTACAATCCAAGGACCTAAGGTTGTCGCGAAATCCTTCCCCTTCGCTGGACCAAGTCCTACTTTCATCTCTTCACGCTGTAGGTCTCTTGCACTCCAATCATTCATAATACAAAAACCGAAGACAAACTCCATTGCCTGTTCTCTTGAAATATTTCGACCTTGTTTACCAATAATACACGCTACTTCTAATTCATAATCCCATTCTTTGGAATTTTCCGGGAACAGAATAACATCGCCTGGCCCTTTTACCGCTAGATGATTGGTGAAATAAAAGACCGGTGCCCGGAACCACTCTGGAATAACTTCAAGACCCCTTCTTGCTCTAGCTTGTTTTACATGCTCTAAAAAGGCATAAAAATCTCTAACACTTTGAGGCTTAGGTAAAGGAGACACTAACTGAGCTTCTGCCAAACTAATCCCTGTTGTTTTCTCACCTGCTGACAATACGTCTAGTAGCATCTGTTCATATGATTGATAGTCTTCTATGTACCGGAGTAAAGACAGGGGTAATTTGCCATGAGAGCATTCATGCAAGTCAAAAATCTGGTTATTTACTAGTATTCCTGCCCGAAGGTCCCCGTCATTTTTTTGAAATGTAACAAACTTCATCGTTACGACTTCCTTTCTAGCTCAAACATTTCGGCGAGGGGATTGGTATACACCTGACCCGCCATTCGTCCGATAGGTTTTAACACTTCCGTACGAATCCTTCCTGAATCAAATGCAGCTTCGTCAATATGGGCAGCAACCACTCTACCCACTACTAAGCTTCCAGATCCAGGGACATCCCCATAATGATGAAGGTCGTGTAACACACACTCTAGACTCACTTTACTTTCACCTACTCTGTATGCGGAAACCATACTAGACTTCTTTTTTGTCAGTCCAGCTAAATCAAATTCATCGACCCCTCCTGGCACATTTTGAGCTGTTACATTCATTCTCTCCACTATATCTCCACTCACAACATTGATAACAAATTCGTTCGTCTCTTCTATATTTTTAAGTGTATCTTTCTTCTCTCCACTAACCCCGTTTCTCATTGGTGAAAAACAGACAAGCATAGGATCTGCGCATATCGCAGTATAAAAACTAAAAGGAGCTAAATTACTTTCTACGTTATCATTTATAGTGGATACAAAGGCAATTGGTCGAGGAAGAATCGAACCAATTAAGAGCTTATATCTTTCATTCCATACTAATTCTTCTGGACGTATATTCAGTGTACTCCCCCCTTTTTTTCATTAAGCGTAATAGTAGTCCTAAGATCTTATCCATGTCTTCTAATGTTCCAAACGCAACGCGAATCCAATTTGGATGACCTAAAAACTCACCTGACCTTACAGAGTACCCAATTTTCTTTAACTCTCGTGTTACAAAGCTTCCGTTTAATCCTGTTTGAATCATGATAAAATTGGATTGGGTAGGATAAAATACGATGGATTCTTCCAGGAGTCTTCTTTCAACAATTTTTCGAATGTGATCATTTTTCACTTTACACTCAAGCTTAAAGTTTTCATCTTCTAATGCAGCAAGTGCAGCCTGTTGGGCTATTGTACTTACATTAAATACGTCCCTTACTTTCTCTAGAGCTTCTATAATAAGAGGGTTCATGATTCCGTACCCTACACGTAGGCTAGCCAGACCGTACATTTTTGAAAAGGTTCTTAGGACCACTAAATTCGGATACTGAGACACGAATGGAATGCCTTGCAGGAAGTCTTGAGACGTCACATACTCTTCATACGCTTCATCTAAAATAATCAGGACTTCTTTGGGTATTTGCTGAATAAACCGTGTTAATTCTTCTTTTGTCACAACGGTTCCTGTAGGATTATTCGGGTTACAAATAAACATTATTTTCGTTCGGCTGGAAAGTTTATTGGCCATAGCAGGTAGATCATGCTTCCCGTTCTCCAAAGGAACACACACTGGAATTCCTCCTTCAATGATCACATTGGTCCTATAGCGTGGAAATGTAACCTCAGCCATGATCGCTTCGTCTCCAGAGCAAATAAACGCACGTGATAATAAACGAATCAATTCATCTGAACCGTTCCCTATAAAAAGATCTGAACCTTTTACACCGTGGTAACTACTAAGCGCCTTTTTCAACTCTGAAGCAGACGAATCAGGATAGATATGCAGGTTTGTAATCTTCTTAATGGCTTCTATTACGTTAGGAGAGCACCCATAAATATTTTCATTTTCTGAGAGCTTTATTAGATTGTGGTCAAGCTGGTTTTCCGGATTATATGCCGTAATTACTCGAAGTTGCTCCTTTGTCCTCATGTTCTGTTCCTCCAATCATGACCTTTAAACACATAGCGCCTTTTAGCGATAAGAGTAAAAGGCGCTACGACTAAGTTAAACTTACAAGTTCCCTCTTTTTTCCTGCTCTCTTTCTATCGATTCAAATAAAGCCTTAAAATTACCTTCTCCGAAGCCTCTAGCACCTTTTCGTTGAATGATTTCAATAAATAAGGTAGGACGGTCGACAATAGGCTTTGTAAAGATTTGAAGCAAATACCCTTCGTCATCTCTGTCTACTAGAATTTTTAACTCTTTAAGCTGATCAATCTCTTCGTCAATATCCCCAACCCGTTCAGACAATACGTCATAGTAAGAATCCGGAGTTTGTAAAAATTCCACTCCATTCGATTGTAAGCGAGTCACCGTTTCGACGATATCTTCTGTTAATAGGGCTAAATGCTGGACTCCTGCTCCATTATAAAACTCTAAGTACTCTTGGATTTGTGATTTACGCTTTCCTTCTGCCGGCTCATTAATTGGGAATTTAATTCTTCCCCCGTTATGCATCACTTTTGACATGAGTGCACTATATTCCGTTGTGATATCTTTATCTGTAAAATGCTTTAATTGTTTAAATCCCATAACCTTTTCGTAATATCCGACCCATTCTTCCATCTCTTCCACATTTCCAACAACATGATCCACTGCAAGTAAGCCAGTTTCACTCTGGTTAATCGAAGCTTCCATTGCTTTAAATCCTGGTAAGAATACTCCAGTATAGTCCGTACGTTCTATTAACGTATGAATCGTGTCTCCGTATGTACCAATGATCGCTTTTTTAATTGTCCCGCATTCATCGCTAAATTCAGTCGGTGGAAGAATAACGATAGCTCCCCTATTTACAGCTTCCGTATAAGCTTTATCACAATCTGCAACTTTCAAGGCCACATCTTTCACACCATCACCATGAAGCTTAACAAACTCAGCAACTCGGCTGTGATCATGTAAGGAACCTGTGATAACAAGGGTTAGTTTATTCTGTTTGAGTACATAGGAAACCGTTTCTCTGTTCCCTGTCTCAAGACCAGAGTATCCTACTAATCGAAAACCAAAGGCTGTGCAGTAATAATGAGCCGATTGCTTAGCATTTCCACTATAAATTTCTAAATAGTCTACATCTGTTACTGGAAAAAAGTCCTCTGAATTTACATCTTTGGTTTTTATTTTAGTTCTTGCATGTTTCATTCCTCCTATTGATTGCTGATTTTTAGTTTTGTTTTAGGTCGCATATGAATAGCTTTACCATCAAGCGCTTCAACCGCTTCTATTAAAGCTTCATTCATGCTGGGGTGTGGGTAGAAAGGAAACGTGAAGTCTTCTTTTCTTGCAGCCATTTCAAGGCCAATAATAGCTGCAGAACTCAGTTCAACCACTCCTTCGCCCATCATATGAATACCTATTAAAAACCCCGTGTCTTTTTCTGCTATCACTTTAATAAACCCTTCTCGTTCATTCTGTAACGCAATCGTCCCGTTGCTTCTAAGAGGATACAGACTAGATTCATAGATATATTCTTGACTCGCCTCTTCCTCTGTTAACCCTACTGAGACGATAGGTGGAATACTATATATGACAGTTGGATGGTACCTGTCATCGTATTCAGGTTTCTCCTGACATGCATGCTCCGCTGCTACTTTTCCTTGTCTAATTGCTTTTGTGGCATACCTCTCACCCGTTACATCTCCAATAGCATAGATGAATGGAATGGAAGTTTCGCAAACTTCATTTACTTTAATAAATCCGTTCATAGACGTTTCGATCCCGATGCGTTCTACCCCAAGTTCTTCTAAGTTCGGTACAACCTCTTCAGATAAATAGACAGGAGTGTTTTCAACTGTTAAGAGTCCTTTCACTTCAGACTGGAATGTAACGTGTACACCTTCAGAAGTGTCACTCATTTCTAGAAGATCATAACCTTGATGACACGATATTTTTCTTTTCTTCATGGTTCTGATTAATTCCTTATTTAAGCTTGAATCGAGCAACGGAGATTTATTCATGATGATAGTGACATCCGTTCCTAAGCTATTAAACGAGAAGGCCGCTTCAATTGCCTTTGTATCATTTCCGTAGATTAAAAGTTTTTCAGGAACTTCTTCTAATTGATACAATTCTTTGCTAGATAGAATTCCACGTCCCATAAAAGAATGGGGAATGGAGAGCTTACCTCCTGTTGCGATGATGCATTGATTAAATTCTACTAAGTGATAGGAGTCATCTCGCTCGATCCCAATTCGATTACTCGAAACGAAAGTAGCCGTTCCCTTTATCACTTCTACGCCGTTCCCTGATAAAAGGGCTTCGATACCATCGTTTAATTGCTGTATAAGTGAAATTTTGTACTTCTTAAATATCGTTAAGTCCACCTCTATATTCGGAACGATAAGACCTAACTGTCGATTGTTTTCTAGCTTAGCTTTTTGATGAGCTAAATGAGCTAGTGCTTTTGAAGGGATACATCCTTCATGAAGACACACGCCTCCCACTGCACCCTTCTCTATGATGGTCACCTGCTTGCCAAGCTGTGCCGCTCGAATAGCCGCATGATATCCTCCCGGACCTCCACCTACTACAACAATCTCTTTCTGATCAACCATTTCTCCCACTACCATTACCTCAACTCCACTAGCATAAGACTTGGATTTTCAATAAGGTCCCTAAATTGATTTGTAAATGCCACCGCTTTTCCACCATCGATAACACGATGGTCATACGACATAGAAATATTCATCATAGATCGAATGACAATTTCATCATGATCATTGACCATTGGCCTCTTTTTCGTTTTATGAAAGGCCATTAACCCTACCTCTGGAGGATTAATAATCGGAGTAGCACCAATTGATCCACCTAAAGGACCTACATTGCTAATCGTAAATGTTCCACCACGTAAATCATGGGGAGTTAATCTATTCTCTTGGGCTTTTATTGTTAACTCCTTCACATCACGATGGAGCTCAGCTAGATTTTTTGACTCGACAGCATGTAAAACTGGGGCAATTAATCCTTCCTCTGTATCTGTTGCTATTCCAATATGGTGTGAGGAGAAGCATTCAATTTCTTGTCTATCTTCATGTAAGCGTGAATTAAATAGTGGATGCTGGACTAGGGTGAGTGACAAGGCTTTTAAGAAAAAAGCTGTGGCTGAGATTGATATTCCTTGTTGTTTAAGGTTGTCTCGTAAAATGAGAAGCTCGGTTACATCAATTTCTTCGTAGTGTGTACAGTGCGGAATGGTGCGGAGAGAAGAAACCATCTTCCCTGCAATTTGCTTTCTTCTTCCGTTAAAAGGAAGAAAGACATTTTCGTTTTTTGTTTTGTAGACTGTTCTTCCATTGTTTTTTCTACTTTTTAGTGTCATCTTTGATGTAGAGGAATGACTAACTTCACTACCGGTTATATCTGACTCTAGAATTCTCCCTCCGGGTCCTGACCCTAATATATCTTCTAATACAATCCCTTTCTCCCTTGCAAGCTTTCTTGTAAAAGGAGAGGCAAGAATGGTCCTTTTGTTGGTGTTTTTATTAGGTTTAGAAATGTGTAATCCTTCTTCCATAACCAATAATGTTGTTCCAACGTTGACCGTATTCCCTTCCTTAATGATGATTTCTCTAACGGTTCCAGTGATGGGAGCAGGTATTTCTGCTGTCATTTTATCTGTTTGAACTTCAACTAAGGGGGTGTCCGCTTGAACTCTGTCTCCTGGCTTGACAAAATAATGAGAAATATGGGCTTCTGTCATTCCTTCTCCGATATCATGAAGCTTTACCTCCAACCTTCACACCTCCTAATATTCCTGGCACTTTTTTATCGCTTCTACAACTCGCTCCACTGTAGGTAAATAGTAATCCTCAAATCCGAAATACGGAACAGGTGTATCAAAGCCTGTAATCATTTCAGTTGGTGCCTTTTGATAGTAGAAACAATATTTATTGATAATGGATAAAATATCATTCGCTACACCACCGGTTCCATGTCCCTCTTGAACAATGACCGTCCTTCCGGTTTGCTGAACGGATTCTATAATAAGATCCTTATCTAAAGGATAAAGAGTTCTAGCATCAATAACATCACACTCTATACCTTGCTCCTGTACAATCTCAGCAGCCTTTAACACAACCGCCATCATCGCACCCCAGGCAAATATTGTGACATCCTCGCCCTCTCGTCTTCTGATACCTTTTCCTATCTCTACCGTGTACTTTCCATTTGGAACTTCCCCTCTAACAGAGCGATAACAGTGCATAGGCTCAAGAAATAAAACCGGGTCGTTCTCTTCAATGGCCGAAATTAACAATCCCTTTGCATCATAGGGAGTTGATGGGCAAACCACCTTCATCCCTGGCATATGAGTAAAAATGGCCTCTGTACTATCTGAATGAATTTCTGGTGCTCGAACTCCTGCCCCGTATGGAGCGCGAATCACCATTGGAACTGAATAATGTCCAAGTGTTCTTGCCCGTAGTCTTGAGGCATGAGTCATAAGCTGCTCATAGGCAGGATAAATAAAGCCAAGAAATTGAATTTCAATCACAGGAACGAATCCATTCGCTGCAAGTCCAATCCCCCATCCCAACAAATCCTGCTTCACTTAAAGGGGTATCCATGACTCGTTTTTCTCCATATTTTTCTTGAAGCCCTTCTGTTGCCCTGAATACACCTCCGTTTTTCCCAATATCTTCACCAAGTAATAGAACGTTTTCACGCTCAGACAGCATAACATCAAGGGCATCTGTTATACTTTGAACGAATGTTAAGGTCTTCTTTTCTGTGATCGTATTCATCCTAATGCCCCCTTACGTAGTAGCTCTTTTTTCTGTTCTTCGATTGGCCAAATGGAATGTTCAAACACATAATCAAATATGAGAGCAGGATCCGCTTTAGGATAACGTTCTAACAGGTCTACGCTATCATCAATTTCTACTCCTATCTCCTTAAGCCATTCTTCTTTCTTATCATGATCGTACCAATCCTTCAGCTTAAGAAATCTTTCTACCCTGTCTATTGGGTCAGAGTCCACACGTTTGTCATGACTTACAGATTGATCACGATATTTCGATGGGTCATCGGCTGTTGTATGAGCTCCGTATCTCCACGTAACTGCTTCAATCAAGGTAGGGCCTTCACCATTTCTTGCGCGTTTTAAGGCACGGCGAGTCTCCATATACACAACAAATGGATCATTCCCATCTATTCGAACACTTGGTATATCATAGGCTAACCCTTTTTGCGCAATCGTTTGGGATTTCATTTGTTTATGTATTGGCACAGAGATAGCATATTGATTATTTTGATTGAAAAACACAACAGGAGCATTTACAACACTCGCAATATTAAGACCTTCATGAAAATCACCTTCAGATGTGGCACCGTCTCCAAAATAAGCAATAGCTGCACACGTTGTTCCTTTTAATACTTCACCATAAGCCGCACCCACTGCGTGAGGGATTTGCGTAGCTATTGGTATACCGGGAGGAAAGATTTTTTCCCCTCTGTTGGAACATTCCCTTCATTTCGCCCTTTCCAAAACAATAAAATATGAAGGAGAGATTGACCAAATGTCATAGTAGCACCGTGATCTCTGTACGTTGGAAATAGCCAGTCGTCACAGTCAAGTGCTAGAGCTGAACCCACTTGAGATGCCTCTTGTCCTTCAAACGGGGCATATGTCCCAATTCTTCCTTGTCGTTGCAAGCTAACTGCTTTTTTATCAAACAGACGAATCCGTAGCATGTGGCGGTAAAGCTTTTTTGAAAATTCCTTTGTAATCCAATCCTGCTCTGATAGTAGGTTCCCTTGTTCATCTACTATTCGTTGAACTGGAAATGATGGTTCCATGACTATTCCCTCCCCTTTTACACGCGTACAGACCATTTTGGGCGCTTCGTGTGTGAAAAAAGCTATTTCGTTTCACTCTTCTTGCAATTCGATCTTCACAGTACTGATTAGCAGCTTCCACAGATGAGATGCCCTTTATTTCTGATTCTTTATAGATGCTCATGAGAGAATGGTAGATTGCTTTTGTTTTTCGAATCACTCGCTCTTTGTTCGGCTCATACAGTTCATCGGCAACTTGAATTAACCCTCCTGCATTGACTATATAATCCGGAGCATAAAGTATTCCTTTTTGATGAAGTAAATCACCATGATGATGGGACAATAATTGATTATTCGCTGAACCTACAATGGCTTTAAATTGAAATCTATCTATGGTTTCGTCGTGAATAATGCCACCAATAGCACATGGTACAAACACATCTGCCGGAACGGAATAGATCTCATTCCCTCCAACCACTTTTAGTAAGACGCCCTTTTCCTTTGCATACTCTTCTAATCTAGTAATCGCCTCTAAATAGATATCTGTAACATATAAATCAGCTCCTACATCAATGAGCCTTTGAGCTATTTTAAATCCTACTTTCCCAAGACCTTGAATGGCATAGCTTCTTCCATATAGAGCTTTCGATCCCCAAATCCGTTCATTTGTGGCTTCAATGCTATACAATACTCCCTCTGCTGTTGGAACAGATGAATCTCCACTTCCACCGTACACCTCATCTACACCAACAATACAATTGGTTTCTTTAAGGGCATTTGAGAAATCTTCAGGTGTAGTCCCCATATCCGTACCCGTATAAAATCGACCATTCAATGAATCCACGAACTGACCAAATGACCGAAACATCTCAGGGTGTTTATCTTTTGATGGATCACCAATGATAACAGCCTTTCCTCCACCAAAATCAACATCCGCTGCGGCACACTTATAGGTCATGCCTTTAGAAAGTCGAAGAACGTCTGTTAAAGCAGCGTCGACCGACTCATATGGTCTCATTCTACACCCACCGAGTGCTGGCCCTAGCGTTGTGTCATGAATAGCTATAATCGCTTTCAGCCCAGTGTTAGGGTCATTGCAGAAAACAACCTGCTCATGCTCTTCTAATCGATCAAACAACTCCATACCTCTCACCTCATTGTTTGAAGTTTCTTTAATGTTGTAAACGGTTACAAAATCACTCATTTTAAAACCTCTCAATCTTTGCAATTGGTAAAATGATTTGGGTCACTTCTCCCACACCGATTGTTCTGTCATTTACTTTAGCCAAGATCTTGGTGAGCATCTTATTTTCCTGTACAGCTATAATTCTACCTTCAAATAGTATTTCGTCTCCTAATTTCGCAGGTCCTCTATGTTTCACTATGACTTCTGCTCCGACCGCTTCTTCATCTTGCTCTAAAAATGGAAGAAGCAAGTTTCTTGATACCCATTCCATATAATGGACCATACTTGCGGTAGAAAATAATGGATGTACTATGCTTCCATCAAATTTGGGAAACATATCTTAACAGCAATGGTCATAGCATTCTTACTTCTTAACTGCCAACCATTCTTCATTATCCACTCCTAAAATACGACATATTTCTCAATATTTTATGTAACGTTTATTTAACGATATAATATCATTATGTTATATAAATAGTCAATAAATTGTAAAAATTAAAACAATAATAAAAGCGAATATGGATAGACTCTATAAAAAAAAGACCTTACTTTAAGATAATAAGGCTCGATCATTTGTCATTTTATTACCGCTAATTTGCTGGAATTCTACTAATAGACGTTCAATGGTTAACGAAGCTTTCTCCTTTTCTCCTACATCTAGAATGATTCTTCCCTTGTCCATCATGATGAGTCGATTTCCTAAATCCAGCGCTTGTTGCATATTATGGGTCACCATTAAGGTCGTCAACCGATGTTCAGCAACAATCTCTTTTGTTAACTGTGTAATCAATTCGGCTCGGGAAGGATCAAGAGCTGCTGTGTGTTCATCTAATAAAAGAATAGATGGTTCCGTAAATGTAGCCATCAATAAGGAGAGCGCTTGCCTTTCTCCTCCTGAAAGCAACCCTACTTTGGCATTTAGTCTATTTTCTAATCCTAAATGTAAGGATTCTAAGACATGGCAGAAGAATTCTCGCCTCTTCTTCGTAACTCCAACCCGAAATGTTCGAACCTTATTACGTGAATAGGCCATGGCTAGATTTTCTTCTATGGTCATGGTAGGGGCGGTTCCGGCCATTGGGTCTTGAACACCCTTCCAATATACTTACCTCTTTTGTGTTCAGGAAGTTTAGATACATCTTTGTTTTCAATTAGAACCTCTCCAACATCAGGAAGTAATACACCAGAAATCATATTCATAAGGGTAGACTTCCCTGCTCCGTTACTTCCAATGACCGTAACAAAATCACCTGGCATAAGCGTTAAGGAAACTTGATGCAGCGCAATTTTTTCGTCAGGAGTTCCTTCATTAAATACCTTATAAAGCTCTTTTAACTGAAGCATTGTGCTCCTCACTTCCTTCCCCTAGAGCCTGAAGATCGTTCAGTCGTTCCTGCCTTTTCATTGCTTTTCGCATTTTCTCTTTATGCCGATCGATTATTTTAGGTAGAATTAACGCAATGATGACAATGGTCGCCGTAATCAATTTCATGTCACCCGTTTCTAGAAAGTCCACTCGTAAGGCAAGCGTGACCACTAAGCGATATAAGATGGCCCCTACAATGACGGCAAGAGTTGTACGCACAATGGTTTTGGTACCAATAATGGCTTCACCGATAATAACTGAAGCCAGTCCAATAATAATCATCCCAATTCCCATTCCAACATCTGCGAAACCTCCGTATTGAGCCACAAGAGAACCAGATAAAGCCACAAGACTGTTCGATATTCCTAGTCCAAGAATAATGAGTAAATTGGTATTGGCAGAAAGACTTCGAATCATCTTTTGATTATCACCCGTTGCTCGAAGTGCCAATCCTACCTCCGTTTTTAAGAACCAGTCAGTCGTAAATTTAATAAAAAACGTCAGGAGTAACATTAGAAATAAAATTCCCCATGTTTTAGGAATATTTTCACCTAATCCTACAGCCGTTAGAATACTACTAAGCATTCCGTCTATACCAAGTTTATCCCAGAAACTAAGTAAGGAAGTAAAAATAGTCTCTTCGTTTAATAGAGGGATATTGGATTTTCCCATGATTCTAAGATTGATAGAATACAAGGCAATCATCATAAGAATCCCTGATAATAACGCGTTGATCTTTCCAAATGTGTGAAGAATCCCCGTTATACACCCTGCTAGAAACCCAATAGCACTTGCCATGATGGTGGCTAAAAAAGGGTTCACTCCGCTAATCATAAGAGCGGCAGCAACTGCCGCTCCCGTTACAAAGCTTCCATCTACCGTTAAATCGGGAAAATCTACTATTCGAAAACTTAAATAGACCCCTAGAGCCATGATGGCATAGATGACACCTAATTCTAAGGACCCAAAGATAGCCGTAAACATTCTAGATCACTCCCTCTTATTCACCTTCGTAAATTTCTGCCTCCCACGACGCATCAATTTCTACACCTTGCTCAGCTGCCGCCTCTTGATTGATGACTAATTTAAAATTCTTTGGATATTCAACTGAAATATCCGCTGCTGTTTGTTCTCCTTTTAAAATTGCAACGGCCATCAATCCCGTCTCGTAGCCAAGATCCTCGTAACTAAATCCACTTGCAGCAAGTGCCCCTCGTTTCATAGAATCTAATTCACCTGCAAATAGAGGAATATCTTGATCATTAGCAACGCTTACCACTGATTCAAATGCAGAAACCACCACATTATCAGTTGGAATATAAATGGCGTCTACTCGCCCGACTAATGATTCAGCGGCTTGTTTAACTTCAGCCGATGTGGAAACCGATACTTCAACTAATGTACCACCTCCGGCTTCTACTATTTTCTTAACTTCCTCCACTTGTACTTCAGAATTCTGTTCACCTGCATTATAGATGACCCCAATATTTTTCGCTCCAATGTCTTTAAGCATAAAGTTAACCGTACTTGATATCGCTTCAGGATGGGTATCAGAAGTTCCTGTAATATTCTCACCTGGTTGATCAAAAGCAGCTACTAGCTCAGCTCCAACAGGGTCCGTGACACTTGTAAATACGATAGGTATATCTGTTGTAGCCTTTAATGCACTTTGTGCACTTGGAGTGGAATTGGCAAATATAAGATCTACTCCATTGCTTACGAAATTTGTAGCGATCGTTTGGCTATTGCTCATCTCCCCTTGTGCAATCTGAACATCATATTTAACGTTTTCCCCTTCTTTGTAACCATTTTCTTCTAAAGCCTTTTTAAATCCTTTAAACGCGGCATCTAAAGATGGATGCTCTACAATTTGTGTGACACCGATGACCACTTCTTCCTTTGAACCTGTTGTTTCACTACATCCTGATAACAATAATGCTCCACCTAACAAACCAGCGTATACAAACTTCAAGGCCTTTTTCACTTCATTTCCCCCTCAAGTGATTATATTGCAACTAGCCTGTGGCTAAGAATGCAAAGCGTAGATACTTCTCAGTGAATATGTATAATGAAAATAAGATAAACGTAATTATAACGTTATACTATCACTCTACTAAGAAAACAGTCAATAATATTTAGAAAATTTAGTATTCTTTAGCGGAATAATAAAAAAACGAAAGACTAAACTCTAAAGAATTTAGCTTCGTTAATCTTTTACAGTATAAGGTCTAATGAACGCTTTAAATGACTTCTAGCCTCTTCTATCATCGTTGTTATTAATTGGTCCACAGAGGGGATATCATCTATTAGGCCAGCAATTTGTCCACCGTTAATAAATCCTTTATCCAATTCCCCGTGAATGGCTCCAATCTCATGGTACGTTTCAGAGGTTTTTTCATCGAAAAGCTCAGATCTAAGTAAACATTTTTCTTCCTCTAAAAGCATTTCAGCGTATGGAGTGTGTAGCAATCTGCGAATCTTCCCTACACTTCTTCCGACGACGAGTGTACTCGTATCGTTTGCTTGAATAATTTTCTCTTTATAGTTCGTATGATAGGGTGCTTCTTTTGTAGCGATAAACCGAGTACCCATTTGAACACCACTAGCACCTAAGCTAAGTGCTGCAGCCAATCCTCTCCCATCACCGATTCCACCAGCGGCCACTATTGGGACACGAATGTGTTTAACTAATTGTGGAATAAGCGTCATGGTGGTAGATTCTAGAGTAGAATTTATTCCCGCGGCTTCATACCCTTCTGCTACAATCACATCCGCCCCTGCCTCTTCCGCCTTCAAAGCCTGTTTGATAGAAGCTACTACTACTATTATTTTTATTCCCTTCTCTTTAAGCTTATTGATATGAGGTTTAGGGTTACCCGCTGAAAATGATACAACGGGCACACAATATTCTAGAAGTAATTCCATGAGTGCCTCTAAACATGGGGTCACATTAATCGGTATGTTTACTGCATATGGAACATTTATCGTTTTCAATTCTTCTAACATCTCTCTTACTCTTGAAGAATCCATCGTACCAACGCCAACTGTTCCTAGCCCTCCAGCAAGACTTACGGTACCCGCAAGTTTAGCTGAGCTAATATTTCCCATACCCCCTTGAATGATAGGATACTGGATTGATAAATATTGAACTAAACGATTATTATTCAGAAATCATCCCCTCCGTTAAAATAATGTTATACTTTTTATGTGAATTTTACAATGATTTAAAAAAGCTTCCTAACAGAAGCTTTCTCATCAAGATCTAACAATGAAATGATCGTCTAGCCCCCACACTTCCTCTAAAGTCCCACGAAACAACTCATCTAGCTCTTTCGTGGGGTCATGGGTATGGGGTTTAATTGATTTTGTCAAATCCTCTAAATGTTCGATTTCTTTGACTACGTACTCATTAATGGTATCTACTCTTTGCTCAAGTCTTAATTCTTCTCCTGCTCTCTTCCGTTTTAACAACGTTTCAATGGAAGCTTTTAACTCTCCTGATGGGACAATATCTTCGAACAAGTCTTCAAATCCAATTGGAGGAATCGTATGATACTTTTCAATCCATTTAGCTGCGAAAATGGGGCGTAATACATAAAAGTATTTTTTTATCTTCACTTCGCTACCTTGTAGATAACCACGAAAATTTCCTTTTGCCATGTTTAAATAATGATGTAAACAAGATAAAGGAGAAAAAATCTTACCACCTAACTCTCTAATTTGATCCGTTGTTGAATAGGCTTCATAATAGATAATACTAGAGTTTAGCCATTCTAATAGTGGTGGATTCGATTTTCTAAAGAGTCGAAGTGCTTTGGTTAATTCCCAGCCGCTAACATCTAGTAGGGGATCAATTGGAATTGAAATTGATTCTCTGAATGGGATTTCAATTACATCTCGCTTTTGATCAATAGACAAATACCATTCTGGCTTATGGATATAAATAAACCTCACATCATAATCACTGTCTTTTGAAGGAAATCCCCACGCTCTACTTCCAGATTCCACTGAAAATAATATCTTCACATCATGGTCCTTTTCAATTTGTGCTAACTCCTGAAGAATATGTTCCTGCATCATACTTGCTCCTTTTTATGTTTCCTATTATGGAATTGTATCATTTAACTTTTTCCTATTAAATCAATCTCAGTTATATGAAACCTTATAATATAGGTCTACTTCAGCTTAACTCCTAACTATATAACGGGACCAATATCAAAATAGTTATACTTAAAAGTAGGATGGTAGCACTTACTCTAGTATAAAATTTATCTCTTTCGGTACGTTTAGTAGAAGCCATAAATTGAAAGTACCCACAATAAAATAGATAACGATTATTCTAAGTAGCTCTCTGACGCTCTACCATGTCTACTTTCTACTATCATTGCCTCATTTTTTTGTTAAAATTATTCTATTTAACCCAATTATTTCTTCTATTTAATATAATAATAGACAGGAGCTACCTACCCCTGTCTAACTATCAAGTTAATTCATCTACAATAAAAGGATGTTCTAGCACATCGAATCGGTCATCCTTTAACTCTATCTCATTGCCATCTTTAAAAACTTCTTCAAAAAAACGTACGGCTGGGGCCGATAATGCTCTGTAATAATCACTAAAGAGTGATGCAGCATGAGAGCCTAACCAATCTTCAGGTAATAGTTCTTGTGGTAAACCCGGATCTATAAATAGAAACTTTCGATATTCATGAATGAGCTTTGTTTTTTCTACAAAGCATTCTCCATCTGTCATATCGCCTTTACTAATCTTATTATTCGCAATCACATATTTTTGACTGTATTCAGAGATAAATTCTTGATACCGTTCATGTATTTCTTTTTAAGTCCCAGCTTTTCTCAATAAGCTCTTCATTTTGATGAGGGCCTTTATATTCTGCTTCAAAATAATGAATATAGGGCTCAATTTCATTATTTTTTTACTAGTTCATCAACTTGCTCTTTTAGGTTGTTAGGGGATATCCAACAGCTATTCGAAAAGGTTCCAAACCCACTCCAAATTAATTCTTTCCGAAGTTCATCACGAATACTACGAATCTCCTCTGGAATGTTATACATGAGCATTCTCCATTTACCATCCCAATCGTCTGGTTTCAGTTTAAAAATACGCTCAGCTGCCTCTTCAATACGCTTCACACCACGTTCCGTTAAATAATAAAAGCTTTTATTACCTTGCTTTTCGCTTTGAACCCACCCTTGTTTATTCATTCTTGAGATAGCCGCTCGAACCGCTTGGTCATTGTGACCAAATTCATTGAGCAATTTTATTAAACTTCCTATCCAAATTTTATTACCATAGTGCCTTATGTAATCTCCATATAATGTAAAAATCATTGACCGAGTATTCATTCTGCATCCCCACTATCTTGTATTCATCGTATAACGCTTTTATTACGTCTATATAGTATTTTACCATACTAAAGTAGGTGGAAATAGGTGTATTTTTATATTTTTCTGAAAGATAGTAAGATATTTTGATTCACTCTTGGTTTGTGTGGGGGGAGCTATTTGTCTTGCGTATTGTTCTTTTGTACAGCCAGTTGGCTTGGCGCGGGGCTGTGGCACTTCCTTTTGGCTCTTTTGTGCACCGCGCGAGCTTGGCGCGGGGATCTGGAACTTTCTTTTGGCTCTTTTGTGCACCGCGCGAGCTTGGCGCGGCGCTCTAAACCTTTCATTTCATCCTTTGTGCACCGCGCGAGCTTGGCGCGGGGCTCTGAACCTTCCTTTTGGCTCTTTTGTGCCCCGCGCGAGCTTAGCGCGGGGCTCTGAACCTTCCTTTTGGCTCTTTTGTGCAACGCGTGAGCTTGGCGCGGGGCTCTAGACCCTTCATTTTGATCCTTTGTGCACCGCGCAGCAGCCCCAGCACATCTGCACCGCGCACCCTCAGCGCACCACTCCCCCCTACAAAACATCCAAATCAAAAAGTAAACCATAAGCACTCTACGGTTTACCTCTTTCATTCATATTCGTTTAAAAATCATGGATATCCCTTGACCCACTCCAATACACATCGTCGCTAACCCATATGTGCTATCTCTACGTTTCATCTCGTGAAGTAAAGTTGTAGCAATCCGCGCCCCGCTTGCCCCAAGTGGATGACCAAAGGCTATGGCTCCCCCGTTAACATTCACAATGGAAGGATTTAGTCCTAATTCGTGTATACATGCAAGTGCTTGAGCAGCAAATGCTTCATTCAGTTCTACTACGTCTATTTCTTCCAATGGAATACCCGACCTTTCAAGCACTTTACGAGTGGAGTATACTGGTCCAATTCCCATCACTCTTGGCTCAACACCCGCCGTGGCCGAACAAACGTATTCTGCAAGTGGCTGAACTCCAAGCTCCAAAGCCTTCTCCTCACTCATTAAAAGTAGGGCAGAGGCACCATCATTGATTCCAGAAGTATTTCCTGCTGTCACTGTTCCACCTTCAAATATAGGTGGCAGAGACGCTAATTTCTCTAGTGAAGTTTGTGGCCTAGGATGTTCATCATTTTTAATTACGATCCATTCTCCTCGCTTATCCTGATAAGAAACGGAGATTACCTCACTTTCAAATATCCTTCTCTCCATCGCACTTTTTGCTCGCTGTTGACTCAATAGGGCAAAATGATCCTGCGCCTCACGAGTGATCCCAAATTCTGATGCTACATTCTCTGCTGTCTCAGGCATAGAGTCTGTTCCGTACATCTCATCCATTTGTGGATTAATAAATCTCCAGCCAATGGTAGTATCAAGCAATTGTTGATGACCTCTGGGGAAATGGTTCGAAGGTTTTTCCATGACAAACGGGGCTCTCGTCATGCTTTCGGTTCCACCTACAATATAGATATCTCCTTCACCAGCCAAAATGGCTCTTGCACCATAACTAATTGCATCAAGTCCGGATCCACATAGACGATTAATCGTTGTACCTGTTGTCGTAACAGGTAACCCAGCTAAAAGAGAACTCATTCTTCCGACATTGCGATTTTCTTCTCCCGCTCCATTCGCATTCCCTAGGACGACTTCATCTACTAAATAGGGTAGGACTGATGGGTTTCTTTTTATAAGTGCTTTTATCACAATTGCCCCCAAATCATCCGGTCGAACATCCTTAAGGGCTCCTTTGTACCGACCAATGGGTGTTCGAACCGCATCTACTACGACCACTTTAGTCATGGCTATTCACCTTTTCCTTGTAGTCGTAAACGCCCCTGCCACTTTTTCTACCTAGTCTGCCTGCTTGAACGTACTGCTCTAACAATGGAGCTGGTCGATACTTCTCTCCTAGCTTCTCATGCAAATATCGCAAGTTATTTAAACGAGTATCGAGACCAACTAAATCACCCAATTCAAATGGCCCCATAGGATAATTGAGACCAAGCTTAATGGCCCTATCAATCTCTTCCGGCGACCCAATTCCTTCCTGGAGCATATAAAATGCTTCATTCCCAACCAACGCACTAATTCTACTCGTCACAAAGCCAGGAAACTCATTTATGACAACCGTTTCTTTTCTCATTTTTTGAGCAACCATCTGAACCACTTCCACCGTTTGCTCACTCGTTTCTAAACCTTTAATCATTTCAACGAGAGACATTTTATGAACAGGGTTGAAAAAATGCATCGCCATTAGCTGCTCAGGGCGCTGTGTGTACGAGCCAAGTTCTGTTGGGCTTATTGTGGAAGTATTTGAGGCTATTACAGCATGTGCGGGAGCATAGTGGTCTACTTGCTGTAAAACCTGCTTCTTGATTTCTCGTTTTTCTGGTACAGCTTCAATAATAAAATCAGCCTCTTTTACGGCTGCTTTTAAATCGGTTGTGAAAAGTAGTCTAGAAGTTGCTTCTTCCCGGTCCTTCTTAGCCACTTTTCCTCTTTCTATCCCTTTTTGAAAAAGACCTTTAATCTCTCTTTCTGCTCTTTCTAACTGAAATGAATCAATATCAACGACTGTCGTGTAAAATCCACCTATCGCACTAACATAGGCAATTCCTTGCCCCATAACACCCGAACCTATGACAACAAGATTTTTTACCATCTTATCCCTCCTTCAATAAACGAAGACGGTCATAATCGTTCATGACCGTCTCTCCCTTTACTTACTCTACAGTCCAAATGGATTTAACGGCTTTCCACCATAATAGGAAAGAATGCTTTTCGTTTCTGTGTAAAGATCAAGAGTTTCTATACACAACTCTCTTCCAAAACCAGACTGCTTATAGCCTCCAAACGGTGTCCCAGGGAACGCTGAGAATGGGCAGTTGACCATGACAATTCCTGCTTGAATGGACTTTGATACTCTCGTTGCCTTTCCATGATCCTTTGTCCAAATGGCAGATCCTAAACCGTATTCTGTATCATTGGCTAATCCAATCGCTTCTTTTTCATCTTTAAATTTCATGACAACGACGACAGGACCAAAGATTTCTTCTTGCACTACCTTCATTTCATGATGAACATCCGTGATTATGGTAGGTTCATACCAATATCCACCTTCAAAGCCAGCAACCGTAGCCTTCTTTCCACCCGCTATAATGGTTGCGCCCTCTTCTATTGCAGACTGAACATACCCGTCAATCACATTGACTTGCTCTTCACTAATAATGCTGCCGATATGAGTGCCTTTATTGAACGGGTCACCTACTTGAAGGCGACTTGTTTTCGCTACGAATTTTTCCATAAATTCGTCATAGATGTCTTCATGTACATAAAGACGAGATCGCGCTTCACATGACTGTCCTGTATTATAGAAGATTCCAAATAAAGAGCCATCTACTGCTGCATTTACATCACAGTCTTCAAACACAATATTTGGAGATTTTCCACCTAGCTCAAGGGTCACTCGCTTTAATGTTTGGGAGGCTTTTTCCATAATGTTTTTTCCAATCGGTGTTGAACCGGTAAAAGCAACCTTATCTACGTCTTCATGCTCAACTAAGAAATTTCCAATCGTACCTCCAGAGCCTGGTAAAATATTGACGACCCCTTCAGGTACACCAGCTTCTACACAAATTTCTCCTAATACTATAGCCGTAAGGGGAGTAAGGGATGCAGGTTTCACGATAACAGAACATCCTGTTGCAATGGCTGGTGCAATCTTCCATGCAGCCATCATCATTGGATAATTCCAAGGAATGATTTGTGCACATACCCCTACCGGTTCTTTTTCAGTGATGTTTTGAAATTGCCCCGGTACATTGTTTACAGAGCCTCTATGTCCAACACTGGCGCCAGCGTAAAATTCAAAATCTTCGATGGCTTGCATGACTTGACCTTGTGCAGCTCCTATGCTTTTCCCACTATTTAATACTTCTAGTTCAACGAGTTCACCAAATCTTGCACGCATAATGCCTGCAATTTTATTTAAAACGCGAGCTCTTTTTCCAACAGGAAGCTTTCGCCACTTCCCATGATCAAACGCATGCCTAGCTGCTTTAACGGCTAGCTCTGCATCTTTTAAAGACGCTTTCGCTACATGTGCAATAACTTCTCCAGTTGCAGGATTTTTACATTCATACGTTTCTCCGGATGTGCTATCAACCCTAGCCCCATTAATGAGCAATTGATAATGCTCTCGTTTCATATCAAGTACTTGAAAATTTGATTCTTTCACTTTTGACATTGTGATAGATCCCCTTTCTTATTTTCCTTGAAATACTGGATTTCTTTTTTCCATAAATGCTTTGACGCCTTCTAAATGGTCAGCTGTTTTTCCTGCGGCCCTTTGACTTAATGCTTCTTTCTCTAGATAAGAGTCGAATGACAAATTCCAGCTTGATTTAGTTAAGTCTTTAATATAGGCAATGCTTGTGGTGGGTTTTGAGGCCAGCATTTCTGCGAAATATTCTACATTTGCTAAAAACGTTTCTTCACTGAAGACCCTTGTTGCCAGTCCTATAGATAACGCTTCTTCAGCTCGTACTTTCTCTCCTAAAATAGCTAACTCTAACGCTTTTGCATGACCAATTAATTTCGGTAGATAATAGAGATTACCAGAATCCGGTACTAACCCAACGTGAATAAATGCTTGAAGAAACGAAGCTTTGTCAGATAGGAGTCTGAAATCACAGGCTAACGCTAAGCTCATTCCAGCTCCAGCTGCGACACCATTTACCGCTGCAATGATTGGCTTCCCGCAAGAAGATAGCGCTTTCATCATTGGCGAATACAAATCACGCAAAACGTCCCCATGGTCCATTCCTTGATCTACACCCTCAAGGTCTTGACCTGAGCAAAATGCCCTCCCTTCACCTGTGATGACAATGCAGCGTACATCAGGATTCTTTTCTGCTTGTTTGATCGCTTTGGTGATTTCACTATTCATCTTCCCTGTGAAAGCATTTAACTTTGAAGGTCGGCTCAACGTAATATAGGAAACACTATTTTTCACTGTTTGAATAATGGTTTCATACATGGATCCTACCTCCCCTTGTATTGAGGTTTTCTCTTCTCTCGAAACGCCCGCATTCCTTCTTTTTGGTCTTCGCTTGAGAACAATAGAGAAAAGTTTTTTCTTTCATATTTCATTCCCTCTAAAATTGTAGAATCTACTGCTGTTAATACCGATTCTTTTATGAGTCGAACACTCATTGCTGGATTAGTTGAAATTTTGGTTGCGAGTCTGAACGTTTCTTCACGAATTAATTCTTTCGGAACTAAACGATTGACCACACCTAACTCATAGGCTATTTGAGCTGACATTCTGTCACCGGTAAAGAGCCATTCCATCGCACGATTCTTCCCTATTAATTTGGTTAGGCGCTGAGTCCCACCTGCCCCTGGCATGATCCCTAACGTAACTTCAGGGAAAGCAAATTCAGTATCATATGAAGCTAGAAGAATATCACAGCAAAGAGCTAACTCAAACCCTCCTCCGAACGCAAATCCATGTACGGCCCCAATCATCGGCTTCTTCATTTCCGCTATACGGTCCCAGTCTCTGAATTGATTCAGCCTTTCAAGTTCGATGCTTGACACTTCTGCCATCTCATCAATATCAGCACCAGCTGCAAATGCACGTCCACCCCCAACTAAAACAACGACGTGGACCTCTTCAAGAGAATCATAGATTTCTAGAGTTTCTACTATCTCACTGATCATCTTTCGATTAATTGCATTCAGAACATGAGGACGATTTAACTCAATTATCCCAATATTTCCTTCTATCCAACGATTTATATGATCAAGCTGTTGGTTCATTTACTTCTTCACCAATCATAAGCGTTACCAAATCTCCCGCAAACTCATTAAATCTTTTCCAGATGCTTTCGCTTCATCTGTTTTCATTGCTTGCTTAAAGGCATCATGATTTTCGTAGTACATCTCACACATAAGATAGTACTTTCCTTCCTCCCCCCATAGGAGAACCTACGATTTTCGTTACGTCCATTTTTATTAGTCCAGGTATTTTAGCTGTAATCGGGGCATGAGTATTGAAATAGTGCTCGTCAAATTTTTCTTTGTTCTCAGGATGTTTGTACAATGCGATCATTTTAATCATAGTTATCTCTCCCTTTTTAACAAAATAATTTTATCTGAACAGGCATGGCCTATTACATTAGTGTAGAAATGGGCTTCATGGCTTCAAACGGATTGCGACAAGATTTACAATAGAGGATGCTTCTACAGGCTGTTGGTCCAAACAAATTCTCCATTGTTGTGTAGAGTGATTCACAATAAGGACAATCTACTTCCCATTTTGTCTCCCCTTCTATAAAATGAGGCGGTGGAGCGATTCCAAATTCTTTTAAGCCCTCTCTTCCTAGCAGCGTTATTCGATTGGACGTCCAAGGAGTAGAATGAACAAAATGTACATGAACGGTATGGACTCCACTTACATTGGATAGTTCATTTACCACGTTTTTTTCAATAATATCTAGAGCTGGGCACCCCATAAATGTTGGAAGTAATTCAACGGTAAGCTCACCTTTCTCCAAATGAATATGGTGAAGCATACCTAACTCTACGATGCTAATGGAATCAATTTCAGGATCTTTCACATTTTGGAGTGCTAGAATAATAGAATCCAAGTTGGTTCACTCCTTTCTTACCATGTGGCAGTTGGATCAGATGAATACACTTCACTGAACGTCTGGATAGCTGACTGCAGATGCTTTGTGTGGTTCCTATTTCTTCCATTACCCATTTTCATATCTATTTTTAATGGTGCTTCTATAGAAGCATTTTTTAACGTTGGTTCAATAAATTGTTGAAAGCTATGAATGAGTTCCTGCTTTGATGAGATGAGTCCCTCCGCTACAATGTTTGACTCTAATGCTCCCATATCAAATAAGCCTTCTGCTTCTTGTAAGATTATAGTCAAAGCTTGACTCATTCTTGTTTTTGCTTCACCACCTGCCGTGAATAGTTGGACAAACCAAGTCTTCCAATGAAGATGATGATAGAATAGTTCCATACTCATTTTAGTGGATATATTTTTTAAAGGCTCATAGCTAGACTCTTTTAAACTATGTACTTTCACTAATTTAGCTACGATGTAAAAATAATTTCTAACGACAGCTAAAGCAAAATCATAGCGCGGCTCCTCCTTATATCCACCTGGTCCATTAGGTAATTCTACTACGATCGCATTTCGCCATTGGTCTTTGTTTGTTCTACCATGTGCCAATTCATCTATACTTCCTTCTCCAAGATCACTAAGAAGTCCATATAGCATAAACGCATGACCCATTGTGTCTTGATTAATAGAAGCACTTGCGACATCCTCCTCAATATGAGGGGAAAGGCCGAGCCATTCAGATCCTCTGTAAGCATGAATGAAATCATCATCTGCAAGCTGATAAAGAAGTTCTATGGTCGCTAACTTATCCACGTTTATTCACCAACTCTCCCCAGGACATGATTTCTTTTTCATCTAACATCTCTTGTTCATATTCACGCCATTTTTTCTTTAAATAGCCATAGCCCTTGGTTAACCGGTAATCTTTATTATCTAACCGCTTTAAACTTTCTTTTTCTTCCCTATTCATCATTCGAATATGCTCCCGCTTAATGACCCAAATATCTGAAGCTGTTTCTCTTCTCATAAAATTCTCTTGGGCCATAATGAGAGCGATTTCATGATTTGGAGCAAGTAAACTGAATTGATATTGCATCGGTGACATATCGTTTTTACGACTAAATACTTCATATTCATTATAAAATGAACTCATCAACACCCCTCCTTACACCATCATGTTTATGCACCGCCTAAACTCTCTCTCACCCATTTATTTGTTTCGTAAGAAAGCTTACGTAAACGGAGTCGTTCTTTTGATAACGGACCGTTATTTCGAATAATTTCTCTAAATTCCGACCAATCCGGTTGTTGGTATATCCACATCTCCTGTTCCTCGTCAAAGTACATGGTAGGATCAGGGAGCGTTAAACCAAGAGATAGCATTCTTGGAATATACTTTGTAAAAAAATACTTGTCGTAGTTGTTCATTTGTTTTCGTTCGGATGTGATACTTAATCGTAATATCCTGTTTTGATGTACCAGTCGTGGAGGCATCTCCTGGACCAAAGAACATGAGAAGCGATGGCCACCAGCGATCAACTGCATCTTGAATCAATTCACGCTGCTCCTCTGTTCCTTCCGCAAGTGCCATAATAATAGCTTCCCCGTGCTGAGCATGAAACACTTCTTCTGCACATATTCGTTTTAATGCTCTTGCATAGGGACCATAGGAGGCATGCAGCATGTTCGTTTGAGTAATGATAGCAGCTCCGTCAACTAGCCATCCAATGACTCCAGCGTCTGCCCAAGTAGGGGCTGGCATATGAAACACGTTATGGAACTTTAATGTTCCGGAGAACAAATCTTCCATAATATCTTCTCGAGTCTTCCCGTATGGCTTCATCAAATCTTCTGCTACACGAAGTAAAAGCTGTCCATGTCCCATTTCATCTTGCACTTTCGCCATGATGCCTAATTTTTCTTTGAATAGATGGGGCTTTCGGAACCCATTCTTTTTCAGGAAGTGCTCCCATAATTTCACTTATGCCATGCATAGAAATTAGTTTAATCAGTGTTTGCCGATATTCTTCCGGCATCCAATCATCTGCTTCAATTTTTTCTCCTGATTGAACTTTTTTTAGAAATACATCATGCTTTTGATCCTCAGAAAGCTGATCGAAGTCTGTTATCATTCCCACATAGTCCCCTCCTATATATTTTTATAACTTATTTTTATATAACGTTATTTTACCGAGTGTTAAATTAAGTGTCATACCATATCCAAAAGATACCTTTATTTTTCAGAAAAGTCAACTTATTTTATGTTTCATTAATCCACACGTATAAAAAACGACAAACAGCAAGAAAGCACTGTTTGCGTTAGCATTATGGTTTTAATAATAGTTTCCTGTACTCTTTCGGCTTTCCAACCAATCATGAGCCTTCGCCCCGTCCTTAAAAGGGAAAACTGTTGGATCTTGCTAGTGTAAGATCTATCTCACTTTGATCCCGGTTACATCTCATCTCCTTATCTTAGCTGCCCTAGCTTTTTAAATAATTCCAATCTTGTTTTCACACCAAGTTTTTAAATATGTTGGAGACGTGATTTTTGACTGTATGCTGACTTATTTCAAGGGCTTCTGCTAACTCTATGTTGGAATGTCCTGATAATAAGTAGTTAATGATTTCTCGTTCCCTTGAAGTTAATTCAAAAGAGTCAAGAACATCACTTCCTTGATCAAGTGTTACAAATGAGTTATGAATGTTCATATACACGGGCTCGTGATGCTCTGTTTTTACTATTTTCTTTTCCTTAACTAATTGCTCAATTTCTTCTGCTATTTCGTTTTCAAGTCTTCCAATCTTAAGAGCTAGTGAATGTATAGTTTCCATAGCAAAATGATTTCTTAAGAAATATTCTTCTATTTCCCTCATAATATACTCCTTCTGTTAAAGTAACGTAACAACGGTTGAGTAGTCCGTTGCTTCCATAATCATTGGTTTTGAGACAACACCGTTAGGAGATTTCATAACTTGTACGTATTGGTAATCGTCTGTCCAAATCTCGATAATTCCATCTGCAGATTTTTTCATGATAGCCATTAGTTCGTTGTCTGTTCTCTCTGAGTGACACGTGACAAATGAAGTAATCCCTAAATGTCTTTCTAAAGAAAACAACTCTGGAATAACATCAAGGACTCTTTGTTTGCTTCTATAGGCAATTCCGACATTTAAGTCATAATTTAAAAACCATTTCTCTCCTGCTTGAATGCGTCCAACGATATTTGTTTTTTCTTCAATGAGTGTAAACAAGTCAACATCCATTGAATCATATGCTCGAATGATAAAAGGCATTAGCTCTTCTGGGACTGGTCTTTTGTACTGTTCAATAAAATAGATCCTTCCATTTCTCGCAAACTCTAGCAAAGAATACCCTTGACTAGAAAAATAATCCTCAATATCCCTTACTAAGGTAGAAGGAGATAGCCTACAGAGAAAATTTTCTCCTGCTTTGATTCGCTCCATAAAAATAGATCCTAATAGCATTTTATAACGACTGATTTCATCGATATTTACAAGCCACCTACTACCAGAAACTATTCCTCCGCCAAGGTAATCATCTAATTTTTTTATCCCTGTTTGAATATAAGGGATATGAGGCGGAAGAGCTTTCGGAAGCTTCTTAGGAAGTATGACGGTTATTCCTTTCTCTGTTATATCCCAAACACAAGATCCATCAACAAAATCAGATCCTCTTAATTTTTTCACTTCCATTTTTCTTTATTCGTTGATGTCGATCTTTTTCTAAATGAAGAGTAATGACACCATCTAAAATAAAATGAGCATAATGGATTTCGCCGTTTTCTTGAAAGCTTTCAGAAATAAACAATGTCGTACATCCTAACTTATTTAAGGCATTCCTTATACTGTATAATAATTCTCTCTTTTCTTTCTCATCGTCTCTCCTATATTGAAAGAGGGTAACGCTATCAATGACCATTCTTTTTATACCTAGCTCAACAATTAAAGAACGAAGAAGGCCCTCACCACTTAGTAATTCAGAGACAAAACTGTCTGGAGAGGTACTAATAAGTCTGAGTCTCCCCTTTTTTCAAGATCAGTAATACCCCAATCAAATCTTGCCATATCTCTATATAGTTGTTCTGGAAGCTCTTCAAATGAAACATACAAGCCTGGTTCTCCGTAGTACCAGGCCCCTTTAACAAGGTACTCCATAGCGAAAGTTGTTTTGCCAATCCCTGGAGGTCCTTCGACTAACACTCCTGACCCGGCAGGTATCCCATTATATAAAATCTCATCTAATCCATTAATACCCGTAATGATTTTTTCCTATTTTTACTCCTTTAATGTCAACATTGTTAATTTATTCTATCAATTTATGGGTGGGGTATCAAAGTATTTACGAAAAAAGAAAAGACTGCCCATTTGGACAGTCTTAACCCTAACTTGCTTGCTTTCCTTTTTGAAGTTCATACATTTGATAATATTTCCCTTTTTGTTGCATTAACTCTTCGTGATTGCCTTTTTCTACAATCATTCCTTTGTCAAGAACTACTATTTGATCTGCATTTTTAATAGTCGATAATCGATGAGCAATGATGAACGTCGTCCGTCCTTTTTTTAGAACATCCATGGCTTCTTGAATGATGGCTTCTGTTTCAGTATCAATACTAGAAGTAGCCTCATCTAAGATTAAAATAGCTGGATCATATGCTAGGGCACGTGCAAACGAGATCAATTGACGTTGACCAGAAGAGAGAGTACTTCCCTTCTCAATCACCTCTGTATCATACCCGTTCTCTAAGTTACGCAGCACAGTATCAGCACCTACATCCTTTAATGCCTTTTCGACCTTTTCTCGAGGAATGTCAGGGTTATTTAAGCTCACGTTACTGGCAATGGTACCTGTAAATAGATAGGGATCCTGTAAGACAATAGCCATATGCTGGCGTAGGGTTTGGTGCTCTAAGTCGTTAATATTGGTACCATCAATCGTGATTCTTCCTTCTTTTACATCGTAGTATCTGAATAGAAGATTCATGATGGAACTTTTTCCGGAGCCAGTATGTCCAACGAGCGCTACCGTTTCACCCTGCTTTGCTTCAATATTGATATCTTTGAGTACGTATTCTCCTTCTTTATAAGCAAAGTTCACATGTTCAAAAGAAACATTACCTTTGTACCTAGGAATACGTTCATCACTTACTTCTCTTCCCTCTTCTTCTAATAGCTCAAATACTCTCTCTCCTGCTACCAACGCTTTTTCAAGGTTTGGTAATTGATTGACAATTCCAGTGATAGGCTGGAATAAGCGGTTTAAATAATCTACAAAGGCATACAGAACTCCTAAGGTTACAAAACTACCTACCCCAATTGATCCTCCGCCAAAGTACCAGATCAACGCAACAAACGCTAGATTACGTAATACTCCTACTAAGTTATGAGATGTGATGGAATTTAAGCTTAGTAGCTTGTTTTGGTACCTAAATGTGTATCATTCATTTCTTCAAAATCTTGACGTGTTTTTTCTTCCCGTCGAAAAGCTTGAATGATCGTCATCCCTTGAATAGATTCATTGATCATCGCGTTAATATCACTAATTTTACTTCGAATAACATGATTATAGGATGATGCAAATTTGCGATACACAATCATCCAAACAATTAAAATTGGGATAAGTACTAAACAAACCGTTGCCAATGTAGGGTTTAGAATATAAAGAGCCACATAGATCCCTGTAATATAAATCCCACTTGAGAAGAAGTTTGAGAGCACCGTTACATATAGTTCGCGAATGGCTTCCGTATCATTTGTTATTCTCGCGACGACTTTACCTGCTGGCAAATTGTCAAAGTACTTAATGGGTAATTTTTGAGTATGCTGAAATACATCGTTTCTCATTTTTTGAATAATACGGTTCGCAGCATTTTTCAGGTAATAGTTTTGCCCGTATTGGAAAAAGCTCGCAAAAACTAAAAGTCCAAAATACATGAGAATTAACTTAATAATCCTTGGGATCTCAGGTGAGTAAAATGACACCAGTTCATCCGTTGTTAATTTGGTTGCTCGATAGCTAGCCGTTTCATTATTCTTTGTAATGAAAATTTCACCTTTTTCAAACGTACGTTCACCTTCTGATGATGGGATATCAGTAGGAATAAAATAAAAATCTCTTCCTACCTGAAGGATTCTGACTCCTTGTCCCTTCTCTTCTGTTTCGTTAAAATATTGGTCTCTTTTATACCAAGAACCTTCATATAAAACAGCATCACTTCCTTCAGCTGTTTCATACCATTCTCCTTCAATTCCGACAATGTGATCATCAATAATCTTTTTAGCTATAAAAGGTCCTGTTAATTCTGCTGCAACAGATACCGTTAACATGATTAGAGCTGCAATAATCATGATTTTATAGTGTAATGCATAGCGGTAAAGGCGTTTTCCTACATTCATACGCCCACCTCCTCTGTTTCACTTTGTTCCACTTGCTGGCGTTCCCATTGTTCTAAGTACCAGCCTGGTTGGTTTATTAAATCTTCATGTGTGCCTTCTTGTATCACCTGACCATTATCAAACACAAGCACCCACTCTGCATGCTGAACAGCAGAAAGCCTATGTGTCGAAATAATGGTTGTTTTACCAGCGCGTTCTCTTCGAATATTCTCTATAATTCGAGCTTCTGTTTTCGCATCAACAGCTGATAGTGAGTCATCTAAAATTAAAATTTCAGGATTCTTAATAACTGCACGAGCGATTGAAATTCTTTGTTTTTGTCCCCCTGATAAAGCGACTCCTTTTTCACCAACAAGTGTTTCCAGACCCTCAGGAAGTCGTTCAACATCTTTACTAAAATCAGCAAGTTCTATAGCCCTTTGTAGCTCTTCTTCTGAAGCCTCCAAGTGACCAAATAAAATATTTTCTCTGACAGTTCTAGAGAATAATATATGATCTTGTGGAACATATCCAATCCAATTTCTTACCTGATCTTTCGTTTGGTGTTGAATTAAAGTTCCTCCGATAGACAGTTCTCCGTCTCCCACTGGATATTCACGTAGTAATTGTTTAATAAATGTCGTTTTTCCACTACCGGTTTTTCCTACTAATCCTAAAGTGTGCCCCTTCATCAAATCCACTTTTACTTGATCTAAGTTCGGCACAGTAGAAGAGGGATATTGAAACTGAACATTTGAAAATGTAATTCTAGCAGGATCATCCACAGCTATCGGCTCAATAGGATCCACAACATCTTCTTTATAATCTAGTGTTTCTTGAATTCGATCTAATGACGCATTCCCACGTTGTAACACATTGATTAATTCCCCAATTGCAAACATTGGCCAAATCAACATTCCTAAATATACGTTAAATGCGACCAGGTCCCCTAAGGTAATACTCTGGTTAAATACTAAATATGCTCCATATCCTAATCCTATTAGATAACTGATTCCAACTAACACCTTTATTGTTGGCTCAAATAAAGAGTCAATGACAGCTACTTCAAGATTCTTCTTATACACATCTTCTGTCATCTCGGCAAAATTGTTTTCATCTGCCCGTTCTTGAACATATGCACGTATTACCCGCACTCCTGCAACAGATTCAAGCACTTTATCATTTAAATCTCCAAAAGCATCTTGTGCTTTCATGAACTTTGTATGAATTTTCTTACCGTAAATCTGCATTAAGATTGCCATAATAGGGAGAGGTAGAATGGCTGCTAATGTCAGCTTCCAACTAACTAGTAAACACATTGTAGCCAAAATAGTTAGCATAAAAATACTTGAATCCACCAATGTTAATATTCCAAAGCCGGCTGTAACTGAAATAGCTTGCAGGTCATTCGTGGCTCTAGCCATCAAATCTCCTGTACGGTTCTTTTCAAAAAATGATGGCGTCATTCTTGTTAAATGATTCATTAATTTTGTTCGTAAGTTCCTCTCAATTAGATGAGCTCCTCCAAACAATTGATACATCCATACGTAAGTTAACCCGTACGAGATCACCATAATTCCAATTAGATAGACGATATATTTCGTTAAGCTATCCCAGTTGAGGGAACCAACATAAATTTCGTCTATAGCTAACCCTACAAGTCTTGGCGGAAGTACATCCAATACCCCTACAATCACTAATAAAATGATCGACACTGAATACCTTTTCCAATTTTCTTTAAAAAACCAGCCTAACTTCTTAAATAAACTAAACACATTTCCACGACCCTTCTGTTTGTTCCATTACTGTTTCACTAACCGTCGTCCATCTCAACCACATACTTTTTCCACTTTCTACTGGACTACGCATTTTCCATTCCTCCTAATATGATTGGTTATTTATAGAAAAAGGTGAAACCACCTATTTTCAGCATAAAAAAGACATACTGCGCATGACAGTATGTCAAAAAAAGAGCACAGGCTTCGTTGAAGCCTGTGCTCATACTTAAATCGTACAATTATTTACGTAGCTGTCGATTTAATATAAATAGAGAAGGCTTCTACATAATTCAATTGATTTGTTTGAAATCATTACTCTCTTTTTCATTGTGAAGCCTCCTCTCTAAATTATTAGTGTATTTTAATTCTTCTTAAGATTATCACTACAGGAAATTTAAGTCAAAACTTTTTTTACGTATTTTCGAAATAATTTACAAGAAGTTAATACTTCTCATTTATTTCATTACGCTAGTATATGTAAAAAGAATAAAAAAAAATAGCAATAAAAAAAAAGACCTAAGGATTCCCCTTAAGCTCCTGATAAAAGCTCTTTCTTATCAAGTTCAACACGTTTGTATAGACGAGGAAGAAACACAGCATAAAATATGCTAACAACAGAGAGAATAAACCCTACTAACCAAAAAGTGATTCAATTGACAGGAAATTAGGAAACCCTACGGCAATTATTCCTAATGTAATAGATTGAGATAGCATCATTAAAGGAGAAATCCATCCTTGTACTCTTCCCATCATCTTTCGATCAACAATAGATGGAAGCCATCCACCAATGGCAACATTAACTGAAGGGAGCACAAAGCCAAGTAAGGTCATAAACAGGATGAATACCCAAACCGTTTCAGAAAAGGAGGCCACTACAACAATAGCTCCTGAAATTAACATACCCCCAGATAGCATTTGATAATATTTTAACTTTTTAACAAGTAACGAGGCAAAGGCAGCCCCAGCAAGCATACCAAGTCCAAAGACAGCAGCAAAGACAGCTGATACTTCCTCATAAGTATTGGGTACTAATTTATATTTTAGTAAATAAAATGGCATAACGGAAAACCCACCATTTACTATGCCTAACATAAAAAATCCTGCTACAAGAGCTAATAGCAAGCGAAAATTGATTATATACTGAAATCCTTCTTTAAAGTCTTTCAACACATTCGTGACATTTATATCACGAATTGAATTTTCTCCATTGGGCATTCTAGCTGACTCAGAAAAGGTTCCGCTCCGTATCAATATGGCCGAAATAGCAAATGAGATAGAATCTACAACCAATGCGCCATATATTCCAAAAAACTTATAAATAATGACTGCCATTCCTGCGCCAAATAAATTAAACAAACTAAACACCATCTGATTCAAGCCTGCCGCCGTTCCGTACTCTTCTTTCGATAATGTTCCCTGTAAAAGTCCGTGCTCTGCAGGAAAGAAAAATTTTTGAACGCCACTTTGTAAGAATAAAAAGAAAAAAACCAAGCGGCATCCAGCCAATATACACAGCTCCAATTAATAATAGTGACATCATAAAGCAGATCACATCACAATAATAGGCGATCTTTTGTCTGTCTAATCGGTCCGCTACAACTCCTACCAAGAAAAATATTAATAATGTAGGTAGGGAATACATTAGTTCAGCAAGTGTTGCAAATACCGGCTGAGAAGAAAAGCGGTCCAACAAATAAAATGTTAATGCTATCATTCCTATCATACTTCCCATCTGAGATGAGAAGTTCGCAAAAAATAGTTTAGAAAAGGAACGATTTTTAAATATTTCGATTATTTCTTTCATACATTACCCCTATCCCTGAATCCCACCCTTTGGTTGAATTTTCTATTTTTTCAAAACCTTCCTACACTATACTAAAATTACAAGAAAATTACAATTTAATTTTACGTTTTTTTCAGACTATTTCTGGGTAAAGAATTAGCAACCGGGGTAAAAAAGACGTCTTTTTTTATATAGATAGTCATCTGCTATTTATCATCTGCTATTATGCATTAAGCTTTATTCTATTTTTTCGTTCATCTGCCTTGACCTTTAAGAATTAGCGGCAGCTAATTTCTTTAAAGGTTTTTTAAATTGAATTTTGGTAAAGTGAAAAGGAACGTTTAGTGAAACGACACGATTACAACAAACACGTGCAGATAACGCCGAACTGAAAAGTACATCCAATATGAAAATCAAAAGAGATTTTGGCTATAGAATTCCATAAAAAAAGAAACTCTCCTGACCCGAGAGTTTCTTTTTGAGGCTACTGGCTTTCTTCAGCTCTAGTAACTGTTGTAGATGAATTATTTTTATAATAGCTTTTTGCTCCATTTGCCAAGTAGTCATTTACAGAATGAACAGGAAACATTTCCTTTTTTGAATAGGGTAATACGCCTTCCATTATTCGCTTAAATACGGGGACAACTCCTGAAGAGCTGGTGGTTGTTAAGTAGTGATTTTCTAGATTTTTTTCATACCCCAACCATACGGACGCTACTAGATTTGGTGTATAGCCTACAAACCATTGATCTTTGCTTCCATCAACTTGTTCACTAACTGTTTGATTGGTTCCGGTCTTCCCTGCAATTTCATATCCCTCAATGGCACCACTTGCCGCTGTACCTGTTTCTAGTACATTTAACATCATGCTAGTTAACTGATGAGCGACCTCAGGTTCTGTCACTTTCACTTGATCAGGGTTATGCTCTACAATAATAGTTCCATTTCGATCCGTAATTTTTGTAATCAGATGACCAGTTGAGCGAATTCCTTCGTTTGCAAAAGCCGTATAGGCCTCGGCCATATCAAATGGTGATACTCCTTGATCAAATCCACCAAGTGCGATACCAAGCTTTCGGTCTTCTACAGGATCATAAGGTAAACCAAATCGATCTAAAGCGTGTAATGCCTGTTGAATCCCTAATTCATTTACTAACCAAACGGCTGAACTATTCACTGATTTTTCTAATGCATAATACATAGGAATACTGCCTAAGTATTCATCATTGTAATTTTTAGGCTCATACGGTTGATCCTGTCCGTAAGACAATTCCTTATCTTCAACGTATGTAAGTGGTGTTAAGCCTGCTTCTATGGCTGGAGTATAAGCAACAATCGGTTTTATGGTAGAGCCTGGTGAAGATTTCATTTGAGTTGCATAGCTAAACTCTCTAAATGTATGAGGCCCTCGCCTACCTACAATGGCTTTTACCCCTCCTGTATTGGCATCCATAATCACGGCACTACTTTGAATAGGGGTATCGCCTGCACCTTTTGGAAATAAATCCTCTTGAAGGTATAATGATTCTAGCTCTCTTTGCATATCAGAATCTAGTTCAGTATACACATGGTATCCACCAGCCAACAACTCATCTTGGCTAATTCCATACGTTTTTTCTAATTCAAAAATCACAGCATCTACATAATAGGGATAGGGATTATTTTGTAGTTTATTAGAATTGGACGGAGCGAGTACGATCTCTTCTTTTAACGATGATTCATAAAGAGATTGATCTATAAACCCTAGCTCGTGCATCTTATAAAGAACCGTTTCTTTCCGCATTTTATTTCCTTCAAAATTTGTAAGTGGATTTAATAGTGAGGGAGCATTAATGCTAGCAGCAAGAACGGCAGATTCAGACAGGGTAATCTCTTTTACGTCTTTACCAAAGAAAACTAGACTTGCTTCTTGTACGCCATGTGCACCTGCACCAAAAAATATTTGATTTAAATACATTTCTAATATCTCATCTTTTGTGTACATTTTCTCAATTTCTAATGAGATTAATAGTTCATCAAATTTACGTTCAAATGTACGTTCAGAGGTTAACACGACGTTTTTGGTTAATTGCTGAGTAATGGTACTTCCTCCAGCTACAATTTTCTGGGCTTTAATATTTGAAACGGCTGCTCTGGTAATCCCTTCTATGTCAAAGCCAGGATGTTGATAAAACCTTTCATCCTCCATTGCAATTACTGCTTTTAATAAATGATCTGGCATCTGATCAATTTTTACATATTCCATCCCTGAGCTTGTAATTTTCACTACTTCTTCACCACGTTGATTATACATATACGTGGGATGAATTTTTGCATTTTCTAATGAGGTGGAATCCCATTTGACTTCATATTGAGTAAAATAGACGAGGCCAATTAAGAATGCAACTAGAACTCCAAGTAAAAAAAATTGATGAACATGAAGCATATTCCAAATGGAACGAGCTCTATTCCATACCTTGAGCATTCCTCTCTCTCCTTCTTCTATAAGTAATAAAATCATTATTCCCCATATATATCCCTATCAAACTTTGTTTACTATCTTAGTGGGTGTTTAGGCTTTGAATATATTTATTTGGGTATATACATAAAAATCCCCTAAGGAGTGATTCACATGTTTAACCACATTTTATTAGCGATTGATTTAGATCATATTAGTGAAAAAGCGGTAGAAATGGCCACCTCTTTTCAAAAAGAGAATCCTTCAACTAAAATAACGGTCGTTCATGTTGATAATGGGCAATCCACTACAGAAGGAAGACTTGATTCAGGTTATTTAGGAGCTAATCAAACACCAATTGTAGATCCTGGAATTCATGGCCAAGGCGTTTTACCTCCACTTAGTGCAGCTACACCAAATGATGAAATAAGAACAGATTCATATAAGAATGAAATTAGGGAGAGAGAGAAGGATGTTTTTTCAGGTGTTAGAGACCAATTTCTATCAAGAGGATTACATGCTAATTTTGAAGTAGTTGGTAAGGATCCAAGCATTGCTGAACGAATTGCATCTTATGCCGAAGAAGCCAATGCGGATTTAATCTTAGTCGGAAACACCCATCTCCAAGGAATAAAAAAGTTGTTTTTAGGAAGTCATAGTGAAAAAATTGCTCAGCATGCAAAAACTTCTGTATTAATCGTTAAATAATGTTAAGTAGACAGCTTCTCGAGCTGTCTTTTTTCATGAAAGCTATTTACCTCAATCATTGTATTCAGCTTACGATCAAGATAACCATATGATTTATATACGAACATCTAAAACTCGATATAGGAAAAACTAAAACACACCCTTATTTTCATCATATGAGCAACTTAATTATAATGATATGGATTAGACCTAAAAGGATGAGATTTAATGAAACGAATTATAGTATTAGTCCAGCAAGACTTTAGACTTCATGACAACCCAGCTTTGTGGCGTGCTTCCAAAGAAGGACAAGTACTTCCTGTTTTTATTTACGATAAAGAAGTTTCCCCGTTTCGGGTTGGAGAAGCAAAACAGTGGTGGTTGCACCATGCATTAATGGATTTCCAGAACAGTTTACGAGAAATAGGATGCCCCCTCATAATTAAAGAAGGATCCATTACTGACGAATTAACAACCATCGTAAAGAACGTCAGAGCGACTGCGGTCTATTGGAATCGCGTATATTCCCCTAAACTTTACCAAACACTTCAGCATGTAGGGAAAGCACTTCAACAACAAAATATACATGTAGAATCCTTTGAAAGTTTCTTACTCCAATCCCCTTGGGCGATTAAGAATGGCAAAGGAGAACCCTATAAGGTTTTCACACCATATTACAAAAGCTTTCTAAAAACCCATGTTCCAAAGGTCCTCCCTACCGTTCGAACAATAAAAGCCATGGAAACGGACGAACCCTCAAAGAGAATAGATGACCTACAGCTGTTACCATCCATATCATGGGATCAAGGCTTTTATAAAAAGTGGGAAACACCAACAGAACAAGCTGGAATAGCACACTTTAAAAAATTTTTCGATTCCAAAATAAATCAATACGACCAAGATAGAGATTATCCCTTTCAAGATGGCACTAGCTTACTCTCGCCCTATCTAGCAAGCGGCCAGATTTCTGTTCGGAGTATGTTCATACCATTCGTGCGGAAGAGAAAGATAAATTTGAACCCTTTATTAGACAATTAGTTTGGCGTGACTTTGCTTATTCTGTGCTATTCTATCACCCAACGTTTGCAAAAAAATCGCTCAAGGAAAATTTTTCGAAATTAGAATGGGAAAAGGACCCTGACCCCTTTTCAAAATGGACGAGAGGGTTAACAGGATATCCTATGGTCGATGCAGGGATGAGAGAATTATGGGAGACCGGCTATATGCATAACCGCGTACGCATGATTGTAGCGTCTTTTCTCGTGAAGCATTTATTACAGCCCTGGCAAAAAGGGGCTGATTGGTTTTTAAATACATTGGTCGATGCTGATGAAGCGAATAATGCGCTAGGGTGGCAGTGGATTGCTGGAACGGGAACAGGTTCATCCCCTTTTTTCCGCATTTTTAATCCAATCACTCAAGGTAAAAAGTTCGATCCAGATGGTGAGTATATTAAAAGGTGGGTACCTGAGTTAAGAGGAGTCCCTAAAGAATACATCCACGATATGACAGAAGCACCATCATCTGTACTTAATACTGCAGGGGTAGAATTAGGGAAGAACTATCCTTACCCAATTGTCGAACATAAGGAAGCTAGACAAAGGGCGTTAGAAAGATATGAGAAAATAAAGTAGAGGTTACCAAATATTACACCTTATTCTGATGGGTAAAAGTGAAAAGATTGGGTAAAGAATAGGTAAGATTACTTAGAAAGGATCAACCTAGATGAGAAAATCCATATTCTTTATTTCAAAAGACCCTACTAGATGTTTAATAGCAAAAGGTTGGGCGTCCAAATTACCTTCTACTAAATGGACGTTTCAATCCGGAGGAGCTAGCACAGGAATATTAGATGAGTTACCTAAGCGAGCTATGTACGAAGTAAATTTACCAATTCCAGAAGAAATTCCCTCCATCCATGATGTAACTGTTCAAGAGGCACACCATGTCATTTGGATACGAGACAAAGAAGCAGGAGAAACACTCCCTCCTCTGTTAGAAAAGCTTCGAACGTAATTTCTTGGGATATTAAGAATCCTTCCTTTGAAGATACATCATACGAAGAACAGCATGCGCTCTATCAAGAAATATGTGATGATATTGCCCTGAAAGTATTAGAGTTATCCCACTATTTACTGCCGCACTAAAACACCTCACCCAACCTTAGTTGTCGTGAGGTGTTTTTTGAATTATGAATTAAGTGAAGTATTCTAGCTTTGCATTCGGAAAATATTTCTCAATATAATCTGAAAGTGTGTCTTTTAACGATGCTTCCTGGTCCTTCTCATAAATATACTTTCCAATTCCATACTTGCCCCATTTGTACCGGCGCTTTTCCTCATCTAATTCTAGCTTAGTCATTGGATAGTTCTTTTCAATGACTCGTTTAGCTGGCTTGGTAAAACGGTGCTGAATAAGTTCAAAAGTTAAATCCTTTTTAGCTTCTTGTGGTAACTCAGACTCGAGCCGTTCAAATAAATCCTTGTACCCTTCTTCCCATCCATCATGTACATAGATGGGTGCAATAATAAAGCCTAATGGATAGCCTGCTCTTGCTACTTTACCAGCAGCCTCGATTCTATCTGCAAAGCTCGAGGTACCAGGCTCAAAATTTTTAATCACATAGTCCGCATTCATACTAAACCTGAAACGTGTTCGTTCATTATGCTTAGCATCTAAAAGATGATCGACATGATTAAACTTCGTGACAAATCGTAATACTCCATGCTTTGATTCCCCAAAAAATTCAATTGCACGCTTCAACGTATGAGTTAAATGATCGATTCCAACAATATCTGACGTACAAGACGCTTCAAATCGAGTCGTTTCTGGAGCTCTTTCCTTCATATATTTTTCTGCTGCCTCGAAAATATCATCCGTGTTAACATACGTTCTAATATACGGCTTACTTCCCATCGTTGTTTGTAGATAACAATAATGACAATGCCCCATACAGCCCGTAGCAAACGGAATGGCATATTCAGCTGAAGGCTTTGACGTATCGAATTTTAACGTTTTTCTTAAGCCTACAACAAGGGTAGATTTTGCAATTCGATATTTTTGAAAGTCATTTTTTCCAGGTAGGTTACGAACTTGATTATGAGAAGTTGTTTCTCTTATCTCAACGCCGAGCTTCGTAAATTTCTCCATTAATTCTTTTCCTAAAGGATAATCTAGGGCCTTCGGCTCAAAGTAGACAAGCTGAGGAACAAATGGCTTAACCAAATACGTCACCGTCCGTTACACCAAAATAATACTCGTACGCTTGCTCTGCCTCTCCAGCAGACGTATACACAGCTAAGTCCTCTGTTAAAGGATAATACTCATCATACATAAACAAAGCTAACGAGTTAGGATCCTCTGGATTATGTACAACAGCCGCTTCTTGCACGTTTGCCACATCTTGAGTGTGAGGATTTCGATACATAACGTAAACGATATCACCAGCTTGATACGATTGATTGTAAACAAAATCAGACATCTAGCTTCCTCCTATCTATTGTAGATAGTTAAAGCTTTCCCATTAAGGCTTATTTTAGGAAGGAAATTTATGGAACTCACCTTTCAAATTTTGAAGAATTTCATAGTATTTGTATAAATATGTTCGTAAACATAGTCTGTTGGCTCTTTCCAAATGAAACCTAAATGTTGAATGGACTCATGTATCATGTTTGAGTGAGTCATCTTCCCTTTAAATGGGCCTTCAAAGGGCCATGGACCATCTGTTTCAAGCATCACCTGCTCACGAGGAAAGACCTTGGCTATCTCTTGTATCTCTTCCTCATATACCAAATTGGGTGTAAAAGACACATAAAATCCATTTCGAATTAATCTTTCTACTTGTTTTATTTCTCCCTTGTACCAGTGAAAATGGGCGTGTGTTATAGAATGCCTTTCTAATAGCTCACACATTGTATCACTATCCTCGTATACTCCATGAATGATGACAGGTAAATCGAATTTCTTTGCTATTTTGATTTGTTCTTCTGCTAATTCTATATAGGGTTCATATGGTAGAGTGGGATTCTCTAATTTTGAATAATGGGGTAATCCGATTTCACCTATGGCGATCATAGAGTTTCCTTCCTGTTTTAAAAATGAGAGTAATCTTTCTTGATCGGTATAAGAGGGAATGGTTTGTTCCGGATGAAAACCATATGCAGGTAAAACTCTGTTATTTTTACTTAATTCTTTGACTTGGTAACAGGAGGATTCGTTCATAGAAACAGCAATAAAATAATCGATACCGAAAACAGAAGCTTTATCGAGAAGCTTCTGTTGGTCACTTTCTTTGTACAAATCTAAATGGATGTGAGCATCTATGATTTTGTTCATTTAGATGACTTCCTCTCCTTCAAGCTCTTTATAGATTTTTCTTTTCCAAAATAAAAACTCGTCTGAAAGGATCCATTTCTTTTTTTTCTTTGGTCTTTTAAAAGGAATATCAAATTCTTTTTGGACGGTTGCTGGTCGTTCACTAAGTATAATGATACGATCCGCTAAAAAAATGGCTTCCTCAATATTATGAGTGACAAACAAAACGGATTGCTTATTTTCTTCCCAAATCGAAAGAAGCCAGCTTTGCATTTCATAACGAGTCAATTCATCTAGAGCAGAAAAGGGCTCGTCTAAGCATATGAAAGGCTGTGGTGAAAGTAAAGCACGAATAAAGGCCGCACGCTGCTTCATACCACCTGATAACTGACTTGGATAGGATGTTTTAAACTCTTCTAGTCCAGCCTTATCCAGCATATCTTTTGCTACTTGCGTATCTTTCTTTCCTTTTATCTCTTGACCTAGTAGAACATTCTCCATAATGGTTCTCCAAGGTAACAGGGACGGTGATTGAGGCATATACGAAATATTTCCTTTCGTTCCTGTGATGTCTTGATCATTCAATAATATCCTTCCACTATCAGGCTGTAACAACCCGCCAATGAGTTGAAATAATGTACTTTTCCCACTTCCAGATGGTCCCAGCAATACGACAAACTCTCCGTCTTTTATGTCAAACGTAATATTTTGTAGCACCTCCGTTTCTCCGAACGATTTGCTGATCTCTTCTATCTTGATGTGATTCAAACGGGCTCCCCCTTCCCTTTTATAAATAGCTTCTCTAAAAAAAGGATGATGCTAAAAAATACCATACTCAGTATCATAATTAGAAAAATAGCGACAAATACCCGGTCGGTCCTAAAAGAAGAAGAGGCAAGAGTCATAAATACACCGATTCCCGCTTTCGCTCCTAGCCATTCAGATATGACGGCTCCCATCACGCTGTATGTTGCAGAAATCTTTAAACCAGAGAATAAAGACGGCAAAGACGAAGGAACTTCTACTTTCCAAAATATTTGTCGTTTAGTCGCCCCGGCCATTTTCATGTAATGCAAATATTCATCCGGAGTCTGTCTAAGCCCGTCTAGAGTGGCAACAGCAACTGGAAAGAAACAGACTAACGTAATGACAATTATTTTTGGAAGTAGGCCAAATCCAAACCAAATGACAAGAAGTGGAGCTAAAACGATAATCGGTATGTTTTGAGATAGTATTAACAAAGGATAAAATGCTTCTCTCAATGAAGGAACTAAGTGAAGAAGAATACTTGTTACAATGCCAATTGAACAACCAATAATAAATCCCATAAACGTTAAGTAGGAAGTCGACCATACATCCTCTTTAAAGCTATCCCATATGGAAAAAAATTCTTGAATAATACTAGACGGAGCAGGGAGCATCCAAGCAGGTATATCCCAGATGACCGTAGATATTTCCCAGAAAATGAATAAAAGAAGGAGAACCACAGTAGGTCTCCAACTTTTTTTAGCTACATGTTTCATCTATACTTCTCCGTTAACGTTTCGAGTTGAATACCAGACGGTTGGTATAATAATTTCATTTGTGAAATGACATTCTTACTACCTATTTCAATCATTCGCTCATTCATTTTTTCTACTAATTGTAAAAGCTCAGACATATTTCCTTCAACAGTAGTATCAAGAGGATGAACCTCATATTTTAATCCACTTTCATGAATGATTGCAATGGCTTCATCAACATAAGGAATGACATCTTCTCCATCTTTTGTTTTTGGTAGAATTTGAATGCTTAATAATGCTGTACTCATCATTTGATCTCCTTTAGTTTGGCAAATAGTCATTGGTAAATGCTTCAGTTGCGTTAAAATCGCCTTCTAATAATCCATTTTCGGCCATCCACTCAGAATAATTCGTCCAAACTGATTCTTTTTGCTCTCCCCAACGCTGTGCATCATCCTTGTATTTATCTTTTAACCATTCTTGTGATGCTTTAACGAGTTCAGCATCAAGGTCTGGCTCAGCTTCTATTAAAATATCTGCTGCTTCACTTGGATTTTCAATTGAAAATTCATATCCTTTAGTAACGGCAGCTAAAAAAGCTTTGACAAGCTCTGAATCATTTTCAATATGATCCTCATTTGTTGTTAATACTGGAGTGTAGTAATCTAGCTTCTCTGAGTAATCTGTTAAATAAATCATATTTAACTCTTCCCCTCTTAGCTCAGCTTCTACTCCAGTCCACCCATAATAAATCCAGGCAAAGTCAATATCGCGAGCTACAGCGGTAAAGAAATCACTGTCTCCCATATTAACAAATCCTACTTGTTCAACATCTCCGTCTTCAGTATTCATTAACGATGTAATAACTTCTTTCTCAACAGGAGCTCCCCACCCTCCATACACTTTTCCTTCAAAGTCTTTTGGTGATTGGATATTTTTATCCACTGGAGAGGCAAAACCTGATGTATTGTGTTGTATGACAGCAGCAATGGATACGATCGGAACTTCCTGTACTCTTGCCTGTGTAACACTTTCTTGATAACTTACACCAAAGTCAGCCTTTCCTGAAGCTACTAACTGGTCGGCTCCAGATTCCCCAGGCATTATAATGTCAACATTAAGTCCCTCTTCTTCAAAAACCCTTTCTCTTTAGCAACATATAATCCTGTATGATTTGTATTCGGTGTCCAGTCTAAAACTACTGTCACATCTTGTGTTACATCCTTGTTAGCAGACTCTTCTTTTTCTCCGCTACATCCCACTAATAGACCTAGTAAGAACATGCTGATTACTAATTTCTTCATGTGTAGTATTCCCCCCTAAATGACTGTATATAAAACAAAAACGCCTAGGCTACATACCTAGGCGTGATAACATCATTCATCATTACTCGTCAATGTTTCCTACGCTGGTATAAGCCAGATCAGGTTCAAGGGTTAATAGATTCCGTCTATCTTCTCACCCGGCAACACCGGTTCCCCTACATTTTAAACTATTCGATTGCGCTTTCATTGATTAACTATGACAGAAACCTCTGAAAGTTTCAACAAAAAAGTTTGGGCGAATGTTTTTTCTTGGGTTGAAAAAAAGAGTATAATAGTGTGCGATACATACTAAGGAGGCTATACAATGCAACGCATCCAACTAACTGAAGATCTATCCTTTTCAAGAATTGTACACGGATTATGGAGACTAGCTGACTGGAATTACTCATCAGAACAAACAGTAGAATTAATTGAATTCTGTCTTGAAAACGGAATCACAACATTTGATCACGCAGATTTATATGGTGGTTACACATGCGAAGGACTTTTTGGAGAAGCTTTAAAGCTAAAACCAGAACTTCGTGAAAAGATGGAAATCGTAACAAAATGTGGAATTGTCATCCCTTCTGATGAGCGTCCAACTCACAAAACGCATCATTACAATACAACGAAAGAACACATTCTACGATCAGTTGAAAATTCTTTAAAGAGTTTAGGAATCGAGTATATTGATGTATTACTCATTCATCGCCCTGATCCGTTTATGAATCCAGTGGATGTAGCAGAAGCATTTAATGAATTACATGCTTCTGGTAAAGTGCGTCATTTTGGTGTTTCTAACTTCAAGGATCATCAATATAGAATGCTCGAATCCTATTTAGATGTTCCATTAATTTTGAACCAAATTGAACTTTCTGCTTATCACTTAGAAAACTTTGAAGACGGAACATTGAATCTAAACCTTGAAAAACGTTTAGGAACAATGGCTTGGAGCCCGCTTTCAGGAGGGAATATATTCACTGGAGATGACGAGAAATCTGTTCGTCTACGTTCTGCGCTTGAAAAAGTAGGAGCAGAAATTGGGGCAAAGGGAATTGATGAAGTGATGTATGCTTGGCTACTTCAACATCCTGCAAACATTATGCCAATCGTTGGATCAGGTAAAACAAATAGAATTCAATCAGCCATTCGTTCATTAGACCTTTCTTTAAATCATGATCAGTGGTTTGAAATTTTACATGCTAGCATGGGGCATGAGGTACCATAAACCTACTTTCTTTATTTTTAGAGGATCTAGTATAACTGTAAGTATTTCGGTTGTGAAGTAGAAAACGCCTATTCACAACCGAAATAACAAGGTAAATCGCATAACTTTGGACATCAAAATCGCACAAGAAAACGCAGAGGTTTATGTTCCTTTGCGTTTTTAATGTTTTATTGACTTACTGTTCAACTAAAGCACCCGTTAGTGAAGTATCACTGTTCTTTTAATTAAAGGTTTCATTGTAAATTTGTATCCATATCTTTCGTTTCAAAAATAACGTTGAAAGCAAAACGGCTTCGCCTACAACTAATAATCCTATACCTAAAACTAATCCTCCAAAGAATAGAAATTCATTTACACCCCAAGCGAAGAAGAACCATCCTATTATTGCAAATACACCTAATGCCAAGTTTATAGTTCCTGCAATTAAGGCTTGCGGTAGAAACAATCCCGTTTTTTTAATCATAGTAGAACCATATTTAAAACTTATTAAAGTCGCTACAATCATAAATATAATATATATAGTCATCGCTATATCTATCTCACTCATATAACCCACTCCTTTATATAAATTTTACTATATAAATCCATAATCCTTATTAAAGATAACTGCCCCGTTAGTTTAAGTACATCCCTTCACAAACTCTACATATATAGTTTAGCATTAAGCCTTTTACTCCTACAAAAATCTTACAATTAACTATACAAAATAACATTGGTTTTGACCATGGTTTCACCATCATTTTAGCTTGCGAACAATAGCTGTTGTCCAGTTGCTAATTCCTATACCAAAACCGTTGCTATTTTCAACGTTAAACCATTAAAACCCTTGTGATATCAATAAATATACACACGATTTATATGTGAATTCGCTTGCTAAAAGGCTTGCTATTTCCATTGTTCTACCTCTGAACGGAACTACTTAGTATAACTGGGTGCTTCTTTTTTTTGGCTCTACTAATTAATTCAAATGATCTCTAAAAGTTGGCTTCTCTTGTAGCCTTGTGCCTCTAGCTCCTTTCAAAATTAATAAGGATTAAACACCATTCATCTCCAAAATTTTGATAGTACCAGCTTTATGTTGACAATGATAATCATTTTCAATTATATTGTTATTGAAAGTAATTCTCAACTAAAGTGAGGGATATGAGTGAAAGCATTTATCGGTTATGCAAGTATGTCTGGGAATACAGAAGATATTGCCTCTATTTTATATAAATCCTTAGAAAGAAATGGGTATGAAGTACATAAGGAAGAACTAGATACAGTAGATGCGGTTAGTTTGTTAGAATATGACTTAATTTTCATTGGTGCCTACACATGGGGTGACGGTGATCTTCCTTATGAAGTAGAGGATTTCTATGAGGAATTACAGGATGTAATGTATGAAGGAAAGATTGTTGGCTGCTTCGGATCAGGTGATCGTTCGTACCCTAAATTTTGTGCTGCAGTTGACCTACTGGCCAATAAATTCGCTGCTCAAAAAGCTGAAGTGTTTCCTACTCTGTTAAAAATCGAAGGAAACCCTATGGATGAAAATCAAGAGCAAGAATGCACGGAGTATATTGAATCGATTTTGCAATGGCGCTCGGAGAATCGCCATGCATCTTAATGCTGCTACAAGCATTATTCAACATGGGCAATCTCTCTTCGTTTCATGTAAGAAGAAAGGGATTTATGTAATGGAAGGCAATGAACTCAAACAAAGTCTTTCTCTTTCGGTTGATATTTATAAATTCATTCAAAAAGGCGCGTATTTGTATGGTGTGGGTGAAGCAGGGACAATCGTTCGCTTAGATTTACGAAACCAGTTATGGACCAAGACAACATTTCCTTCCCCTCAGCGGTTATGGGACATTGATGGAAGTGACGATGGAATTCTTGTTTCTCATAATGGAAGTAAGCTCGTTGTTTCTTACAACTATGGTTCATCTTGGGACTATATTTCTCCCTTCAAGAAATTCAAACACCCTCCTATCATCAGATCACTATCACTTGTCGGTGAATGGATTTACATTGGGACACAAATGCACGAAGAGAGTGGGGTTTGGCGATATCACTTGCTCTCTAAGCGAATGGAGAAAATAACTTCACTCCCTTATAGAATGATATCCTCCATTTTTCATCAGGATGGGGTTTTATATTTCACAACGGGAGGATTTGAAGAAAATCTTGGTTCAGTAGAAGTGGTTGATCTTTTGACGAACCAAAGAAAAACGATTCTTCCCCCAATAAAAGAAAGGGCTTTATTAGATTGTTTTCATGTGGGGTCCTCTCTATATCTTACCTCGGCACAGGATCAACAAGGTTATTCAAGAATCTATCTATTAGAACCTAATCAAATGGTTCCAATTGAATTTGTCAAAGGTCATAGCTTTAGGGGGACAGGAAACAAAGATAGCCTTTATATAGCAGGTCTAAGAGAAATAAAAAAAATCTCTCTTACTACCCCAACTGTACTACATTAAATATAGGAGTGATTTATTATGAAACCAGTAGCAATCGTATATGCAAGCATGAGTGGAAATACAGAGGCAATTGCTGATATCATTTTAGAAAAATTAAAGAGTCATCCCATTCAAGCAGATTTGTTAGAAATAGTAGATTTGGATTCAGCGACTGAATTACAGGAATATGATATGGTATTCCTCGGACTATACACATGGGGAGATGGCGAATATCCTGATGAGAGCTTAGATTTAGTTGAAGAACTTGAGGAGTTAAACTTATCCTCCAAGGCTTTTGCTCTGTTTGGTTCTGGTGATCATTCTTATCCACATTTTTGCGGGGCAGTTGACATGCTAGAAGAATTAATCGAAAACCGTGGTGGCGTGTTAGCAGCTAAGTCTTTAAAAATAGAATTATCACCAAATGAGAGCGATGAAAAACGCATTGAAGACTTTGTAAATGAAGCATGGAACCATATACAAAAAGGAGCAGCTGTAGGATAAGCTGCCCTTTTTGTATTATATAATGGATATAATAGCACCAGCTACTGCTGTACCTATTACGATTAACCAAGCAGGAACCTTCCAAAATTGTGCTAAACCGAATGCTATAACGACGACAGCAAAGTCAGCAGGTGTTTGAACTGCACTCGTAAAAACAGGATCATACAAAGCGGCTAGTAAGATCCCAACTACTACTGCATTAACTCCCTTTAACGCACCTTGGGCAAAGCTCATTTCCCTAATACTATTCCAAAATGGTAAAGTACCAATCAGTAGCAAGAAAGACGGCAAGAAAATGGCCGCTACTGCAATAAGAGCAAGTGGCCAACTACCAATTGCTGCACCGATATACCCTGATAACGTAAATAACGGACCTGGGACAGCTTGTGCTGCACCATATCCAGCTAAAAAGCTTTCCTCCGAAAGGAATCCAGCGGGAACAAGCTCACGCTCTAGCATTGGAAGCACAACATGACCTCCTCCAAACACAAGGGATCCTACACGATAAAAAATATCAAAAATGGCAAATGCTACAGAATCAAATACATTACGTAATAGGGGTAAAGAGAATAATAGTCCAAAAAATAGTACCCATGCTGCAATTCCTAATTTCTTACTAAATGTAATGGGTAACACAATCATTTCTTCTTTTTCTTCATTTCTGTATAAAATATAACCAATTATGGCAGCCGCCAAAATAATTCCGATTTGGCCCCATGCAGTAGGAAAGGCTAACGTTGCAACGGCTCCGACAATAGCGATCGTGATTCTTTCGCGGTCTGGAGTTAATTTCTTCCCCATTCCTAAAATTGCTTGAGTCACAACAGCTACAGCTACAAGCTTCAGGCCATGAATCCACCCTGCATCAACTCCACCAACATTTGTTACGACAAGTGCAAAAACAACAAGCGCAATGACTGATGGCATTGTAAAGCCTAACCAAGCCAGGAATCCGCCTAAAATACCACCTCGTACCATCCCAATTGAAATTCCGACCTGGCTACTTGCAGGACCTGGTAGAAATTGACACAAAGCAATTAAATCGGCATAGCTTTTTTCATCCAACCACTTTCTTCTGTTAATGTATTCTTCTCGGAAATACCCAAGATGAGCAACTGGCCCACCAAATGATGTGAATCCAAGACGAAGTGCCACTAAAAATATTTCTACATAACGATTCATTTTCGTCTCCTTTTACTAAGCATATGGAGATTATAGTAGATAATCCTACTTTGTGGCAAAAGCGAGACAAGATTTAACGAAAATTTAATAATGAAGAGACCAGAATGCCCTTCAGGTCTTTTCTTTACCTCCTATTTCTATATTACTTCACTATTAATACAGGACAGTTCGCTCCTTTTGCCACCCTGTGGCTAACACTGCCTAGAACCATTTCTTGTAGAGCATTTAATCCTCTGCTCCCTATAACAACAACTTCATATTCTTCTTTATTTGCTTTCTTGACAATTTCTGCACCTGGATTGCCCTTTAACACGATTATTTCTGATAACACATCCATTTTCTCTAGGACTTCTTGCGTTTCTTTCATTCTTTGATTCCGTATCATATGTACTTCTGTTAAGGAGTGAGAGGAAATAACATCTGATTTGCTCGTTTCAATGTCTACTACATACACAATCGTTACAAATGGTCTATTTCCTTTTTGAGCAAGTTCACCCGCTTTTCTAGCCGCTTCAATTGCATGTTCTGATCCATCTGATGCCAATAAAATTTTATTAAACATATGGTTCACCTCTACTTAATTGTATCAGTTCTTTCAAGTAATACTAAGAGAAATCATGACGAATTGGCAAAACATTCATGCATATGAACTTGCTAATAGTTTATATTTCTATGAAAATAGAAGAAAAATGATGATTTAAAGAGGATATTAGAATTTAATGCGCTTACATGAGATTAGAGATAAAAAAGAAAGGATGTTATAATTCTATCCGTTGTCATCGGACCGATTCTTAAAAGATAAGAATCAATGATATTATGAATAGAAAGAGGTGTTCGTTTGAATACTCAAACATTAAAAGAACAATGGTTTGGAAATGTACGTGGTGACATTTTATCTGGAATTGTTGTGGCACTTGCCTTAATTCCAGAAGCCATTGCATTTTCCATCATTGCTGGTGTGGACCCCATGGTTGGTCTTTACGCTTCATTTTGTATCGCTGTAGTCATAGCCTTTGTCGGTGGACGTCCAGGTATGATTTCAGCTGCAACTGGAGCCATGGCACTAGTCATGGTAACGTTAGTTAAAGATTATGGTTTACAATATTTATTAGCAGCTACCATTTTAACTGGAATCATCCAAATCATCTTTGGTGTATTTAAAGTAGGGCGAGTAATGAAATTTATTCCTCGATCTGTAATGGTAGGATTTGTGAACGCACTAGCCATATTAATCTTTACGTCTCAGCTTCCACACTTTGTAGGAGAAGGCTGGATCATGTATGCGTTAGTTGCTGGATCATTAGCTATTATCTATATTTTACCTAGATTCACCAAAGTTGTCCCGTCCCCTCTAGTAGCTATTGTCATTATTACTATTTTGGCAATTTCAACTGGTGCAGGCGTACGGACTGTTGGAGATATGGGGAATTTATCTCAGCAGCTCCCATTATTTTTACTTCCTGACATTCCTTTAACATTTGAAACATTGCGTATTATTTTTCCTTTATTCATTAGCATTAGCTCTTGTCGGACTATTAGAATCCTTATTAACCGCCCAGATTGTTGATGACATGACGGATACAGCAAGTGATAAAAACCGCGAAGCTCGAGGACAAGGTATAGCGAACATTATCGCTGGATTCTTTGGAGGCATGGCCGGATGTGCCATGATTGGTCAATCTGTCATCAACGTAAAATCAGGTGGACGTGGTCGTCTCTCTACTTTAGTCGCGGGTGTATTCTTATTAATGCTCATTATTGTGTTAAACGACCTTCTTGTTCAAATACCAATGGCCGCACTAGTTGGGGTCATGATTATGGTGTCTATTGGAACATTTGATTGGTCCTCTTTAACCAAGCTTCATATTATGCCCAAAACAGACGCAGCTGTAATGATTGTAACGGTAGGAATTGTTCTTATAACACACGATTTATCAAAAGGTGTATTAGCAGGAGTTCTTCTCAGTGCGATCTTCTTTGCAGCCAAGATTTCAAAGGTTCGTGTAGATGAGAAAATGGATACGTTAACGAACACAACAACGTATTCTATCTATGGACAAATCTTCTTTGCCTCTGTATCTGAACTTGTTCAGCATATGGATTTTAAAAAGGAATCTGACTATATCCGTTTAGACTTAACCCATGCTCACCTTTGGGATGATTCAGCCGTTGGAGCTATTGATAAGATTGTCTTGAAATTCAAAGAGGCAGGCAAATCGGTAGAAGTTGTCGGCTTAAACTCTGAAAGCACAGAATTAGTGAATAAAATTGGGGTATATCATAAGCCAGATGCTAAGATGGCGAATCATTAATACTTTACCTCTTTTACCAGCAGAATATTCTGCTGGTTTTTTGTTTGACGCTGTTTTACACCGTAATTGTTTCCCCATATAGCTTTTTTTGGCCAAGCACTGCCATCACCTTTAATGAAAATGCCTGAAACTTAGTTCATATGGTGATGATTCAGATTCCACTTCAACTCTTTAGGGGGACAGACTTGACTAGTTTGATATCTTAGTGGCAAGGGAGGAAGCAGGGTAGTGTAAATTTTTTGTAAATTTGCATCCTCGGGGGTGGCTTACTTTTGCTACCGCGTGCCCTTTTTTCCTTTTTTGCTCGGGCTTGAGACGCGCGCTTACACTACCGCGTGCCCTTTTTTCCTTTTTGCTCGGGCTAGGGACTCGCGCTCCCACTACCGCGTGCCTTTTACTCCTTTTTGCTCGGGCCGCGCGCTCCCACTACCGCGTGCCCTTTACTCCTTTTTGCTCGGACTTGAGACGCGCGCTCCCACTACCGCGTGCCCTTTCTTCCTTTTTCTAGAGCTTGGGTCAAGAGCATAACTCCATCATGATATGGTATCAGTTTAAGTCCTCTCTCTATTATCATCAGAATTATTTGACTAATTAACCAACTGTGTATAAAATCAATTGTAAGCGCTTACTATATAGTGTAGAGGTGAGATTCAAGATGATTCTTTTTGAGACAGAGTTACGAAAAGAGGCTTTTGATCAAATGGCTCCCCCTTCCACTGGACATAAGCAAACTAATAAATTATTTAATTACTTCTTTTTAGCTGGTATGATTTCAATCGTATTGTTCGAGCGAATGTTTTTCTAGATTTTACTTTTCGAAAAGGCTCTGTTACATAACCCTGCCCAATGCACATAAAATAGCTTTGCTTTTAACCGCGTAACTGCTGGATATTAGTCAATATTCACACTTTTATTAAACGGAGCCTTTACACAAAAGAACCCCTTACATCGAGGAGTTCTTTTGTTTTGGTAAAGTGATAGTAAATTGTGTTCCTTTTAAAGGTGTACTTTCTACCTCTATCGTTCCCTCATGTAAAAGAACGAGCTGCTTAACAATACTAAGACCTAATCCAAACTCACCATATGGGTTATTGGTACGAGATAAATCGGCTTTATAAAAACGTTCCCATATGGAATGAACTTCTTCCGCACTCATGCCTATTCCAGTATCTTTTATTTTTATAATCGTTTCCCTTTTTGTTTCCACCCCTTGTAGAGTAACGGAACCCTGCTCAGTAAACTGGATTGCATTTTTTGTTATGTTCATGAGAATTTGAACGAGTCGGTCATAATCTGCAAACGCGCTCACTTCATTCACCAAATCGACATGTAATGTTATGTCTTTTTCCTCTGCTATCAATTCTAACTGGTCCACAACTAGCTCAAATAAATCCCCTAAATCAATGGAAACTTTATGGATGGGGATTTGATTAGACCGAATTCGTTCGTAATCTAGATTTTCATTCACAAGCCTGATGAGGCGCTTGGTTTCTTTATTCACTAAACGTAGGCTCTTCTCTTTTTCACTTTCTGGGATAAGATCATTTTGAAGGCCCTCTACAATTCCGCTCATGGTCGTCAACGGAGTTCGAAGTTCATGAGACACATCAGCCATAAAGCGACGTCGTCTTGATTCCAGTCTATTGATTTCTTCCTGGGATTCTCTTAGAACCTTGGTCATATAATTGAAGTCTTTTCCTAAGTTCCCAATTTCATCCTCACCTTTTAAAGGCACTTGAACAGTATAATCTCCTAAAGCAATCTTGGATGTCGCATCTTGAAGCATTCGTATTCGTTTTTCATGGTTTTTTGATAATAACCAGCTTAGTAAGAAGGCGAGACAACAGGCTAAAATACTTGAGAAAATAAGATACACCGTTAGCTGATTGATGACATTTGTTGAACTTGATGAGGGAGCAGCTAAAAGAATCCCATACTGAAATTGTTCATCATACATCTCTGGAATGGCAACGATGGTCATCCCTTGATCAAATTTTGTTAAATCGCGCTGTATAGAGATGGTCTCCCCCTGTTTTAGTTTCTCCCACTCTTCATCACTAAGTAGTCGACCTGGTTTTTCGTAAGGTCCTGTTGAGTAAAGAAACTCACTACCCGTATCAAAGAAATAGAATCTCACATCTTCTGTTTGTAAAAAAGAATTATAAGCAAAAAAGAGCAGGTCACGTCGTTGATTATTATCTCTCACATCTTGTAGTAGCTTTTCACCATACCCTATTAAGTCATCTACCTTTTCTTGATAAACAAACTCCTCTGCTAATTGCGAAAACAAAATACTAATTGAAAAGAAAGCAATGAATAGTACACTAAAATGACTGAACAGCTGCTTGTGAAAATACTTCAATTTCATTCTTCTACTACCGTCTCATCAAACTTATATCCGACACCCCAAACCGTGTGAATAAATGGATGGGTAGCGGTACGGATTTTCTTTCGGAGCCTTTTAATATGAACATCAACGGTTCGTTCATCACCGTAATATTCATAGCCCCATATACGATCTAACAACTGCTCTCTAGTAAATACTTGCTTTGGATGGTGAATAAAATAATACAACAAGTCAAATTCTTTCGGCGTTAATCCGTCAATCGCAGTATCCTGATAAAAGATTTCTCTTGTTTCTTTACTTATTTTAAAGTAAGTGGATTCTTTATAATGAAGAGAAGCTCCCTTTGGTTGGATTTCTTCATATCTTCTTCGTACCGCTTTAATTCGTGCCATTAGTGTAAGTGGACTAAATGGTTTCGTAACATAATCGTCTGCTCCCATTTCTAATCCTAGTACTTGATCAGAATCTGAGTCTTTTGCCGTTAGCATAATAACAGGTACATTCTTCGTTACCCCTCGAATTTTTCTACACAATGTAATCCCGTCCATTCCTGGCAACATCCAATCTAATAGGATAAAGTCATAGCCTGTTGGATTCGATTCAAATAATGCCCATCCTTCTTTTCCATCTGTGGCAAATGCCCCTTCCCAGCCTTCTTTTAAAAAGAACATTTCAATCATTGAGCATACACTTTCGTTATCTTCTACGACAAGTATCTTCATTTGAACCACCTTTTTTCTTTTTGTTCGATTATATATGATTTCCTATCATTACGTAATAGATTTCACTAAGTTCCTAAAAAACACCCAGTTTCGTTATAAGTTTGTCATACTCCCCAACTAAACTAAGGTCATCCCGAAATTGTTCGGTTAAAAAAATGAGATAAATAATAGGAGGAGCATGATGAACTTTTTAAAACGATCACTATTAAGTGTAAAGGCAAAATTAGGAAAGAGCGCGCTATTGCTTGTAATCTTTACTGTCATTAGTGTACTGATTCTTTCAGGTATCACCATTCAATCCGCAGCAGAAAATGCAAGTATTCTTGCAAGGCAAAAGCTTGGAGGAGATGTTACTCTTTCTGTTGATCGAGAAGCTGTTATGGCCAATTTAGAGCAAAACAGTCAAGGAAGTCGAGTGAGATTTGAACCTGTTCCCCTACCACTTGAAGGTGCAGAAGAATTAGCCACCTCGGATTTACTGAAAGGCTACAACTTCTTTTCAACAACTTCTGCTTTAGCCTTAAATTTTGAGCCCGTTGCAGAGGAAATCGAAGAATCTGAAACGACAAGTGCTGACGCTAGACCATCAGGAATGTCTGCTGATGTCTCCATTGAGGGTGTAGAATTCACGGATTCTGTAGACGTATTCACTGACGGAACAGCGGAGTTGATAGAAGGTAGCCATCTATCAGAGGATGGAAATGGGGCATTAATTGAACAATCTTTAGCAGAGGAAAATGATCTAACTGTCGGAGATACAATTGAGGTAACCTCTGTTGACGAAACGATTATACAAGAATTAACTATAATAGGTCTCTATCAAACTAATGAAGTCAATGAAAATATGCAAGGACTTTCCATTCCTGCGTTAGATCCTGTTAATGCTATTTATACACATTATTCAGTTGCCTCAACTTTAAAAGGAGAGCAATACACAAATGCCATTGATTCTGCTATCTATTATATTTCAGATCCACTTTTTACAGAAGACTTCACAAATTTAACCGCTTCAGTCGACACCGTCGATTGGGAGTTGTTTAACCTATCCGCTAATGATCAGTTATACGAACAAATGATGGGTCCTATTGAAAATGTTGCTGCGTTCTCTAGTAACATTGTATACCTTGTTACTATTGCAGGTTCCATTATTCTAGGCTTAATCGTTATGATGAATATACGTGATCGAAAATATGAGATGGGTGTTCTTCTATCTTTAGGGGAAAAGAAATGGAAGCTTGTTGGTCAATTTTTCACAGAGGTGTTGATCATTGCTGTCTTAGCTTTTGGTATAGCTACTGTGTCAGGTACCTATATCTCTGGAGTAATTGGAGAACAATTACTATCACAAGAAATCCTAGAATCAGAAGCTATAGTAGAACCTGCATCATTTAATAGAATGGCTGGAGGGTTCCAAGGTGGTGCCACGTTACCGGCCATACAAGATGTTGATGTTATAAATACGTTAGATGTATCAGTTACTCCTAAAGAGTTAGGAATATTAGGAGGGATTGGATTTCTTATTGTCATGATTTCTACATTATTACCTTCCTTAACCGTTCTTCGACTATCACCAAAAACTATATTATCTAAACAAGATTAAGGAGGAGTATGATATGACAGCCATACTATCATTAAAAAATGTATCGTATACTTACCGGAACGGTGCAAAATCTCAAACTGTACTTAATAATATTTCTATCGATTTCGAAGAAGGAACGTTTTATACCGTTGTGGGACCATCTGGTTCAGGAAAAACTACTTTTTTATCTTTAGCATGTGGGCTTGACCAACCAACAGAAGGCGAAATCTTTTTTGAGGGTGAGACCTTAAAAAGAATTGGTTTAACCAACTATCGAAATCAACATGTAGCGATTGTTTTCCAGCAATACAACTTGTTACCATATATGACCGCTTTACAAAATGTTGTCACTGCAATGGAGATCACAAAATCAAAAATCATTAATAAAAAAGCTTACGCAATTGAAATGTTAGATAGAGTGGGTCTCACACTAGATCAAGCAAATCAACGGGTGCTAACGTTAAGTGGAGGTCAGCAGCAACGGGTTTCTATCGCACGTGCCCTATCATGTCAATCAAAGTTAATCTTAGCAGATGAACCGACTGGAAACCTAGATGAACATACCGCTCAAGAAGTCGTTCAACTGTTTCAAAGCTTAGCTCATGAGGAAGATGCGTGTATAATCATGGTAACTCACGATATGCAAATCGCTAATATTTCTGACCAGATTGTTAGGTTATCTAAAGGAAAATTAGTAGAAGATAACAAGGTACTCACCGTTTAACCAAAAGGCTGAAACTCTCATTACTAGTGTGTAGTAAAAGAGTTTCAGTCTTCTTTCCATTGTGATACATCTCGTTTCGCTATAGAATTGCCTCATTTTTTATAGTAATATAGTGCTAGTACAGAATTCTATTTGAAGGTGAATCTATGGAAGTTTCCTATCTGATATGGGCTCTATTGTTAAATATGCTCATCATCTACTTGTATATTGAATTACCTCGCTTTACTAAAAATACGTATACCGTCTACACGTTTCATACCATCACAACCGTAGTATCATTATGGGTTACTTCTTTTCTCGTATTATTTACATTCAATCAAAATATGAAAATGCCAGTTCTAGGCTTTTTACTCTTTGTCATGTTAATATGTTCATTGATTTGCTATGGCGCAGTAAACTATGCCCTTATTCGATTAATTAAAAAAGATGTTCCTTCTATAGATATGTTTATTATTAGCCTCTTTTTTTCACTTATTACAGCGATGTTGCCTATAGGATTTTTAGTTAGCAGTTTAAAAATAACAAATTGGGATTCTGTTCAACTTTCTAAAGGTCTGATTTTTCTTTAACCTGACATTCTTTTTTGTATTTTTAGGATATTTAAACAAATTCGAATTGATGAACGGTTAAACAACAAACAAATTCCTATGTTTTTTAAGCTCCTATTTAGCATCATAGCTTCCATTTCGATTACAAGTGGTGTTGCCATTTTATATGAAGGTCTTAAAGTATTTAGTTTGGTTGACGGTATAACCATTATTAACTTAATTGCTCTATCCTGTTTAATTCTTATAACCATCCTCTACAGTGAAAAGCAATATAATGAAAAGCACGAAGAGTTAAAGGAACATTCAACACAACTCGAGTTCTTAGCACAGCATGACCAGTTAACTCTACTACCTAACAGATTGTATTTAGAATCTATACTAACCCAACACATCGAGAAAAAAGAACCATTTTATTTACTATTCTTAGATTTAGATTCCTTTAAACATGTTAATGATTATTATGGTCATAGCTTTGGTGATGAGCTATTAAAACAAGTAAGTAAAAGCTTACAAGAATTATTCACATTGGATGGTTTTGTTTCAAGAATGGGTGGAGATGAATTTATCATTCTCTATTACTCCAACAATCGTGAAGAAGTACGAGCAAAATTGGATATATTAATCGAGACGCTTACGATTCCAACAACTATTCATGATCATCATTTCTCAGTGACTACTAGTATTGGAGTTTCACACTTCCCATCTAATACCACCAATAGTGATAAACTAATTATTCAAGCTGATTTAGCCATGTACCATTCTAAAGACAAAGGGAAAAATCAATACTCCTTTTTTACAGAACATTTATTAGCGGAAAGTGATGAGAAGTTAGAAATTCAGAGAGATTTACGAAGTGCAATGAAACACAATCATTTTACTAGTTTTTTTATCAGCCACTTTATGACTTATCGGATGAAAAGATTATTAATTTTGAAGCTCTTTTGAGATGGAACCACCCGGAGAAAGGATATATCTCTCCAAGCAAATTTATTCCTATCGCAGAAGAGACTGGTATCATTCTAGAGTTAGGGGAATGGGTGTTAAAACAAAGCATAAAGCAGATGATAGAATGGCATAGAATATATAATCCTACTCTTAAATTATCTGTGAATGTGTCCATGAAACAAATTGAGCATCCTGCTTTTCTTTCATTTTTATCCCAAACTTTGCAAGAATTTAGCTATCCACCTCATCTTTTGATTCTTGAAGTAACCGAGACATTAGCCATGAAAAATATTGAGCGAGCTTTAAATGTAGTGAGGAACATTCAAGACATGGGAGTGAATGTTTCAATTGACGATTTTGGTACTGGTCATAGCTCTTTAAGTTACCTTCAGCTTCTTGGTATTAAGCATATTAAGATTGATCGCTCATTTATTGATGGTATTGTGGAAAACTCTAAAAGCAAAGAAATCGTTAAAGCTATATTGAGCATTGCACAGCATCTTCAATTAAATGTAACGGCAGAAGGTATTGAAACCAAAGAGCAATTACATTTATTAAAAGGGCTAAATTGTCAGAGTGGGCAAGGCTTCTTACTTTCAAAACCAATCCCACCTGAGAAGATTGAAAAATTACTAGAGAATTGATAGAAAAAGCTGCTCCTCTCAAATTGACTGAAGGAACAGCTTTTTTAATTTATACTAAAACCATAGCAAATTCTAACAAAACGAGGTCAAATTCATACCCTGCCATTTGACCATTTCCAAAAAATCAACCATTCAGTTAGAATAGTATACTCAATTAGCGAATTTTTTTACTCGTCTTAACTCTTCTTCAAACTTATTTGTAAGTACCCCTGACTCGGTAATAATCGCAGTAATATATTTACTTGGAGTTACATCAAATGCTGGGTTAAACACTTTGATTCCTTCAGGTGCAATTTGTTGTCCATATATATGAGTAACTTCACTGGCATGCCTCTGTTCAATAGGAATGTCTTCTCCAGTCCGTATGTCAAGATCGACAGTGGATAAAGGGGCCGCCACATAAAATGGTATACCATATTCCTTCGCTAGAATCGCTAACCCTAGCGTACCTATTTTATTTGCCGTATCCCCATTGGCGGCTACTCTATCGGCTCCTACGATAATGGCTTGAACGTTTTTTGTTTGAATTGTGTGTGCCACCATATTGTCTGTTATTAGCGTAACATCCACTCCTGCATTTTGTAGCTCCCAAACAGTCAAACGTCCCCCTTGTAATAGGGGTCTTGTTTCCGTAGCATAAACAGATAGTGATACACCCTTTTCCTTCCCAATATAAAATGGAGCTAATGCAGTACCATATTTTGCAGTGGCTATACCTCCTGCATTACAATGAGTAAGGATGGTATCACCATCTTTAAAGAGTTCAATACCATATTCTCCAATTCTCTTACAAATCTCTTCATCTTCTTTTTGAATGGAAAAGGCCTCACTTAATAGAGTTCCTTTTGCCTCTATAACCGTTTTCACACCTTCTACACTTGCTACCATTCGATCCAATGCCCAAAAGAGATTGACCGCAGTAGGTCTAGAACTTGATAAGTAGTACCTTTGTTTCTTCAGACGTTTCAGAAACTCCTCCATATTCAACCCATCGTATGACTTTGCCCAAAGTGCTAAACCAAAGGCAGCTGTGATACCTATAGCTGGTGCACCTCTTACTTTTAATGAATGAATACTTTCCCAAACATCTTCAATGGTCAATAAATATATATACTCAACTGTTAGTGGTAATTTCGTTTGGTCCAATAGTTTGATAGAACGGCCTACCCACTCTACTGATCTCAAAAATTCGGTCTTTATCGTCATGATATCCTCTCCTAATACAAACTTAACTGGTTAGGAGATGGAATAATGGTTCGTTGAGTAATCAGCCTTCTACCTAGAGCTAATGCTTGTTTCTTTACTTTTATTCTTGTTTTTTGATCCTGAATAGAATCTAGATCTGCAACATGAGCTAAGCCAATAGTTCTACGGATGATTTCACAACCGGCAAATCCAAGACTATCCCGCCAAGTATGCTTTAATACGTCCTCTAAAAAAGCATCCACTTCTACAAAGGGTTCCACTTCACTATATGTCCAAAGTGATGAAAAGGTTTGAGAGAATACGTCCCATGTTTTGGATATGATTTGAAGCCTCTTTGACTGTAATTCTTCCTCCACACTTAGAGCATTTAATAGAATATTGGCGAAAAATTGCCCGATGTCAAAACCGATCGGTCCGTAAAATGCAAATTCAGGATCAATCACCTTTGTACTATTCCCTGTTACGAATATACTCCCAGTGTGAAGATCCCCGTGTACTAAACAATCTGCTTCAGTTAAAAATTTTCTTTTTAATTTCGCAACTTCTAGCTTTAAAATAGGATCGTGCCAAATGGTCTCTACATCTTTTTGTAATTCAAGCTCAAAATTATTCGATTCACTTGGATAAAAAGGATCCGTAAACACTAGGTCTTCTGTTATTTTACAAAGTTCTGGATTAACAAACTCCGCCACTCTTTCTTTTTTCTTACCTTGATGTAATCCAAAATCAGAGCTGTAAAAAAGTGTATGAGCCAAGAATTCTCCAATATGCTCCGGTAAATCTGGATAATTGCCTTCTTCCATTAACCCAGTTCTTAAAATCTTATAGTCTGATAGATCCTCCATAACATTTATCGCTAGCGGCGTATCTGTTCCATAAAGTTTAGGAACAAATTGTGGTGTGTGTTCACTGAAATACTGAAGGGCTTTACCCTCAATTTCAGCTCGTTTAATGGTTAATGGCCAGCTCTCACCAACAACCTTAGCGTAGGGAAGTGCTTGTTTTACGATAACGGATTGATCTTTTTCGTTCACAATTCTAAACACTAGATTTAAATTTCCATCTCCAATTTCTTCACAAAGTACGTTTTCACTTTGAACAAGATACCCCTTGTCTTTGACGTATTTTATAGCTGTCTCCTCAGTCAACATTTGATAAATCGGTACAAATTGTGTATTCATTCTTTTCCCCTCTCTTGTTGGACTCTCCTATTAAAAGAAAAAACCTCTTTCAACAGAAAGAGGTTCGAATACACACTATTGTTTCTCCCCTCTTATCTGCCAGAACAATTACATTCTGTTGGAAGTAGCACCGTGCCTTACATTTGGCGATGAACATCGCCCCATTTTACAATGGTATTACGGTCGGTTGCTGGGCATCATCGGGCCAAATCCCTCCGCCTGCTCTTGATAAGAGACCAAACTATTCAGTTAATTTCAATATGATGATAACAATATCAGCGCAGTCTAACATTTGTCAACCATTTTTAATATAAATTTTCTCGTCTATCTTGAAAGATTGGGATACGGCTTCGGATTTCTTTTACTTTTTCTGGATATATTTTAGCAAGTAACACTTCTTCTTGTTGAGAAGCCTCTGCTACAATTTTCCCCCATGGATCGATAACCATGCTGTGACCTCCAAATAATGTCGCTGGATCACTGCCTACCCTATTACAAGCAACAATATAGCACTGATTCTCAATTGCCCTTGCAGTTAAAATAGTTTTCCAGTGGTGTAATCTTTCATCGGGCCATTCTGCTACAACATATACAACTTCAGCACCGTTTAGAACCGACTTTCGTATCCATTCAGGAAATCGTATATCATAGCAAATACTTACTGCACTTTTGAAATTCGATAACGAGAAATTCCCTCCTTCACTTCCAGGAGTTAAGTACTGATGTTCATTCATTAACTGAAATAGGTGTACTTTACTATATTCATGGATTATAGTGCCTTTAGAATCATACACTCGTAATGTGTTTAATACTCCGTCATCTGTTATGTTTGCAAAAGATCCTCCTACAATGTTCGTACTATACGTTTTAGCTAAAGTCGATAAAAAGGAATCTACTTCTCTCCCGTCTTTGTCTCCTATTTCATGTATTCTGCTTAAATCATACCCAGTGGTCCAAAGCTCAGGTAATACAACTACGTCGACTTTTTCTTCTCTGAATAGTTTTTGAAAAGCTTTTGTGACGGTTTCTCTATTTTTAACCGGATCACCAAAGCTGATATCCATTTGTATACAAGCTACTTTTGTCATAGTGTCATTTCCTTTCAAAATTTTTCTTTACAAGTTTGGATTAACGATATAACATAAATCACTAGAATTTCAAGAAAATTGTTACGAATGAGGAGATAGTATGAATTCATTTAAACCATCTAAAACCATTCAAGATCTTCCTACACAATTTTTTGCTCGACTTGTTTCTAATGTACAACAAATTACTGCACTGGGTTATGATGTGATTAATTTGGGACAAGGCAATCCAGACTTACCTACTCCGCCCCATATCGTGAAATCTATGCAAGAAGCTGTAGCTCGACCAGAAAACCATAAGTATTCCCCCTTTAGAGGACATACCTATCTCAAACAGGCGATTGCTGAATTCTATAAGAGAGAGTATGACGTGCTTGTAGATCCTAACAATGAAGTCGCAATTCTTTTTGGTGGAAAAGCTGGTCTAGTTGAGGTAAGTCAATGTATATTAAATCCTGGTGAAATCGCGTTAGTTCCAGACCCTGGATACCCCGATTACTTATCAGGGTTGGCTCTTGCTGGTGCAAGGATGAAAGAAATGCCTTTACTTGAACACAACAATTTCTTACCAAATTACAACGAAATAGACGAAGAGACTCTTAAACATGCAAAAGTTATGTTCTTGAACTACCCCAACAATCCAACTGGCGCTGTTGCTTCTGAGGATTTCTACATAGAGACCGCAGATTTTGCTAAAAGGCATGAACTATGCGTAATTCATGACTTCGCATATGGAGCCATCTCCTTTGATAATCAAAAACACCGAAGTTTCTTGCAAACCGAGGGAGCTAAAGAATGCGGCATCGAAATATATACTTTATCTAAAACGTATAATATGGCAGGCTGGAGAGTTGCTTTTGCTGTAGGTAACAGTGATATTATATCCAGTATTGAACTTTTACAAGATCACCTTCATGTTAGTCTATTTGGTGCTATTCAAGAGGCTGCAACTACTGCATTACTAGGCTCACAAGTTTGTGTTTCCGAGCTTGTCAGAACGTACGAATCCAGAAGAAATGTTTTGGTGAATGGACTTCGTGATATTGGTTGGGATGTTACCTCTCCTTCTGGCTCATTCTTTGCTTGGCTTAGAATTCCTAAAGGATATACGTCTGAAAGCTTTTCTGAATTTTTGCTGAAGGAGGCTCATGTAGTCGTAGCACCAGGAATAGGATTTGGAAGTTATGGAGAAGGCTATGTTCGGGTTGGACTTCTAGCGACTGAAGATAGGCTACTAGAAGCTGTTCATCGTATTAAAGCGTTAAATATTTTCTAATTTTTCTAAATAAATAGTTGACACAAAGTGTAAATGGTGTCATAATCCAAATCAATCCAGTATCAAACAATTTTATACAGTTCTTATCAAGAGCAGGTGGAGGGACTAGCCCTTTGAAGCCCGGCAACCGACCTAATGTATTAGGCACGGTGCTAATTCTTGCAGCAAGTATGCTGAGAGATAAGAGTTTCGTCTATATCCTTTAGCGTCTCTTTTCTGTCAGGAAAAGAGACGTTATTTTTTTGACTACTACTATACTTACCTACAGCAAAGGAGGGAGTTATCGATATGTCCTACCTTATAGCCACGTATTTAGTTCATGGCCCATATCAAAATCTCGAAAAAAAAGCAGAAAGTATCGCATTAGGACTCACCGTTGGATCTTGGACCGATTTACCACATTTAGAAAAAAAACTAACTGTCTAAACATAGAGGAGAAGTCATTTCTGTTGAAAAATCTGATAAGAAAGCAGAGAACAAAGGCATCATAAAGATTGCCTACCCTTTACTGAATTTCAGTCCCGATATTCCTGCGATTCTAACAACGGTATTTGGAAAACTTTCGTTAGATGGAAAAATTAGATTACTAGATCTAGAATTTCCTAACGATTTAAAAAAACATTTTTCAGGCCCTCAATTTGGATTAGAAAATATACGACAAAAACTGAATGTTCATGACCGCCCATTATTAATGGCGATCTTTAAAGGGGTTATTGGTAGAGATTTGACCTTTCTATCCAATCAATTAAGAAATCTGGCACTTGGTGGCGTTGACATTGTCAAAGATGATGAGATTCTTTTTGAAAATTCATTCACTCCATTTGAGCAACGAATAACAGTGATGAAACGAACACTTCAAGAAGCCTACGAACAGACGGGACATCGAACATTATATAGTGTGAACATTTCTGGCAAGACGAATGAAGTGATAGAAAGAGCAAGACTTGCCTCGGATTTAGGGGCAGATATCATATTACTCAACGCATTCTCATATGGGATAGATCTAGTTCAAACACTACGGGAAGACCCTTTTGTCCGTGTACCCATTATGGTCCACCCTGCAGTAAGTGGAGCCATGACAAGTTCAAATGAATACGGTATTTCACCTTCTCTTTTACTCGGAAAGCTGTTACGAATAGCTGGCGCCGATTTTGTTTTATTTGCTTCTCCATATGGTAGCGTTGCAATGGACAGAAGTGACGCATTAAAGCTCCATCAAGAGTTGATTGGGGAAGATCCATATTTTAAGAAGTGCTTTTCTGTTCCATCAGCCGGTATCCATCCTGGCTTAACAGAAAAAATTATGAACGATTTTGGTAAGGACTCCATCATCAATGGCGGGGGGAGGCGTATTTGGTCACCCTGAAGGACCAACAAAAGGAGTAATAGCTTTTAGACAAGCCATTGATAACGTTTCATTTGGAAGATCTCTGTTCCATCCTTCAAAACACCAAAATGAGCTAAAGGTAGCACTACAAACATGGCAATAATGACTAGAAGACGACCACTCCATATTTACTGTGATTTTGATGGAACTATTACGATGAATGATAACATTATTGAATTAATGAACACCTATGCTCCGAAGGAAGCAAAGACTATTATTCAACAAATTCTTACGAAGGATGTACCCATTCAAGACGGTGTAGGCAGATTATTCTCCTTTCTCCCCTCTTCTAGACAAAAGGAATTTCGTCAGCATTTAGTATCTACAGCCACAATTCGGCCAGGATTTGAAGAATTGATTGGGTATTGTCAAACAGAAGAGATTCCATTAACGATTGTTAGTGGAGGGATCGATTTCTTTATTTATCCCATTTTAGCTGGTTTCGTTTCGATAGATGACATTTATTGTAATGAAGCCGATTTTTCACATGAAAAAATCCGCATCATTTGGCCCTATACGTGTGACTCAGCTTGTCAAAATGAGTGTGGCTGCTGTAAACCTTCCATCATTCGAAAAATTGGACAATCATATGAAAAGGTCATAATGATAGGAGACTCCGTCACTGATATTGAAGCAGCAAAACTAGCAGATTTGACGCTTTCATGTGGAAAAGTATTGTCAGATGAATGTCAAAGCCTAGGGTTACCGTATAAAGATTTTCACTCTTTCCATGAAGTCATACACATTTTAGAAAAGGAATGGATCCCAATATGAGCTACAGTACAGAATGGAGGATACTAGCAGATATTAAAGATGAATTAGCAGACCGAGATTGGTTCTATGGAACAAGTGGAAATCTTTCTATTAAAGTGTCAGATTCCCCATTAACGTTTTTGGTCTCTGCAAGTGGTAGGGATAAACGTCAGCGAACGGATGATGATTTTTTACTAGTAGACCGAGAGGGAATTCCTCTTGAAGATAATGGTTTAAAACCATCTGCTGAAACACTATTACATCAAGAAATATATAAAAAAACAAATGCAGGTTGTTGCTTACATGTTCATACCGTGGAGAATAACGTCCTTTCTGACATATTTCATAAAGAAGGATTCATCACATTTAAGCATAATGAGCTCATTAAAGCATTAGGTTTTTGGGAAGAAGATGCTGAAGTAACCATTCCCATCATTCACAATTTCGCCCACATCCCTCAACTCGCGGCTGAACTGTCAAAGCATGTACTAGGTGATCAAGGAGCTGTACTCATTCATAATCACGGGATTACGGTATGGGCAACTACTGCGTTTGAAGCAAAAAAACAGTTAGAGGCATGGGAATTTTTATTTCAACTCCATGTTAAAAGAAGATTACTAGTATAGGAGGAAAAACGTATGGCAACGATTACCCTTCGCCAAACAAAAGAAAAAATTGTCAACCAAGTAGAGGTGAAACAATTTTTACAAACGCAAGGCGTACTATATGAGCATTGGAATGTTGAAAAAATTCCTACTTCATTCCAGAATAAGTTCAATCTAACTCCAGAAGAAAAAGAGGAATTATTAGCCCTTTTTAAGAGTGAAATAAATGAACTATCTGCTAGGAGAGGCTATAAAATTTGGGATATTGTCGCATTGTCAGAATCAACACCTAATATTCTAGAGTTAGTAAGGAAATTTGAAGAGATTCACACTCACTCAGAAGATGAAGTACGCGCCATCCTTTCTGGACATGGAATCTTCATTATTAAAGGAGACGAAGCAACAGGTTATTTTGATGTGAATCTAGAACCTGGAGATGTAATTAGCGTTCCTGAAGGTAACCCTCACTTCTTTACTTTACAAGAGGACAAACAGGTTATCGCCGTCCGCTTATTTGTAGAAATGGAAGGATGGGTAGCAACTCCTTACACAGACACAGAATATGTCAACTAATTCCATTAATAATATAAAGAAAATCCGCGATTTATCTCGCGGATTTCACTTTGTTAGTATGAAGTGGTGAAAAGGTCAAAATCTCTCCTAAACGGATAACTAATTTTCTTGTTAATATAAAATAGACAATCAAAGAAATAACGACCAACAGATAATATTGGTGATGTTCATGAATCCATTCATACACCGTCGATTCTTTCACAAACTTTAAGATAAACATGTGAAATAGATACATAAACAAAGTGATCGAGCCAACAGGTGTAATAGATAATGTTTTTCTTGGAATTAGACGTAAGAACAAAAATGTCACAATTCCCATGGCAATATAGACGATCATCCTATAAACACTTCCCAATAGTGCACTTTGGTTTAGAACATCTTCATAGGGGACTCTCCCGTAAAGCCATTCTCTTACCCCAATATCTCCTACTAGATAGATTAGTAAAAATACGAAAGCTCCACTTACTATCGTAATCTTTTTATCTAAACGATTGAACACTCTGTCTAGAGTGTCCCAATCTAACTTATATCCGATAAGATAAAATGGGAAAAAGAAGAAGGTTCGAGATAAAGTCAACGTTTCTCCAATCCCATCAATATACCCTATAACGAGTGAAAGAAGAACGGCAAAGACTACCCCCTTTTTCAACCTTGAAAATGGTACAAGCAGCAGCTGCCAACAAAATAAGCTCAATAAAAACCATAATGCCCATCTAGGAGAAAGAAGGGTAAATTCTATGGCATCTCCATAAACACCCCTATAATAATAGGTATACAAGAGTTGAAAAATGATATATGGTACTAATATTTTTTTTATTATTTTTGAAAAACTGTTCCCATGTTTGTATTTTTCTAGCAAAGAAGCCAGAGATAAAAATAAATGCAGGCATGTGAAACAAATAGATAAAGAGATAAATACTATCTATTAATTGATTTTCTCCAAGCATTCCAGATAAAGTATGCCCAAGAATAAACGAAAAAAATGAGAATCGCTTTTCCGTTATCAAAATATGGATTACGTGATGTCATGTTGCCTCCTAAAGATTCCTTTACTATACCCTTCTATCACTCTCTATCTTTTTAGGGGAGAGTTGGATAGAAATTTATTCCCAATTTTCCTATCTTCTAAACAAGATTTAATTATCATACAATGAATAGTCTTTTGACTCTACACATTTTTACCCAGTTAGCAAATAACAAAGTAATCAGAACTTTTTAACGATACTACTCTCATACTATATCAACTGGAAAAATATTAAATCGGAAATATTCTTGTTTACAATCCGTAACGATTACGATATAATCGATTAGCGATATTATGTAGGATTTATCAATCCCTACAAGGAGGGAATTATATGATAAAGAAAGCACTAGTACCATCTATTCTATCTTTATTGGTCATGGCAGCTGGGTGCCAATCAACCACATCCGCACCACCTGAAATCAACCATGACAATGATACGATTCAAATTTATACAACCTTATACCCCCTTGCCTTCTTTGCATCTCAAATTGGAGGAAAGCATGTTGAGGTTGAAACTATTATGGCACCAGGAACGGATTCACATACTTTCGAGCCAACCACCAAACAAATGATAGAAGTCGCTGAGAGCGATCTGTTTATTTATAACGGGTACGGCATGGAGCCGTATGCTGATAAAATGAGCGAATCACTTCAATCTGAGGAAATTGTTCTCCTAGAAGCAACAAAGGATCTAGATATTGATGAATTGACTGGCATCATAGATGAAGAGCATGCCGCTGAAGATGAGCATAGTGATCATGAAGATCATGCTACTGAAGATGAGCATAGTGATCATGAAGAAGACACACAACATGAAGATGAACATGAAGGACATCATCATGGGGATGTAGATTCACACATTTGGATTGACCCTAACTATTCTTTACAGCTTGCTGAAACGATAAAAAATCAGTTGGTAACTATGAAACCGGAAATGTCAGGAGAGTTTGAGGAAAACTTTGAAACACTTAAAACTCGTCTAGTAGATTTGGATCAAGAGTTTACTACTTTACTAGAATCAAAGGAGTCTAAAGAGCTATTAGTTTCTCATGCTGCATTTGGGTATTGGGAAAGTCGATATGGTATTGAGCAAATTGCCATATCAGGTATCTCTTCAACCGAAGAACCTTCTCAAAAACAATTGGCCGATATCATCAAATTGGCTCAAGAACACGACATCCAGTATGTAGTATTCGAACAGAACGTATCAGCAAAAATTGGTGAGATTATTCAAAATGAAATTGGTGCGGAAGCTGCCTATTTGCACAATTTATCTGTTTTAACAGAAGAAGATATTCAAAATAATGAAGACTTCTTTACGCTAATGGAGAAAAATTTAAATATACTTGATACCATTCTTAAATAGAATGAAGCTGTTAAAAAATCAGACCTTCTGTATTTTTTTAACTAGCTTTTTTCATTGCTCCTATTTCAATTGAAAAGCATGTTTTTCGATGAAATTCCACCTAGAGTAGAATATTCTATTTCTAAAATTGGGTTAACTCTACTCCCTCTATTGCAGGAAATGCATCGCTGGGGATCACTCCATCAGCATGAAAATTATTAATGTGTTGATACTCCTTTAATGAGATAGAGGTTACCTCTCAGTTTGCATGAATCACTTTTATACCACTAAGAAACCTCTGCCTTACGGACTGTTCATGAAGGCTTGTTTACTGGATTAGACATAATAATAAACAGGAATCTTATTATTAGACCAGATCTAAAACAGGAAAAAGAGGATGTTCCTAAATTATACCTTTCGGCGGAACACCCTCTTTTTCGAGATCCATGTAAAGTCGTCGCTCAATAATCGTTTTTTACGACCTTTTGAGTCAGCCTCCTTCTATACATATAGTGTAAATTCATTATAGATATTTTCTTTGCACCTTTCTACCGTCATAGGTGAATAACATATTCCTTCCTTCAACAATCGTTTCAATGTGACATGTTCTCCCCCATAAATGGTGAACATATGGAAGAACTTTTTCTAAATATTTGATATCAAGTTCAACATCCTCATACCAATGCTTTAAATATAGCTCGCCATTTTTTAGATAGTCCCCATCATTTACTGTGATATACGGGAAGCCGCCGTTTACTCTCATAGAGACTAATTGATCACGTACCTCAGTCCATGATTTATCAACAATCTTGTAATCTCTTCCCTGTTTTTGAAATAAGTACATATCTTCCCTTTGAACAAGATCCTTCGTTAAATAGTTCCGTAAGAAAGAAATATCTGATTCAATTTCTCTAACCTCAAATATCTTTTCTCTACCAGATCCAGATTTAACCCCTCTTTCCTTCATTTCTTCTGTTGGATTATTATACCGTTCTTCAATGTCTTCAAAAATCTTCAATCCTAAGTAGTATGGGTTAATTTGAGTTCTAGATGGCTGTACGACTCCTGCATTTAACTTAGCAAACTCAATCGATTCAGAGCTAGTTAAATCCATTTCTCTTAGTATACGTTGATGCCAATAGGATGCCCAACCTTCATTCATGATCTTCGTTTCAAGCTGTGGCCAGAAATATAGCATTTCTTCTCTCATCATTGTTAAAATATCTCGCTGCCAGTCTGTTAATTCTCGACTGTATTGTTCAATGAATAACAACAAATCTTTTTCCGGTTGAGGTGGAAATTGACGTCGTCTTTTTTTTCTTTAGGTTTGGGATTCTTTTTTTCTTCATCTAATGACCACAAATCATCATATTCTGATGCCTTAACCACTTCCTCCTCTTCCCACTCTGCATCATCTAGCGTCCAGTTTAACTTAGGACGTAGAAGAGATGGATCAATATGCTCTTCTACTGCGAGAACAGCACTCAAAAAGTCTTCGACCTCTTCTCTTCCGTATTTTATTTCATATTGTCTAATTCGATCGGCTGTCGCAGCCATACTCTCTACCATATCACGTTTTGTATTCTGAAATCTGACGTTATTTTTGAAGAAATCACAATGAGCTAGAACATGGGCAACAATTAATTTATTCTGAATCAATGAGTTGGAATCAAGCAAGAAAGCATAACATGGGTCTGAATTAATCACTAGTTCATAGATTTTACTTAATCCTAAATCATATTGAAGCTTCATCTTGAAAAACTGCTTACCAAAGCTCCAATGAGAAAATCTCGTTGGCATTCCATATGCCCCAAATGTGTAAATAATTTCTGCTGGACACACCTCATATCTCATGGTGTAAAAATCAAGGCCAAAACCTTTAGCAATCTCTGTAATCTCTCCAATTGCAGTTTGGAGTTCTTTATGCTCCTGATCCATCATGTAGACACTCCCCCCTTTTACTTACTTCATTATATGAGGAGACCTTTCTATTCATGAGGACTAGATGATTTTAACCTTTGACCTATTGTTTAATGCTTTTGTAATGGGTCTTATGATTCAGTTTCAACAAATTTCAACAAAAATATAGAAAAATCTACATATATATAGTAGGATGGTGTGAGTTAATGGAATATATAAGGGCAATCCAATTGATATATTGGTATGCAAAGCTATAGGGGCTTACTCATAGATCTGCCAGACAGCTGCAATTACTACTCCATAAGTCCCCATTACCTTTAACTTTTCTTAATGTTCCACGACAATATTACGTAAATAGATGAAAGACGAATATATGTTAAAGGAAGATCTAATATGGAAAAATTTGTACATAGCAACATCCACCCATTTACTAATATATTTCAACCTATATATAACCTAAAAGAAATGGAAATTGTAGGATATGAATCTTTAATGCGCACTACGATGTATAAAGACATTAAAGAATTGTTTCAGTTGGCTCATGAACAGGAATTCCTATATGAACTTGATACCGCTTCTATTAAAAACAGCTTGGCTCAATTTAAGCATACGTACTGGGAAGATCATGTGTTTCTATCTGTTAACATCTTCCCTTCCACATTAGGTGATGCTCAGTTTATATCGTTTCTAACTCAATTGATTACTGAGTTAGACTTTGAACCGTCTCGTCTCGTATTAGAGATGAACGTATTAGTTGACTTAACCACACTAGAACAACTGAAAGAACAGATTAGTTTATTTCAATCATTTGGAATAAAGATAGCCATTGATGAACTAGGTAAAAGTACTTCGTCCGTTGTATCATTAATTGAACTTTCACCTGATATGGTAAAGCTTGATCATTATTTCAGCAAAGATTTAGCAAGTATCACAAAAAAGCAAACATTTTTAATTAGTTTACTTATCTGGTTAGAAGACAAAGAGATCATATTGGAAGGTCTAGAAGCACAAGAGGATGTGGATAAAGCTAGGGCGTTAGGGATTCATTACGCACAAGGATATCAGTTAGGACATCCAGAGGAACATTTAAACAAATAAAGACGATAATAGGGTGCTCCAAAGCTTGGAGCACCCTATTTTTAATGTAGAGTAACGCTTTCCATTATTCCTAAATAAAGACAAATGAAAGTAAAAATCCCGCACACCAATGCTATACCTGCTCTTCCCTCTCTTTTTAACTCAGCGAAAATAAGGGTTGTAAAGCACCCGGTTAATAAAAGGAAAAGTATGCCCTGTGTAGTAAAAGTTAAACCGATAGAATAAAATTCTTCTACCTGAAAAAACAATTGAAATAACACGGAATAGCCTTCCCCATTCCATGTTTCTTTTATGTTATGTGGAGGGGAATTTTGTCCAAGTGTTCCTGTTACTATAAAGATGAACAGTATAAAAATAGTTTCAACCCTCGCAAGTCTCCTAGGATCAAATGTAGGATTATAGATTAATCTTTTTTTCACCCACCTACTGTTTATGAATATAAAATAGAGTAATGGGACTAGCATAACATGTTTTATAAGTAGGCTTTGTCCATAGGGTAATATCCAGGAGTCGGGGTAATCTTGATAAGAAACGGTAAGGCTCATTAAATAAAGTCCCGCAGCCATTACGATAAAAAAGCATGTACGCGCTAAAGGGGTATACCAAGTTAAAAACAATATCCAATTATGCTTATTTACAGAAAACCAGCTGACGATGATCAGGGTTCCAGCCCAAATGGTAACAGAGATTAGGTGCACAGAGTGACCAAACATTCCAGACCATTTTGTTATCGTACTGGAATGAGAAGCTGCTCCTATACTTATTAATACGGCTATTAAAGCGATAATTTTTATGATAGAAGATCGTTTTGAATCCTTTTTAACCTTAGTGAATATCATCATGAAAATAACAAGTAAGGCTGTTACCAACCAACTCTTCCCAATTTGATAGTGCATGGTTATGTTTAATAGGTTCAATAGAAAAGATGTGTCAGTCGATAATCTAGATGCTAAATCAATGACGGGATAATATGCAGTAATCATAATCATCACCAAGGACAAGGAAAAAGATAACTAGGAATCTTTAGCAATGGTATAGAATTCACATTTACCACGCTTAGCACTAGGATACCCATTGACATGCTACAGGCTATATATAATATAGCTTCCATAAGAAATGCCATCTTTATTTTTTCCTAACAAATAAGAAAGTGATGAATAGTAAGACAATGGCACCTACTCCTAAAAATAGACTGGAACCTTGTTGATTTGTATCTCCCATACTTCCATCTTGTTGATTATTTTCTTCTAGCGTATCATTTTCCTCATATGGAGGATTCTCTTCCTCTAAATCACTAGCAGACTCTGGTTCATTCTTTTTGATTCTCTCCATAACATCTAGTGTAAAAGGAATTTCCCCAGTTATGATATGCCCATCTGCTCCAACAATTTCCCAATAGATAATATAAGAACCATTTGATAGCCCCTCAATCTCTCCCGTCATTTTATCCTCTTCAATGTTAATAGTAGATACTCGTTGTTCTTCTCCCGTACTATTTAAAATTTTGAATGAACTTGCCTCTTCAATCACGGTTCCAAACATCAATTCAATTTCCGTTAATTCATTTTGTACCACCTCATTTGCGGAAGGAGAAGATTCGACTAATTGAGTATGAGCATATGTTACTTCGACTCTAACCAATAGGATAATCACTAAGGGAATCAACCACTTTATATAAGATTTGAGCATTACATTTACCTCCATTCTAGAGTACATTATACAAAAATTATGTCTCGTGTTGTATGAGTTTTTATTTTAAAAGAATTCCGTATACCTTTTCCTACTATAACAAAAAATGAAATAAACACATTCATTAGTAGCAATACAATAAATACTACTAGATTGGAGACTTCGATGAAAAATTCCGTAATCGATTGGACCACTTTTTTTGGAGCACTGATACTACTTCTTGGGGTAACCATTCCCCTCATCCTTTTCCCTGATAAAGGACAAGTTTTTGTTAACCAATTAAACGAATTTATTACCACTAAATTAGGCGTGCTCTATTTAATCATGGGACTAGCTGTGTTCATTTTTTTAATCTATGTTGCATTTAGCGATAGTGGAAAAATTAAATTAGGCGATGTGCATGAGAAACCTGAATTTAACAGCTTTTCGTGGGCTGGGATGCTTTTTTGCGCAGGTATAGGCTCAAGTATTCTATACTGGGGTACAATCGAGTGGGCCTATTATTATCAAGGACCTCCTTTTGGACTTCTTCCGCAATCGAAAGAATCCATTGTTTGGGCAAGTACATATGGAATATTCCATTGGGGACTTATTGCATGGGCTATTTATACCCTACCTGCACTCCCCATCGCTTATTTCTACTGTTCGTAAGAAACCTGTCCTTAAGATAAGTGAAGCTACAAGACCAGTCATTGGAAAATTGGCAGATGTACCAGTAGGAACGCTCATTGATATATTATTTATATTTGGGCTTATAGGAGGTGCTGGAACGACTTTGGCATTAGGAATCCCTATGATTGCAGAAGGAATTAACAAATTAACAGGCCTTGAAGTCAATATGGTCTTAAATACAGGAATCTTGATATATGTTCTTACGGACATCGTCGCGACCGATTGATCAATAAAAAAGCAAACCCCTTTGAGTAGGGAGGTTCGCTAAATGTTCATTATCCATCTTCTCGAATATCGAATTAGGAAAGTTCATCTATAATTTATGAACAAATGTGATAAGTAAGTTATAAAACCAACTAATAGACACACGCATTGACAGATCTATTCTATTTTTATTTTTTTAAACGTTACGTTTTTGATTATTATGAGCGGTCTCTAAAATCTAAGAAAAATTTTTAAAAAACTATGAACATAAAATAACTAATAGCAGAAGTGAAAGCCCTGCTTTGCAATAAAGTAGTTATATCCGGTGTAGAATAGTTCATTATTTATTCATTCCTTTCTAGATACATAAATACTTATTTTAATAAATAGTAGATTTCAAACTCCATATACGGCGTGCAAAGCCAATCTGCTAAGTGGAAAAAAGGAGATAGCAGCTCATTGCTATTTCCTCGATCAAATCTTTCTAACCTTCTGCGCTCGGAAAGAGGTCCGCATTTTCTGGAAAGCACCTGAGTTGCCTTTGACGACATGCACCCTGCAATGAGTCCACCCCGGCTTGTTAAATAGAGCCTTATTTGTAATGGAGTAAAAATTACTCAGAATAATAATGAACCACAAGATAGAATGAGACCACGGTATATAAAAGCGAAATCCAGAAAGACACAGATTTATAAAAATTGTTTTTCATTTCTTCTTTAGTCTTATTTTTATAAGACATGTATCCTGGACCGTGTATAAAGAAAAACGTCAAAGTAGATATAACACCTATCAAGAAAGACCATTCTATAAAAGGACGGCCGGTCTTTAAATAAGATAGAGCTGGGATTATAAAAAGCACTAGAATCGTAATGATTACTGGAATGACACGTATAAACAGCGAGTACAGTAGAAACCCTCCTTTTTACTAATTTTTCTGTAAATTAATAACAGTTTAACGTTTACCTTATTTATATATTTATGTATAATAATACCATACTTATAGTTTAGGAGGTGAACCAAATGACAAAAGTAAAAGCATTATTTGCTGTTGCAATCTTAACTACTGTGTTTAATTTTGTTGCCCCTACTTATACAAGTGCGAATGGTGGTGCCACAACCAACATATTGCATGGATGTCCTGAGTGTCTATAATTTTACATAAACAGTACGTTTCGTATTGTGAAAGTATTACGGCAACTTCGCATAACCTCGCTAAATCTTGCTCCGTATAAATATAGTTTTTCATATTGATACTCCCTCCTTACTGCACTATTTAACTCTATTATTTAAACAAAAATAACGGGGCGTTCTCCTCTTTGTGCGTTTTGGACAGGAGATTTACGCAAACGCGCTTTGTTTATACGCTTGGTCAATCCATGTTGTAAAGATGCCATGCTTTCTACAAGTGAGCCTGTGTTTCATCACTAATCGGTCAATTTTTCCAGTAGAATCAATCGACCGCATATAACTCACTTTCCCAACAAACGCCGCGCCTGTATGGAGATATGTTATGCCTGTGCGGAGGAATGTAAAAAACACGATCATGATCATTGTCAAGCCTGTGCAGACGCTAGTATGAAGTGCTTGGAAGAATGTAAAAAAGTGCTAAACTAACTGTAGAGAAACGCATCTCGAATGGTAAGCTGCGCTTCTCTTTGTTTAATGACAAGAGCATTTTAGCAAGTTGTATTATAAATTCGATGTTTTCTGCATGGAATGGAGTAAATTTAAGTAGTTTTGGCTTCTTCCTTCTTACCCATTTCAGAATAGAGCTTTGTCAACCATTTGACTGGCAATGGGTCTTGAGGATGCATTTCCATCTCCCATTCAAAGCATTCTATGGCTTCTTTGTGCATTTTCATCTCTTGATACATAGTTCCTAATGAAAACTGCTGTTCTAAGTCATTTTGTAGGGTAACCATTTTTTTAATAGTGGTATATGCGGGTGGAGTATCGTTATGTTCATTTAGTGGCTCTAACCATTCAAATACAGTACTCAAAGATTCCACTTGTAATACAGAAGGTAATAGGGTTTGAAGAAAGGTTTCTAGATGTTCTGTGGACAGGAATTGAATAGCATTTTCAAATAAGGCTTTGCGGTCTAATTTTGTCACATCCAGATCTTCTTGTAAAAGTGTCTCCATATCCAGTTCTTTTGACTTTCCAAAACGAACTAACAATGTAAAACACTCCTCATATTTTTTCAATGTTTTAGAGGACGTTATGAAAGCATCAATGAATAAAGAAGATGGCTCTTTGTTTACTATTTCCTTCAGAATTTCCCACTTTTCTTCAAGAGTAAAATAAGTAGAAAGTAAATGTAAGCATTCCTTTTGATCAAGAATTGTTTCACCTTGTAAAAAGATCCAAACTAATTCCTTTTGAAGATTTCTTTTATTGTATAAGCGCATAAGTTCTTCTATCGCTGCTGGATTTTCAAGCTGTTTAAACAGGAGCAATTCTCCTAAGAATGGATCCAACTCAATCAAATGTACACCTGCCTTTTCATACTGTAGGGTATATTTTAAATAATCCATCCCATTTGCAAGTTCATGTGACCATTTATCATTAGAATCGTACCACTGGATTCCCATTAGTATCTGAAATGCTTTTTTGAACTTCCCGTTTCTTCGATAATCATAATAATAGCTGCGCATCAGTTTCATTAATTTTTCTCTAGGAGCAAATGAATCAAGGAATGAAAGTAAATACACTAGTTCTTGAGGAGAGTAAGTATTCYGCAATTTTCGTACCMCTGTACTGATTGGKTGTGACATGTTGGTTAAAGGTAATGATGGAACGGACTGAAATAAAGGGATGAGGATAGTTCACTGTATAGCCGTTATGAAAGAGTGACTCTAACATGGAGCCTTCTTGAATTCTCCCTAATTTGGTTAGGATAAGGTCGTTTCGAAAATAGAGGCAATATGCATTTTTAAAAGGATTATCCCTAGTCGGTGTGTATTCCAAGACCTTACATAATCCAGAGGATACCATCCGATTTAGCTTCATTTCATATTTCAGATTTTTGTCTTGAATAACTATCTGTTCTAATGCCATAACAATCCCTCCACATTTGTAGTGTTACCTACTCTATTTTTTTTAATTAATTCATAAAGCTGAACATGTAGGACAAGATATTATCCATCCAATATTAAGAAATACCGACTTTATCCAATAGGCAGTTTTTACTGAGACAAATCCAGTTTGAATCGCATACACTAATAGCAACCCTTCAAGAAGGAGGGAAAGTGATTGAACAAAATGGATTATGATCGAGCTCTATACTATACACATCGTTCAGAATGGGATAATCTTTTGTTATTAATGGTTAGAACGAAAGATCAATTTCTTTCAAAGAAAATTGAACATTTTCTTCATGCCTATAACTTTTCTAAAGATTATCTGGAAGTGGAATCGAACATGTATAATTTAATGAGGTACATTGAGCATGCAAATGGTCAATTTCCAGATACTCTAGACGAAGCCTATTATCATTAAAAGATAAACATAAAGAGGATGACAATGGTCATCCTCTTTTATTTTATGCTGTAACAAGCTCGTTTACTCTCGCCATAACCGCTTCTTCATATGCTTTTAGCTTCTGTTCACTATCATCCAATGATGTTCCAATCGTACTAAAATAAAATTTCACTTTTGGTTCAGTTCCAGATGGACGCACACAGAACCATGTCCCATCTTCTAAATAGTACTTCAACACATTAGACTTAGGTAGTTCGATGGTTTCTTTCGTATTCTCCACTAAATTTGTACGTACAGAAGATTTATAATCTTCAACGGCTGTCACTTTAACATTGTTAAGCTGTTCAAAAGGCTCTGCTCTAAATGTAGTAAGAATAGATTGAATTTGATCTGCTCCGGTCTTCCCTTTAAGAGTTAGTGATTGTAAACCTTCGCGATAATATCCAAACCTATCATACAAGTCTAATAATACTTCATACAGGGTTTTTCCTTGCTTTTTGTAATAAGCAGCCGCTTCAACAGCCATTAATACAGCTTGAATAGCATCCTTATCACGTGCAAAGTCACCAATTAAATACCCGTAGCTTTCTTCATAGCCAAATAAAAAGCTATGCTCTCCACTCTCTTCATAATGCTTAATCTTCTCACCGATAAATTTAAAGSCTGTTAAAACATTTTCAACAGAAGCCCCGTAATGTTCAGCCACTTTACGACCTAACTCAGAAGTGACAATAGTTTTAAAAACTCGACCATTTTCAGGAATATGACCTTTTTCTGCTCTCATGCTTAAAATATACTCTAAAAGAACGGCACCTGTTTGGTTTCCTGTTAAAAGAACATACTCCCCGTTCGTATCCTTTACGGCAATTCCCACGCGATCTGCATCTGGATCCGTAGCTGCTAAAATATCTGCATTCAAACGTGTTCCATAAGATATAGCGTATTTAAAGGCTGAACGTTCTTCCGGATTTGGTGAAGACACCGTTGAAAAATTTGGGTCTGGCATTTCTTGCTCTTTCACCACATGAACGTCTTTGTATCCTAGTGCTTGCAATCCTCTAGTGACCATACTATTAGCTGTACCGTGTAATGGAGTAAACACAATGGATAGATCCACTTCTGTCGCAATTTGTGGCTTCTCTGAAATAGAAAGTAAGTGGTCTAAATAATTTTGGTCAATCTCTTCCCCAATCGTTTTAATAAGTCCAGATGCTCTTAATTCATCTTCTGATAGCACAACGATTTCTAATTCGTTTTCCACTTCATTTACCTTGGCAATAACTTGATCCGCTTGGTCTGGAATTAATTGAGCACCGTCTTCACCGTACACTTTGTAGCCGTTATATTCAGGGGGATTGTGACTTGCCGTAATAACAATACCTGAAAATGCCCCTAAAGAACGTACGGCAAAGGACAGCTCAGGTGTTGCACGTAGCGACTCAAATACATACGTTTGAATCCCATGACTAGCTAACGTTTTCGCAGCTTCCATCGCGAATTCAGGCGATTTATGTCTAGAATCATAAGCAATTGCTACACCTTTTCGCTTTGCCTCCTCGCCTTTAGATTCAATGTATCTCGCAAGCCCTTCAGAAGCTTTTCGAACTGTATATACATTCATTTTATTTGTTCCTACGCCGATTTCACCGCGCATTCCACCTGTACCAAACTCTAAGTTTTTGTAAAACGAATCTTCAAGAACTGTTTGGTCTTGTTCAAGTTCCGTTAATTGTTGCCTTAATTCAGCGTCTAGCTTATCATATGTATTCCATTTTTTATAAATCGATTGCCATTCCATCTTATGTCCTCCTTAAAATGAACGAATTCAATTACTTTATTCTATGTTTATGTATAATACCCTTTATAAAATGGAGTTCTTTTTTTTCTTGTTATAAACTGAACGTGATCGTTCGTAACTATCATAACAAAAAAAAGGTACAGAAGATAAAGTATTTCCACTATAACTTTTCAGAAAGTCTTCCGCTTCCATGATAAAGAGGTTGACTCAAAAGGTCGTTAATAGACGATTTTTTTGAGGCACCTCTTTTTTATAATTATTTTAGAATTTGCACATCTG
>NZ_ABFU01000019.3 GCF_000171615.1 Bacillus coahuilensis m4-4 | reverse complement strand
TTTTTTTGTCAAGCTCAGTCCATAGTAAGTAGAAAAGTAGATCCTCTTCATCCAAGCGTATTAAGCATTACTATTTTTGATGCCCCTCATGCTTTAAATGTTATAGGAGACAGATGTACAATTGGCGGTACAGTGAGAACCTTTCAGCAGGATGTTCAAGACATCATTGTCAATGAGATGAAACAATTGATAGAAGGAATTAAGCTATTTCACGGTGTAGATGTAGAATTTGTCTATCACGAAGGTTATCCAGCCGTTGTTAATCACGAGGAGGAAACCCATTATTTAATGAAAAGTGCAGAAGAAATACTTACTTCACAGCACGTTACCCAAGCATCAATGGAAATGGGGGGAGAGGATTTTTCCTATTACCTTCAACATGTTAAAGGCTGCTTTTTCTTCACAGGTGCACTCCAATCAGGAAAAACTCCGATACCTCATCATCATCCACTGTTTGACCTAGATGAAGACGCCTTACTAGTTGCGGCTAAAGTTTTAACAAAGACAGCTACGGAATATAGTAGAGAAAAAGCAACAGAATAACTCTCATACAAAAAACGGAATGCCCCTTTTGGGAACACTCCGTTTTTTATTTCATTATTTTTTTAAGTCTTAAAGGTGCATACACCTGAGCAAATAGTATACTGAACATGATATTTAAAGCTCCCATTAGTAAACCAGTCGAATAGTCGCCCAGTATAATTAAGAGGAAGGAAAAAACAATACTTTGAAAAAATAAAATAAACTGTACTAGCCTTACGAAAGACGGTATCATCTTTTGCTTTGGAAAAGGGTAGATTAGATTCCATATCATCCATTTATTTTTCTCCACTAATGGGATGAGTTGGAAGCCAGTTAAATATAGAAATAAAACACTAAAGAAGAATTGAAGCACTGGTATATCATTCCACACAATTAAACATGCCCCAATTAAGGTTAACCTCACACACAAACCAAAATATTCATCTGACCTAATCAATGAACGACTAAATAAATAACTATACGATTGTTCTCGATTGTATGGCACAAATTGATAACAGAAGCTAAGCCAATTTCTTCTCTTTACTTGACCTTTTAAATGTGGAACATCTGTAAACAAGTTCGCCACACGATAAAACCGGAGCATTCTTTGTTCTTCTATTGCAATGAGACGTTCCCATTTTAATAATTTGGATTTACTACTGGTCACCATGGTTATCCCGTACGAGCCTAGAATCACGAGCAGAATAAGGACATGTATCAGGGTAAGCGACGGTTGAAACATCACATAGATTGTTAAAGCATTTAAGATGTATCTAATCAATGTATCAAAAAACTCAGGAGAGGATTCTTGAGTTTTCAAAATAGACCACTTGATGAACATATTCCATAGTCTAAGTACCATTAGTATGACACCTAAATATAGAAAAGCTGAAAATCCTTCTCCTGTTACACGAACATATATTGGCATGAATACTAGTAACGCCATCAACTGGATGACTGTTGGGMMTAAAAAGGAGAGTCGCATACTTTTTTTAAAATAATCGTTCAGCCTAGATTCCATCGGTAAGAGATATACTTTATCTGCTTCTTTTAGCAATGTATAAAAGGGCGTCCACGTGCTAAAAAAACTTAATACTACTGCTAGCACTAGAATACCTGGATAAGATTCAGGTATCGTTTTAATCCATTCGCTATAAGTGTAAGCACCTCCACCAACCGCAAAAATCATGACAAAAAGTAGATGGTCGTTAAACATATAGCGTAGATATTTTTGTAATTCTATAAAATACGCTTGAAATCGTTTCTCCCAAAGTGTTTGGTTATTCATCATGCCCATCCTTTGTCAGCTGAATATACATATCATCCAAGCTAGCAAACGGCATGTTAAATTGATCTCTCAAATGTTCTAACGTGCCTGCCGCTTTAATTTCGCCCTCATGTAAAATGATAAAGGAATCACAATATTTTTCAGCAGTAGCTAATATGTGGGTAGACATTAAAATACCTGCGCCATTATTTTTCATTCTCACCATCCAATTTAATAAAGACTGGATACCTAAGGGGTCTAAACCTAAGAAGGGTTCATCAATTATGTATAATTTGGGTTCAACCAAAAATGCGCTTAAAATCATTACCTTTTGCTTCATACCTTTTGAGAAATGAGCAGGAAACCAGTTTAACTTTTTTCCATTCTGAATTCCTTTAATAATGGAGGTAGCTTCTGATTCATTTCTTCCTTGGTTAAACCGTAGGCCATAGCTGTTAATTCTAAATGCTCTTGTAACGTTAGTTCTTCGTAAAGGATTGGCGTCTCAGGAATGAAAGTAAAGGAACCACGATAGTTGTCAGGGTCATCTTGGATTGATCGACCATTAATCGTAATCCTTCCATTTTTTTGCTCCATTAATCCTGTGATATGTTTTATTGTCGTACTCTTTCCAGCACCGTTCAACCCAATTAATCCTACGATCGAGTTAGATTCTACTATAAACGAAATGTTTTTTAATACAGGCTTCCTTGTATATCCACCGACTAAATCTTTCACTTCTAAAAGCACGTGCATCATTCTCCTTCCACGTTTCTTACATTTTAGCAAAAAGAAAAAGATTTCACACGAAAAATCAATTTTATGTATAGGTGCAGGAATGTTGGTTATCATAATAATCGAAGGGAACACAAAAACGTAAAACGGGGTGGTTATTAAACGCCAGGACCGAATTACACCAGTAGAAGTAGATCCTTATTTGATAAGGGGATGATTGTATTGCATCAAGAAGCCGAAAGACTAACCATTTATACAAACTACTAAATGGGGTGACTACCGGAGATCTACACCAATCTTTATACGTTGATTTAAAAAAGATACGTTAAGGGGATGGTTGTATTGAACCAAGGCAATTCTTACCAAGACACATCTATTGCATAAATCTATTGCAAAATGGGGTGTTTGTTAAGGAGAATGATGCGTAAGATCTCACCTACTTTATTTTCCCTTCAGGCTGGGCAGGATATTCGATCCTGTCCAGTTTTCTATTGTTTACCACCTGTGGTACTATGAAGAAAAAGGTGAAGGAGATGGAAGTAATGAGCAATTGTATATTTTGTAGTATTATCACTGGCGATATTCCCTCTGCAAAAGTATATGAGGATGAGCATGTACTTGCGTTTTTAGATATCAGTCAAGTAACGAAAGGCCATACTTTACTAATCCCTAAAGAACATAAAGAAAACGTCTACGAATTAACAGAAGAAATGGCTAGTCATCTTTTTAAAGTAGCCCCTAAAATTGCAAATTCATTAAAAGCTACATACGAGCCAGTTGGATTAAACTTGCTAAATAATAATGGCGAAGATGCTGGACAATCTGTATTTCATTTCCATTTACATTTTATCCCTAGATATGGGGATGGGGGATGGATTTGGAGCCGTATGGAAAACCCATACAAGTGATTTTTCTAAGGAAGACTTACAGAAAATGGCTAAGGAAATAAATAATAATATTCAATAAATTACACGCATTACTCTTTACGTATTTTCTCTTTGTGTTATAATTTTAAGTAATTTCTCGCCTGCGGTCATGAGGACACGCCGGGAGAATAAGTCTAGTTAGATGAGAATAGGAGAGATGAGAAATGAATACGAAAACGATGGTGACACTATCTTTATTTGTGGGGATAGGCGCTGTATTACATGCCGTAATTCCAGGCATTGGAGATGGTATGAAACCAGACATGATGCTAGTCATGATGTTTCTTGGGATTATTACATTTCCTACTATTAAGAACGCTTTAACAATTGGTGTAGTTGCAGGACTAATATCTGGAATCACCACTACGTTTCCAGGCGGATTTCTTCCAAATGTGATGGATAAACCTTTAACAGCTTTACTATTTTTTGGATTATTGATTTTGGGTAAACGATTTATTCCTTTGTTTCCCTTGTCTGTTGGATTGACAGCAATTGGTACACTTATTTCCGGAACAATCTTTTTAACTTCTGCACTTATCATTGTTGGTTTACCAGTACCATTTACTGTGCTATTGATTGGAGTTGTATTACCAGCCATTGTCTTAAATGGTATCGCCATGTTTATCTTATACCCGATTGTTCAAACGATCCTAAAGCGAACTTCTTTAATTGATGAAGCTGCCGCATAAACGATAAAAAAAGGCTGTCTAATTAGGCAGCCTTTTTCATGTTCCAATAATGTGAAGAAGAATTCCAATAATGAGTGTAATAATGCCTCCTATGCAAAGAACGCTAGCTCTTTTTTTTTAGCAAATTTTTGGGAGGATACATCCCCTGCTTACTTGTTGCGACTAAATAATGAATCATGCCTAAGAATAATATGATACTTAATCCGTAAAATCCTATAACAATACCTGACACATATCTCACCCCATCCTAGAGATGTCCTATATTCAATGGTATGCTAAGGATCCCTTATGTATGAGAAAGTCGTTTAGACAATACGAGAAAGGGAAAGTGTTTAGAAGGATTTCAATAAATTTTGTAGAATAATACTATAAAGGACTAAGTCTAAGATGAGGTGAACCTTTAATGAACAATAAGAAATCATTTTCATGGGTTTGGTAACTGGATCGATTGCAGCTGCTGCCTATACATTTCTTCACGCACCAAATTCAGGAAAAGTAACAAGAAAACAATTAGAAGAAAAAAGAATACACTAATCTCTCAATATAAAGACGTTAGCTTTGCTGCGAAAGATGTGAAGAATTCTATTCAAACTTTAGTCAAAGAGGGCAAAGAAACGATCTCTGCCTTTTCAAAAGATGTGAAGAATTCTGTTGAATACTGGAAAGAAGATATTAATCAAAATACGAATAAAATTAAACTAGAAATAGAATCGATTCAAGAAACAGTTAAAAAGCTGGAAGAAAATATGCCAAAAGCATCCAAAAATGAAGGAAATCAATAAATATTCTAAAGATTTTCATCATTTCCTCTTTTCTCACACTCATTTTATTGGCATAATATTGGTAAGCGTCTATAAGGGTATTGGTAGGAACGGATAAAGGAGATGGGATTCTATGTCAGAAAAGTCTTTTCAAATGAAGGAGGCCATGTTGTTCAGTCAAAGGATGGCACAACTTAGTAAAGCATTATGGAAAGCCATAGAAAAAGATTGGCAACAATGGATTAAGCCTTATGACTTAAATATTAATGAACATCACATACTATGGATTGCGTATCATCTAAAGGGCGCTTCCATTTCAGATGTAGCTAAATTTGGGGTCATGCATGTATCTACTGCGTTTAACTTCTCAAAAAAGTTAGAAGAACGCGGCTTACTTGAATTTTCGAAAAAGGAATCTGATAAGCGAAATACCTATATTTGTTTGACAGACAAAGGTGAAAGCGTTTTATTAGACTTAATGAAAAACTATCAACCTGAAAATCACGCGGTCTTTAAAGGGGTAGGACCTTTACGTGAGCTTTATGGGCGCTTTCCAGATATGATTGAGATGATGAGTGTAGTGAAGCATATTTACGGAGAAGACTTTATGGATATCTTCGAAACTAGCTTTCATCATATAGAAACAGAATTTGATGAAGTAGATGGTCATATTGTAAAAAACAAGCATCAAGAAGAGCCAGTTTAATCCAGGTTTCTCTTTAAAACAGACATTAAATTCATGTACAAGCCTTGGTTTAAGCAGGCCTGTATCACTTCTTCTACTTTAAGACTTGGTTTTATCGTATGAAGTTTATGTTGAAAATCATAATAAAGCGGAGAAAAAAATAACAAAATGATCCGCTTTTTCTTCTTCCATTTTCATGTTCATCTCTTCACACATTTCCTTCAACTGTTTTACTTCATTCTCCGTTAAATCATTTTCTAAAATAAATCGATTAAAGGAATTTGCGTTGGCTGGCAACATCTGCAAAATCAGACGCTGATGATATTCTAATTTTTCTATTATTCTTAGGAAATTGTCCACTTCTTTCATACTTCTTTCCACCTTTATATTCATTCCTATAAATTGTAAACCTTTTCTTTAAATAATGAAATTTATTTCTCTAAATCCTATTGTATTTTTTTAAATTAATGGGCGTAAAGTATGGTAGTGATTTTGACATCAGAATTCAGATTCGGTGGCGGAGGGTTTTCATTATGCATTGCTTAAAGTCGGTTAACATATATAAATATTATGGCTTTCATCGTATCTTCTTATTGTCTTTAATTGTTAGCTTTCTTGTATTCTCTGTTATATATGTGCCATTGGTGCTTGCTTTTTCGTCTACTTTATACGATTCACATTTTATATTATTTGTATTAGGCTGGATTGCTCTGTATCCTCTTCATAAAATGGTTCATTTACTACCATTATTGCCTGTCTTTAAATTTGTGAAGATAGATGCTCACATTCAATTTGGCTTTTATTCCATTCTTTTCAATAAGAATCAAAGAACCCATTGCCAAAAATTTGTTCATTTGCTCTTTGTTTAGCCCATTTATTGTGATCAATACGGTCTTATTATTAATGTGTCTAGCGTTTCCACATTATGTGCATTATATTGCCATCTTACTAGCATACCATGTCGGCATGTGTTCTTCCGATTTCTTATATATGAAACACATACTGTCTACACCAAAGAATGCTAAAATAGAAGATACAAACAAGGGTTGTGAAATATTAGTTTCCACTACGTAATGGATCGCGCCTATTCCCGTAATGAACTGAATATAGTTTTATTAAAGAATGAGACAAAATTTCCGCTTCTATCTCTACCAATTTAAATGATTATTTGCTATTGTATTGGGTATAGGAGCTATGGGAGGGGTTTATATGGTCTCCGTTTTACTTGTATTTATTGTGATGGCAGGGTTTATACTCTACTTCATTAATACATTGACCTTTACATTATGTACCACTAGAGAAATGTCTGAGGAAAAACAAGCATCTGTATTTAGAACCATTAATATTCTAATCACCATATTGCTTGTCTCTTCTTACATTGAGATATTGTTCTCTTCATGATTAAAAGGTAAAAAGGGCATCTAGTAAGATGCCCTTTTACTTTTAATAGATTAATATACCCAAGCTGCTCCGATGATGATTAGCAAGATAAATAACACAACGATTAACGCAAATCCAGATCCATAAGATTGAGACATGTTATATCCTCCTTTCAGGAGAGGAGCACAAGTCAAATAGACTTATGCTCTCTTCTCATTGATTAGTACAACCAAGCTGCACCTACAATAATTAATAAGATGAACAATACTACGATTAACGCAAATCCTGCTCCATAAGATTGACCCATCACTTTCCACCTCCTTTTGGAGTGTTACTTTATCCTATTCAAGATTCATTCATTAGGTTTAGGCTTTTTACCTAAAAGTTTAAATTCTTAGTAAATATACGCTGCGCCCACAATGATTAACAAAATGAACAGCACAACAATTAAAGCAAAACCTGCATTATATCCTCCACTCATGAGAGTACCTCCTTTTTGTCTTTTCCTTTACATACTATGAAAAAAGCGGGCATTCGTACGGTACGAATGCCCACTTTCTGAAAGAATTTCAAAAATATTTATGAGAATAATGAACTATGTTATAGTTAGGTTTGTAGAAATTTAGAGAATATTGAAGGATAATGGGAGTTGGTTACATGTACAAACGCACAGTTTCGCTAGGAATAGTATCACTATTATTGCTTTCAGGTTGTAATAATCAAGAAGTTATTGTAGAAGCAGAAAACACCTTGATTACAGAAGAAGATCTTTATAACCAATTACTCAATAATTACCGTCCCCAGGTGGAACAAGCTCTCCGTGATCTTACATTACTTCACATATTGGAACAAAATTATGATGTTTCTTCAGAAGAGTTACAGTTGGAATTAGAAAATGCAAAAGAAGCATTAGGTTCTCAATATGAAGAGTATCTTAATGAATATCAAATAAATGAAGAACAGTTTAAAGAACAGCTTGCATTACAAGTACTTCAAAGGAAAGCTGCCATTTCAACTTTAGAGGCAACTGAAAAAGATTTGCAAGACTTTTATACTACATGGACACCAGCCATAAATGTGCGCCATATACTCGTTTCTGATAAGGAGACAGCTAAAAAGGTTCTAGATGAATTACAATCTGGTACTGCATTTGAAGATCTTGCAGAAACTTATTCCATCGATTCCTTAACCGCTTCTAGTGGTGGAAATTTAGGGACCATTTCCTATTTAGAGCGAGATGCTTTTTCAACAGAAATGCTCCAAGCGATGGATGAATTGCAGGTCAACGAAATCAGCCAGCCTATTGAGTCACCATACGGATTTCATATTGTGGAGATAACAGAAAAAGAAAGAAAAAAAACCACTAGATGAAATAAAAGATGAGATCACTTATACATACTTAACCTCAACGTTGACTCCAGAACAAATTCAACAAGCCGTGTTAAAAGAAATAGAGGAAGCGTCCATCTCGTATAAATCAGAGGCTTTTGAAGACTTATTTCTCCCTTATTTTGAAGCAGATAACCCTAGTCAATAATATTTGAACAAAAAGCTTGTCCTAACGAATAGGACAAGCTTTTTATTTAGACAGTTTGCTTATATTTATCTCTCTCTTCTCTTTCTTTTTCCATTCGCTCCAAATATATATTTCCTTCTTTTTCAATCCAGGCTTCTTCTAGTTCCCGTTCTTCTTTACCTGACTTCAAAGCCATTAATCCACTGAAAATAATTCCTGCTATAACAAAGTAAATCCAAATTGGCAGTACCATTCCTATTCCCCCCTTAGTACGCTTGTCTTACTAATCTATATGCAGCTTATAAATAAAAAATGACTCTAGAAGTTCTAGAGTCATTTAGATGCTGGTTTATAAAAAGAGCGATTATCTAAGGCAAATACTCTTTCAGTGAATTCACCAGGTTTGGTCCGTTCTAACGCTCGATCTAACATATTCATCTTCGCATCAATATTATCAATATAATGCAATATTTCCGCCTCTCGTAGCATTGGAGGCTTTGGTGATCCCCACTCAGCTTTCCCATGATGACTTAAAACCATATGCTGAAGCAGCATAACTTCTTCACCTTCAATTGAAAGCTCATCTGCTGTTTTGGCAATTTCACTTACCATGATAGAAATATGTCCAATTAAATTTCCTTCAATCGTATAAGCAGTCGAAATGGGTCCAGATAGCTCTGTGACTTTTCCTAGATCATGCAATATAATTCCAGCAAATAATAAGTCTTTATTAATCGAAGGATATAGTTGAATTAGTGCCTTCCCCAATTCAAGCATGGAAACCACATGATAAGCAAGTCCTGAATAAAATTCGTGATGATTTTTGGTAGCAGCAGGATATTCTAAAAACTCTTTATTATATTTCTTTAGTAAATGTCGGGTAATTCTTTGAATATTAGAGTTTTCCATCTGAAAGATGTATTCTGTTATTTTAGCTGACATTTCCTCTTGATTTAAAGGTGCAGTTTCAATAAATTCAGATGGTTTAACTCCGTCAGCTTGTGTGGCAAGTCGAATTTGCTTGATTTTCAATTGGTTTTTCCCACGATAGTTGTGAATTTCTCCTTGCACTTTCACAATAGTTTGTGGTTGATACTGTTCTTCATCCTTGTCTGATGCGTCCCATAGCTTTGCATCGATTTCGCCGCTCTTATCTTGAAAAAGAATCGTTAAAAACGGCTTTCCAGTATTGGCCATTCCTTTTGTTACTGACTTGATCATCACAAAAGTATCAACGGATTCACCAGCTTCTAGAAACGTTATTCCCTTAGACACGTTTCATCCCCCTCTATCGAATGGTTTTTATTTTTAGTATATCATAAATGTGAGTTGAGCTTATTCTTACAGATTTAGGCTCCAACATGCTCTTTATTATGCTTCTTTATCCATATTTTTGTTGCCACTAAACCAATAATCATAATGCATGCACCAAATAGATAAGGAATATGAATATTCCATTCAAATAGCGTTCCTGCAAGTATGGGTCCTGCCACATTACCTAAACTAAGAAAGGAATTATTTAATCCCATAATCATCCCTTGCTTATCACCAGCAAGCTTAGATATCAGTGAATTTAAGGAAGGGCGAAGCATGGAGTTTCCAATATAAAAGATACTAGTGGTTATGAGCACCCAAATAAAGCTAGGTGCTAGAGTCATAAGAACAAAACCAATTGCACTAATTAACAATGACATGGTTACGACTCGCTGCTCACCAAACAAAGCAGTCATTTTCCCAACACCAAAACCTTGAATGAACGTACCCACTATTCCTATTAGCAAGATGATTAGACCAACCTCTTGAGGTCCATAATTGTATCGTTCAAGTGAATAATAGCTGAAAATGGATTGAAAGTTTGCTAATCCAAAACTCATAATAAACACTAACACTAGTAAAAAGCCAACGGAGCTTTGAAGAGCATTCTTCATTAAGGTTAATTGGCCAACTTTTTCTGATTCAGGCTGTTTATTTCTCTCCTCAATAGGATAAGATTCTGGCAACATCACGATGGAAACAATTCCAGCTATTGTAGCAGCAATACCAGCAAATAAGAATGGATAAGATAAATCAAATTCCGCTAACCATCCTCCTATTCCAGGTCCAATCACAATCCCTAAACTCATTGCTGCACCTAAAATACCCATTCCTTTTCCTCTATCTTTTTCCTCTGTTACATCCGAAACATAGGTCATTGCTGTAGGCATTAGGGCTGAACCAAAAATCCCAGCTAAGATCCTTGAGACAAAAAGCATCCATAACCCTACCGCAAATGCAAAGATAAATTCTGCAACAGCAAAACCAAATAAACCTATGGTGATTAACGGCTTCCTTCCAATACGGTCTGATAATCGACCCCAAATTGGAGCAAATATAAATTGCATAAACGCAAAAACGGCTACAAGTAATCCTAGTATCTGTGCATTTGCTTGAAACATTTCTACATAAAACGGAAGAATTGGGATAACAAGCCCAATTCCAACCATAATGATAAATAAAATTAAAACTTAAAAGAACAAGAGGTGTCCTTTTTTTGTTTGCGTCCCCCATACTTTTACGTCCCTTCTACCAATAGCAATGCTTATAGTGTACCCAAGTTACGATAAAAATGGAAATGATCTTTCTTCTGATCTAGCTTTCATCCACACTACTTCTTCCTCATTAAATTTTTCCTTAAAATGAGGATGACATGTAAAAAAGATCACTTGTACATCTTTGCTTATGTCTTTAAGAAGATGGATGACTCTTTGGGAACGGTCATGATCAAAATGAACGAATCCATCATCTACAATAATTGGTAAACTTCCACTTTCTCTTAAAGAACAAATTAGAGCTAACCGAATACTCACATACACTTGCTCCTTAGCGCCCTGACTTAACTGTTGGATTGGAATGGTATCGTTCCCACTGAGAACGTACCATCTGTCTTCATCTAAACGTATCTCCCGATAGTGATTATTAGTAAGATACATCATATGAGATGAGGCTAACCCTAATATTTCTGGTAGCTCCTTTTCTTTGTACATGCTTTGTAATTGTTCTAAAGCTGCTAACACAATAGCATAAGCAGCCCAATCCTCAGATTGCTGAATAAGTTCTGTTTTTTTATTATGATATGTTTGAAGAAGTTGCTTGAAATCATAGCCTTCTTCTAATTGTTTTAATGAATAATCTAGCTTTGCTACTGTGTCACGCAAATGTTTTTGTTGTTCTTTCAATTCTTTCATTAGAGAACTACATTGTTCCATTCTCTGTTCAATTCGATTGTTTTGTAGTAGTTCTTCTTCTTCTTCTGTCAAAGTATCCATTTTATAAGCAACTAACTCTATTTCCTTTTCAAGCTGATGATAACGCTCGTGATTCATTGCTTTCCTGAAATAATCTTCATTTGTATTTACTTCAGCTTGTTGTAATAGTTTATCTCGTTCATTTTCCATACCTTCTAGTCTAAGCTGTATTTTCTCCATTTCATCCTTTAGTTCTGCTATTTGTTGTGATCTCCAGTTCATTTTGTTGTTTTTCAGTTTCATATTCATTTAGTTTTTGTTTCATATAGTCAAACGAGTTCCATGATGTATATTCAATACCCTCTGACAGAAATTGGTTTTTCCAATAGTGAATGGAAGATTGGAAATCATCTGTGAGTCTATCTATACTTTGCTCGCTTCTTCTTTTTCTGCTAATCATCTCTTTTAATTTGATTATTTTATTGACTGCATCCTGTAGTAATTCCCATTGTAAAGAGGAAGGGAGGCGTAATTCTTGTTTTAATTGAGCAAAATCGACCTCTAACCTCTGTAGCTCTTCTTGCTTTTTCTCTATTTCTTTAGAATGTGCTCTTACTCTTTCCTCCTGATGTTCAACCATATGAAGAGTATGCTTCCATTCCGAGCGCAACGTCTGTTGCTCTGTAATTAACCCTCTTGCTTCTGATCGATACAATTCCCTCTGCCCGACTCTTACTAATGCCTTCTCATTTTTTAATGATGCCTCAAACCATTTATTTTGTTTCTTAACCCCTTGGTATAGTAGAACAAAGCTTAATAGTGTCCCAAATCCTCCAAGAACTGCCGTTAGGATACCTACAAAGTTTATTAAAAGATAGAGTGGAACAGCACCGATGAATAAAAAGAAATGAACATGCTAATAGCAACCAATTTCTATAGGAAAAGGGATTCCTCATATCCGCTAGGTCCTTGTTTTTGGGAAGAATATCAAGTATATTCACAAGTTCTTGATATTCACTTTCATCCCACATTTTCTCTTCAATGCATTCTATTTCTTTTTCAAGACGAGAAAGTTCGTCTTGCTCTCTCTTTAATGCATCATCTACTGTATGGATGGAGAGTATGAACTGATGCCTTTCATTCACCCATCCATTCCAATCATTTTGTAAAGCCAAATTAGTATTCATTTTTCTACTTCATCATATGTTACATTTTGCATTCCAAGATGGTCCTGTAATGAGGTGACATCTTTCATTTCATTCTCTATTTCTATTTTTAATTGCTCGATTTTATTGTTTAGTTGTTTAAGTGGTGTTTCTTCATTAAGATATTGATGGATCAACGCTGCTTGTTTGCTAGATAAACCTATAATGGGAGAAGTCTCGAGCTCCTCTCTTTTTTTCTCAAGATGTTGAAATGAAATAGTAAGTTCTTCACATTCTATTAGTAGCTTTTCAAGTCTTGAAGCTCCACTAAAAGGAAAATTTTTACAACCTTCTAACTGATTTTGTTCATATGAGAGTTTTTTCTTTTCCATATAAAGTGGTCGTATTCTTTGTAATTCCTGCAATCTATTTAATAGATGTTGTTGATCACCATACTCTGTTTCTGAATAACGGATGGACTCTTCCAACATCTCTTTTTCTTCAAGGTGATGAATATACTTGTCATTCTTACCTTTTAAAATGGTAAGGTCTTTCTCTAGACTCCTCAACTCAAGAAGTAATTGATTAATGACTGGATTTTTACCGGATTTCTTGAACAAATTAGCTTTTTCTTTTCTACCTCTTTTTCTAAATGAAAAAAATCCTTTGTGCCAGCTAGGGATGTTGAAAAAAAGAACCGATTCAACTCAAGTCCGTCAAATGTATGTAGTTCCTGTAAGTCAAATACATTAAATGAATAAACCTTTTCATACATATCACGGTCTAGGCCATTCAATAATCTCTTTAGAACTTCTTCACCGTATTCTTTTCCTTCTTGCGAAACTACTATCGCTTCTCCTTTATTTACACCTTTCACTCTTTCTATCATACGTATGTGATAACGGTCTTCTTCAATAAAAAGCTTCCCTCCATATTTAGAAGAGAGTATTGGTGTATAATTGGGATCATTCAATTTTTCTTTTTTAAATCCAAACAGCATAGTTAGGATAAATTGTTGGATAGTCGTTTTCCCTACTTCGTTATCTCCGAAAAAAACGCGCATTTCTTCCAAATTATTTATCGTGAAATTGGATAGTTTTCCAAACCCATATATGTGAAGTCCAATAATTTTCATCGCTTATTCCTTCCCCTCTAAGATGCCAATCGCTTTATGTAAAAGCCTTTCTTGATGTAATGAAAAGTGATCCATAATATAACGATTTGCCTGGGGATGTAAAAGAAGTTCCTCTGTTGCTTGATGAACATCGTCTAATTCCCAATTCTTAAGCAGTGTTAGTAGGGGATGATATGCTTGCAGAGAACTCTCATTTTTTGCCTGGGAGTATGTAATCCCTGTCACCCATACAAAATATTCTTCTTCCTCTTCCCTGTCTTGTAAGGTTTCAACTATTTCTTCTAAAGATCGTTGTAAGGATGGTGATAAATCGCCTACTAGTTCAAATTCAATTAGATTAGACCTTTGTTCTTGTCTTCTTCTATTTTTCCATTCCTCTAATTTATTGATTAACTCAGTTAGAGTAAGACTTTCTGATACTTCCACAGAGATTTTTTCAAAAAGTATAGCATTTGTAGAATAAAAAGTCGCCTCTGTAGAAACAGAATTCATTTCAACAAGATAGCAGCCTTTTTCACCCGATTCTTTCATACTTCTTCCTTGAATATTTCCTGGATACACGATATAGGGATCTTCATGAAGGATTTGTCTTTTATGAATGTGTCCCAAAGCCCAATAGTCCATTTTTTTTCCCAGCAATTCTTCAATTGTAAAAGGAGCATATGGAATATGTTCACCTGATTTTGTTCCCTCTGAACCATGTAGCATTCCAATATGGTATCCCTCACCTTTTGCAACGGGATAGTCATTAATTTTTCTATCGAATACTTGTCGTGTCCCGTAACTGAAACCAGAAATGGTCACTCGTTCGCCACTCTTTGAAAAGAAAGATTTTCCCTCCACATCCTCCTTAAATACAGTTACATTTTCAGGCAACTCTAATGTCACCCATTTCCCACTCAAATGGTCGTGATTTCCGTGTAAAATGAAGCATGGAATACCTGCATGGTGTAATCTATTTAATTGTTTCTGAAGTCGAACCTGCGCTTTAATACTACGGTCTTCTCCGTCAAAAAGATCACCACTAATACAAATAAAATCTACCTGTTTATCTATAGCAATACTTATGATTCTTTCGAAAGATAAAAACGTACTCTGATGAATTCGGTCAAATACCTTTGATGGTATTCCCGTTAAACCAATGAAAGGACTATCTAAATGTAAATCTGCACAATGTATAAAACGAATCACTTACTTCTCCTCCTACTTAAAACCGAATGCACGTTCTCTTATTCTACCATTATAGACATGTTTGTCCTATATATAAACAGATAGAAATGAATCCATCTCAAAAAATGCCTAAAAATTTGAATCTACTAACAACTCTTCCAGATTCCCAAAGAATGTCTTTGCTTATAGCGCAATGGATAAGACGGTCAAAGAAGATGTACGCTATATTGGCACATTGCAAAATTCGTAGCATCTTTTGAAACATACCCTGCATTTTTCATACCAAAAATAAAAAGCTGAATCCACTCTTACTGTGAATTCAGCTTTTTCCATTATTATGATTTTGTTAACTTTATCGCTTTTCTTATATCTTTTAATCCTCCAGATTTTCCGTACATCAGAACACCGCCACGGTAAACTTTTGCACCAAACCATCCTAGGACCCAAATCGTTGCAATCATTATAGCAATCCCAAGCATTGCTTCCCATGCAGGAATGTTTAACATCCCAATACGTAAGAACATGACGAGTGGAGTAAAGAATGGAATATAGGATGTAACCGTTACGACAGTGGATTCAGGATTAGATAAACCAAACAAAGAAATAAAGAACGCAATAATGATTAATAACATCATAGGCAGAATGATTTGTTGAACTTCTTCTACTCTACTAACAAGCGATCCTAAAAGAGCAGCCAGCGTAGCATACAAAAAGTAACCTAAGAAGAAGAACACAACCGCATAGATAATCGTACTGAATGCGATGTTTTCAAATCCAAAGAATTCAAAGAATCCTCCAGTTAAATCACTACCTGATTGGGTTAATACCACATATCCCACTAAAAGCCAAATCGCCATTTGTGCTAGGCCTAGTAATCCTATACCAATTATTTTCGAAAACATTTGCTTTACTGGAGATACAGAAGAAATAAGAATCTCCATTACTCTTGACGATTTCTCATTCGCAACATCTGTTGCGATAATAGAAGAGTACATAATAACGGTAAAGTAGATAAAGAAAAGTAACACGTACACAAGACCTCTTGCTTCATCTAACTCTTCCGCTGTTTTGGCGCCCTCTGATAAGGCTTCTACTTCAAAAGGAACTGGAGAATTTAAAATAGCCAAGCTTTCAGCATCTAAATTCAATGCTTGTGCTGCGAGCTGCGAGCGAATGAATTGCAACGAGCTTTCAATATCGTACTGAACAAATGAACTCGTTAAGGATTCAGACATGTATTTGGCACTAGGAAGTCCCTGTTCATCTTCAGAAAGAATAAGAATTCCTTTATACTCTCCTTCTAGAACCTCATTCTCTAATACTTCCATCTCTCCGTCTGCTTCAACAAGCTCAACACCTATAATAGATTGTTCAACTTGCTCCTTCAGCAAACTATAATAACCTACCTCATCCGAAATCACGGCGATTTGGTCGATAGATTCTTCTCCATCATCAAAAACAGACGTTATATTTTCTAAGTTCGCCATCACAATAATTCCTAGTAATACAATGATAGTCGTGATAATAAACTGCTTTGATTTGGCCTTATTCATAAAGGCATAGCCAACCATGATCCAAAAATTATTCATAAGAAGCACCTACCTTTTCAATAAAAATATCATTTAGAGATGGTTCTTCTAACTCAAATTTTCTAACGAACCCCTTATCTGCAAGTTCTTTAAATAGGATAGCCGCTATTTCTTCTGAATCCACTTGTAAAATAGCACCTTGTAGATTGCTTTTATATTTTAAGACACCAGGTACTTCTTGTAGATAAGCTAAATCAAAATCGGCTTGAATCTTCACATTTTTCTTCCCAAAGGATTGTTTCACTTCTTTCAAATTACCATGTACAACTGGTTTCCCTTTATGGAGAATACAAAGACTTTCACACATCTCTTCAACATGCTCCATACGGTGACTAGAAAACACAATACTTGTGCCTGATTTCTTTATATCCACTACAGCTTCCTTTAATAGTTCTACATTCACTGGATCTAGTCCACTAAAGGGCTCATCTAGAATTAGTAATTGAGGTTTATGTATAACTGATGCAATAAATTGTTATTTTTTGTTGATTTCCTTTTGATAGCTCTTCTACTTTCTTGTCTTTATATTCAGGAACTTTAAATCTTTCTAACCAATAATCTAGTTCGTTTAAAATGGCTTTTTTCTGCATTCCTTTTAGTCTTGCTAAATAGACGATTTGCTCTTTCACCTTCATTTTAGGGTACAAACCACGTTCCTCAGGAAGATACCCAATCTCTGATGTTCGTGAATAATCGATTGACTTACCCTTCCACTCAATCTTTCCTTCCGTTGCATCAAGTAATCCTAATATCATCCTAAAAGTCGTTGTTTTCCCTGCTCCATTCCCCCCCAAGAAATCCAAACATTTCACTTTCTGGGATGGTCAGTGATAAAGAATCGACCGCAGTATAATCGCCAAACCTTTTGGTAACATTCTTTAATTGTAGTGACATGCATATCCCCTCCCTCATACTTATTCATATACGACTTTAACAGTATTTAGTTTCAAATAATAGGAATTATCACAATAAATTTCTTTTTTTCTCAGCAGGTCTATCTATATACTTTTCAAGAAGATCAAATTATGTAAGAATAGTAGTAATAGTCTGTTATTTTTATAATAGGCTCTGTTAAACACCGCTGTTGATTTTCCGCATAAAGACTTCGTTTTCCGTGGGAAGTTACATAAGCTTCACAAAAAAGCCTCCACAAACAAAGTACTTTAGCAGTTTAGAGGTGTCTTCGCCATTTTGCTTCAATTAACAGATGGAAATTAGCAAAATTAATAGTACTCGTTAACAGAGCCAACAAATAAAGGGGAATAAGCATATGCGAGAATACAAATTAACCGTCTTTGAAAAAACTGGGGAAAAAGTAGTGGAGGAGAACATTCTAGCTGAAAATGATCAGGTGGCAAAAGAAAAGGGGAAAACGTTCATAGAAGAACAGGGGTATAGCGAAAAAACGCACCGCTTTACTTCACCAGAAGGAAAACTACTATTATTTCACGTGTAGCACGCTTCTTACAGCGTGCTTTTTCTATGAACGAAAAAAGTATAGTGCTTTCATTCCTATAATTTAACAATCGGTTGGCGATTCCGCAATCTCTCTTCAATGGATTCAATTATTTGAGCATAATTGTCCGGCATGTCTTTTCCTTCAAATTTCTTATAGATTACCCCGCACAAAGTAATATCCCTCAATCGCAGGAATAAATGTAAATGTTCATACCAGCATTCATCAAGAATATGTTGAGATTCGTATCCCTCTCGTAAACAAGATAGCTGGTGTCTAGCAAATAAAGTCTTTTCTTCTTCCTCCATATTACTCCCTAAAAGAGAATAGTAGAGTACGATAGCAAGATCATGAATAAAGTACTGATACATCAAATCATCAAAATCAAAGATGGTTATGTTGCCATTTTGCACATGAAAGTTACCAAGATGCACATCACTATGAATCAAACCATACGTGTCATTTGTCTTCGGTTAATTTTTTTATTACTGTCAACGATTTCATAAGCCAAAGCTTTAAGGGTGTGATTAGGTAGATAATGAATATACATTTCTTCGTCTTTTTCCCAATCTAACCTATGTGGAGTATGGGGATAATTTTTCGTGAGCTTATGCAATTGACCTATTGTTTTTCCCCATTCTTTAAACAGTTCGTCATTCCAAAATTCTGGGTCCTCTGCTGTAACTCTAGTACCAGGAGCGTAATCAAACAAGCTTGCATAAAACACTCCGTTTTCTGTTTGATAAGGCTCTACAAATTCTTGATTAATTGAACGATGGGGTTTAGCAACGGGTGCACCGTTCTCCCCAAGATAATCTAAAAAGCTCATTTCTTGTTCAATTTCTTCTATACTTCTGTGAGAAGAATGCGTAAAGCGTAAGATTCTTATTTCTCCGTTACTCCTTCTCGCTTTAAACACAAAATTTTCAAAATCTCCTAAGGGTTTTTCTTCTGGTACCACTTGAAATCGTTTCGCCGTATCAAATAAGACTTCTGACGTAAATACTTTCTCAATGAATAATTCCATCTCAAGTCTCCTCCTTTCAATAATTTAGCATAAATTCCAACAAAGCTTAAAAGTCAGAAAATTTAATTAGTAAGAATATACGATATTATGTGTTAAATTATGGATTACCACAATAAAAAGGGGGGATCTTCCATGAAATTTCGAGATTTTCACCGTAACATTAAGATTAGAATTTTAGAGTCGTTTTTAAGCAGCTCTGTTGGTAGTATGATCTTTCCGTTTATGGCGATTTATTTGTCCTATCATTTTGGCGCAAAGCTCACTGGAATCCTTTTATTGGTGAATGTTTTTATCGGAATAGGTGTTACCTTTATTGGTGGATACTTTAGTGATCAGTATGGAAGGAAGAAGATCATTCTACTCGCTGAGATTTTGCGCTTTGTAGCTTTCTTTATCATGATGCTGAGCAATTCACCGTGGTTACAACTACCCTTATTAACCTTCTTTATGATGACATTAAATAGCGTTTGCTGGGGGTTAGCTGGACCTGCAAACCAAGCCATGTTAATAGATGTAAGCACACCCGATCAGAGAAAACTAATGTATAGCATTACATACTGGGCTAACAATGTAAGTATAGCTATAGGCGGAATACTCGGGGCCTTTTTATTTAAGGATTATTTATTTGAATTGTTTCTAGCTCTTACCACAGTTACGGGCGTTATTGTCTTCATGATCATTTTCTTTATTGAAGAGAGCTACAAACCGACTATTGTAAAGCGGAAAGCAACGGAACATGTTACTTTGCTTTTTAAAGGATATCAATCTGTATGGCAAGATCGTTTATTCGTTCTATATGTATTAGCTGGCGTTTGTATTCTTTCTATGGAGTTTCAATTAACCAACTACACTGGTATTCGATTAAGTGAAACCATGCCCACACAGAGCTTTCTTGGGCTAGAAATAGATGGCGTCAAGATGATGGGATACTTACGAAGTGAAAATACTATTTTAGTTGCCATTATTGCCTTATTTGCAGTTAAACTCACGAGCAACATGAACGATCGGTTCGTATTGGTGGCAAGCTGTTTAACCTTTACTATCGGGTACGGATTTATCTCTTATTCTAATAATATCTTACTATTAGTGATTATGATGGCTGTGTTAACCATTGGAGAAGTCACTCGTGTCCCTGTAGAACAGTCGTATATTGCGAATATACCTCCTGATGATGCGAGAAGCTCCTACATGGCATTTAACGGATTAAAATTTAATCTTGCAATGTTAATTTCCGCCATTACAGTCTTTCTCGGAGCCTATTTATCAACTCTTACCATGTCTATTCTTATTACAATGGTCGGCTTAACAGGTACATTCATTTACTTTATCATCCTCCCTTTGTTGGATAAGAGAAGCGTGATAACTACTGAGAAAAAACTTGCTTAAATCGACAATCGCACAAAAAGGTTGTGCCAAAGAATAACCAGTCGGCACAACCTTTTGTTTGTTTTAATGACCTGTAAAATTAGGCTTTCTTTTCTCAATAAAGGCCTTTACACCCTCTTGGTGATCTTCCGTTTGCCTCATTAAGAATTGACCTTCTTTTTCATGCTCTAACACTTTAATGAGAGCTGGCCTATGAGCTTCCGTAATAATTTGCTTAGTCTTAATCTTTGCCTTTAACGGACTGTGAAGGGTCTTCGTTACAAATCGCTCAAGAGATTCTTCTAGTCTTCCTTCTGCAACCACCTCATCAATTAAGCCTTTCATAAAGGCCTCTTGTCCTTCTATGACTCTTCCTTCCCAGATGAACTGCTTGGCTTTTACAGGGCCCAAGCGCTGTTCCATAAAGAAATGACCTCCACCATCTGGTATTAGGCCTATTCCAATGAAGTTCATCGCTAATTTACTATTTTCTTCGGCAATAACATAATCTGACGCTAGAGCTAACGATAACCCAAGGCCTGCTGCTGCACCATGTATAGCCGCTACCGTCACTTTTGGCATGCTATAGAGAGTGATAGCAATTTGTGAAATGCTATCCATGATAGAGCCAAACTCTTTCTCATTAGCAGAAACAAGCATTTCTTTAATATCTCCCCCAGAAGAGAATGCTCCTCCAGCCCCTTTCATCACCACTAGCTTAATTTCACGGTCTTTAGAAAGCTCTTGAAGACACCCAGCAAGTTCTTTCATTAATTGAACGTTCATGGCATTTAAAGACTTGGGACGATTTAACGTCACAACCGCTTTCGCACCAGAAACTTCTACTTTAATTGTTTCATAGCTTGTTTGGACAACCATATGTTTTCCCCCTTATTTCTCCTCTAGGATTGCTGAAACAGTGCTTGAATCTCATCCCTTAATGTTCGTTTTAGAAACTTTCCAACAGATGTTTTTGGTATTTCATTTAAAAATACTATTTCATCTGGCAGCCACCATTTCGCAAATTGAGGTGTTAAAAACTCATACAAATCCTTTTTCGACACTTTCTCATGATATCCTTCTTTTAAAACGACACATGCAACCGGTCTCTCATGCCACTGTTCATGCGGAATCGCTACAACGGCAGCTTCGAATACACCTTCATGTGCCATTATGGCATTTTCTATATCAACGGACGAAATCCATTCGCCACCTGACTTAATTAAGTCCTTCGTTCTGTCTACTACTTGAATATATCCTTCTTTATCTATCGTCACGACATCTCCGGTGTATAACCATCCGTCTTTAAAGCTTCCTAGAGTTCGTTCATCATTCTCATATTGGGAAGCAATCCAAGGTCCTCTTAATAAAAGTTCGCCCATTTCTTTTCCGTCCCATGCTACTTCTCCGTCCTTTCCTACAATCTTCATTTGTAATCCAGGCACTAAAATTCCTTGCTTCGCTTTAATTGAAATTTTTTCTTCTTGGTTTAATTCCCCTAAACTACTTTTTTCAGAAGCAATAATGGCTAAAGGACTTGTTTCCGTCATTCCATATGCATGCATAAATGGAATTCCGTGCTTTTCCTCATATGCTCTAATCATACCTTTAGGAGCCGCTGAACCTCCACACAATACTCCTCTTAAAGAAGACAAGTTATAGTCTTTTCTTTCAATTTCTTGAAGGAGCCCATTCCAAATTGTCGGAACACCAGCAGTAATGGTTACTCTATGCTCTTCAATTAGTGTTGCTAATATTTCCGGAGTGAAGTATGGACCTGGTAATACTTGAGTTGTACCAAACCAAGTGGCCGCAAACGGCAGTCCCCATGCATTGACATGGAACATCGGTACTACAGGCATAGCGACATCTTTTTCCGATAGGGCCGTCGTATCTGCTAGGCCTAGTGCATAGGAGTGCAACACAATTCCTCTATGAGAATACATCACTCCCTTTGGGTTACCTGTGGTAGCACTGGTGTAACACATAACAGCAGGTGCGTTCTCATCCAGTTCTTTAGTAAACTGGAAAGCTGGATCTCGTTGTTCAATAAATTTTTCATACGAATAGCTAGGTTTTAACTCGGTTTCGACTTCTTCTTCTGATAGGATAATAAATGCTTTAACATGTGGAATTTGATCTTTTATAGCTTCAACTAGAGGAAGTAAATCTTTATCAATTAAAAGGACTTCATCCCTTGCATGATTGACAATATAGGCGATATGCTGTGGATATAACCGGAAATTTATAGTATGCAAAACCGCACCTATACAAGGAATCGCAAAATACGCTTCAAGGTGACGGTGATGATTCCATGCAAGCGTCCCAACTTTTGTACCTTCTTCAACCCCAAGACAGGATAAGGCACTTGCTAACCTTCTTGTACGTTGAACGATTTCTTTGTAAGTAAAAGTATGTACACCACTTGAAGTGCGAGAAATTACCTTTTTCGTTGGAAAATACACCTCCGCTCTTTCAATTAAGTCTGTGAGTAATAATGGGGTATTCATCATTTTCTATCATTCCTCCTAAACACAATCTAATTAGTAAGCGTTTTCAAATAATAAAAACCTTTACACCACTAGTAATTCCATATTGAACCGTTGAATCCTTTTTATTTTTGTTTGAATTTTCAGATATTTATTTAACAATACTCTCTCTTTTCTTCCTACTTGTATTTGGCTCTATTATAAAAATGGGTCTTTTTTTTGAGGCTGCCATATACACTTTTGAGGAAGACCTTCAAAGTAAGCTTGATTATATAAAAAGTCAATTCAAGGACGAAAGTTGTGAAAGGTTTCTTACATGCATACAAATATACTTACCATTCAAAACTAATTGAAAAAGGTTATCAATTCAGTTACAATGAAAGCATTAAGTGAGAACGATTATTAGTTTCATCTTTTTACTAGAATTTTGGTAAGAAGATAAACGATAGGAGTGAGTTGTTTGAATAGAGATATTTTTGATGTAACGATTATAGGTGGTGGACCGGCAGGACTCTATTCAGCTTTTTATAGTGGTCTTCGTCAAATGAAAACAAAAATAATTGAGTTTCAACCAACCCTTGGCGGAAAAGTACATATATATCCTGAAAAAATGATTTGGGATATTGGAGGACTCCCTCCTCTGCCTGGTGCAAAATTAATAGAAAATATTGTGCAGCAAGGTCTTACCTTTAACCCAGAGGTTGTTCTCAATGAAAAGGTCATATCTATGGAAAAAGACGATGAAGGTCTATTCACCTTAAAAACAGAATCTGGAATGGATCACTACAGTAAAACAGTTATTGTAGCCATTGGCAGTGGGATTTTGAAACCGCATAAATTATCAATTGAAGGCGCTGATCGATTTGAAGTAACCAACCTTCACTATACAGTAAAATCTCTTCAGCACTTCTTAGGCAAAACAGTCATCATTTCAGGTGGTGGAAATGCGGCCGTTGACTGGGCAAATGAACTAGTACCTGTCGCTAAAAAGGTTTACTTGACTCATAGAAAATCAGCGTTAACTGGACATGAAGCAAGTGTGGAACACTTAGAAAACAGCTCAGCAGATATTTTCTTTGACACATCTATTACCAATTTACTTGCTGGTAAACATGAAAGAATCCATAAAGTAGAGTTAACCAATAACCAAACTGGCGAAGCCTTTCTTCTCTCTATAGATGAAGTGATCATTAATCATGGATTTGATCGTGATGCATCATTACTTGAAGATAGCTCTTTAACCATTGACATGCGTGACAGCTATTATATCTCCTGTAGCGTAAATAGCGAGTCTTCTATCCCAGGCTTGTATGGTGCGGGTGACATCATGAAGCACGATGGGAAACTTCACTTAATTGCCGGTGCATTTCAGGATGCTGCGAATGCCGTTAATAAAGCGAAGCAATATATTGAACCTACAGCAAATGAACAGGCAATGGTTTCATCACACAATGAAGTATTCAACGAACGCAATAAACAATTGGTTTCTCAATTACTTCAAAAAGCTTGACTCTGTTAAACAACGCTCTATAATGGGGCCTAAAGTTTAACAAAGAGAGGTTGTCCCAATCGATACTGTTTGAGACAACCTCTTATTTTTTATTATATGGATGGTTTCTGACAAAATAATTCTTCCAGAATAGACAATTTTTTGTCTGTGTACTCTATAAAGTGATCATTATATGATTTTGGGTCTTTAGGATTGGCTAAATGCGTAATCTTCCCTGTAGTTGGGTGAATAAATTTTGAGGCTGCACCGCATCCTAGTCCGATAATCGTTTGAACCTCTTCCATGATCATAATATTGTAAATACTTTCTTGACCAGGAATAGCGTACCCAACATTTTCTAAATTACCTAAAATATTTTTTGGCGGTATAAATAATATGGTTCATACCCATGCTCCATTGTCCAAGTCTCAGCTAAGCCCATCATTTGCTCTATTTCTTCTCTACCAGCAACCCTATATTTTTCTTTATTCTTTGTCATCTCAGATGCACGTTTAAAACTTAGTGTGTGAACAGTTAAGGATTCAGGTAATAACTTTTCTGTCTCATTTAATGTATGAGTGAATTCCTTCACCCCTTCCCCTGGTAATCCAATAATGAGATCCATATTAATGTTATTCATACCCATTTCTCTTGCAAGATGAAATTTTTCAATCGTTTCTTCTACAGAATGATGACGCCCAATGGCTTTTAAAGTCTCATTTGAGTACGATTGCGGATTAATCGATATTCGATCAATGTTCCATTTATTTAAAACATCTAGCTTCTCCGGTGTAATCGTGTCTGGTCTTCCTGCTTCTACTGTAATTTCTCGAATACTTTCAACATTCGGGAATGAATCCATCATTTCTTCATATAGCATGTCCATTTCCTCTGCTAAGATGGATGTTGGCGTTCCTCCACCATAATATATGGTTGTAATCTTTATTCCTTTTTCCTTTAACCAACGCCCTGTCTCTCTCATTTCATAATGAAGCCCACCTAAGAAGGAATCTACTTTACCTTGTTTCCCGCCTATTGCATAGGCGGGAAATGTACAGTAGGCACATTTTGTAGGACAAAATGGAATACCAATGTATATACTTACTTCATCTTTGAGTTCATAGAGATCTGGCACAACAGACAGCTGTCGATTGACAATGCGTTGCATCAGCTCAATTTTTTGATCTGTTAGAAGATACTTTTCCTTTAGATCCTTATGGGAGATGTCTAGTTGAGTACCTTTTTGGTTATGTTTGTGTAAAAGTTTTGTAGGCCTCATGCCAGTCAATACACCCCATGGCTGAATGATCCCTGTCGCTTCTTGTAACAGAGATAAAACTACTTGAGACACCATATACTTTTGTTGTTTTCTCCATTCCTTATCTTCAACGGAAGGGACGTCCACTTGTTTTTGAGAAGTGAATGTTTGTCCGTTAGTTGAAAATGTCCCCTCAATCATCAAAGTTCCATGTTCTTCCCTCCAATTAAATGTAAGGACAGATTGATCATCATCCTCCATGGTTGAAAAAGACACGGTTGGTTCATCAAAAAATAAAGATACTATATTTTGAAGTGGTCGATGAAAATATTCATCACTGATCCCTTTTATTAGCAATTTCATCACAATCACCTAAACTTTCTTAAAATCATCTTAAAGTTTACTGAATATCCTCCTCGCGGTCAATGAATGAAGGATTTATACAACATAAAAAACCATTCTTTGTTAATGATAGGTAATAGAGGAGTGGAAGAGCATATGGTACATAACTCAAAATTACACGAAATTCACCTACAACAAACAAAATTAAGTGAGTTAAGATGGAGTTACTGGTCTGAGGAAGTGTTTTTTAGCTTTCAGTGGTTTTTCCTAGTCATATCAACACTCGTTCTGGTCTACTTATGGATAAAGATCTTGGACCGCTCTCGTCTTCTATCCATCCTATTGTTTTCTTCACTCGTATTTATTATTGCATCTACACTTGATACGATAGGAGGAGAACTCCAATTTTGGGAGTATCCTTATATGATTCTTCCGTGGGGTCTAAGAATTCTCTCTATCGATCTTATGATTTCTATTTTTTATAGCCTATTGTTTCAATACGTCTCTAAATGGAAGCCATTTATTCTAGGTTCTATCCTTATTGCATTCATTTTTGCGTTTGTATTCGAGAACGTGGCCATATGGCTAAATATTTATGCTCCGATTGTTTGGGAACACATTTATTCTTTTCCAATTTTTATACTCATTCCTCTGATAGGAAAGAAAATAGTGGACTCTATCACATCGGCGTCTAATGAACCAATAAAAAAAACCCAAGTTACCTTGGGGTTACTGGATGATATTAATTCTTTCAAGAAATTCAATAGGCTGTTGCTTTCTAAACACTTCCATGACGACGTATGACACTCCATTTTGTTGGTGGGATCGAGTGATCCAGTTAGCGGATGCTTTTACTTCATTTGAAGCATGACCCATTGCCACACCCTGCCCAGCCCATTGCAGCATTGGAATATCATCAAGGCCAGATCCAATTACCACAATTTGTTCACGCTTAAATCCTAATTTATCAGAAAGTCTAATCAACCCATTTAATTTAGACACATGCTGCGCCACAATTTCTAATCGTTTTGGTGCTGAACGAATAACATGTATTTCATTAAACATTCCTTCTAATGCAGATTTTACATCCGCTACTTCTCTCTCTTGTTCAAATACAGCGTCAATTTTGCAAGGAGACATACGGTTTTCTGCTAAATAGTCACCAACATTTTGAACGTACTGATTTCCACTCATAAATCTAGAATCATTTTGCCACACTGTTTTTCCTAAAATGGATTCTGGAAGCTTCCCTTTTGTCATGACGGCATTTTTCTCGTCTGCTAGTCGAAGTTGAATATTGAAATTTTGAAGGAAGGTAACAATATCAAACGTCATTTCTTCCTCTAATTTTCTTATATAAGAGATATCACTTTCACGGCCTATATAAGCACCGTGCTGCGTAATTAATTCTTCTTCTATTTGTAGCGACTTTGCCACTCTTCTTGCAGCTGCATAGCTTCTACCTGTCACAAGTGTTACATGTATTCCTTTACTTTTTGCATATTGAATCGCCTCTCGTGTTTCTTTTGTAATTTTACCGCTAGGTGTTAATATAGTTTGGTCTATCGTTAAGGCCAATAATCGATATAGCATTCAAGGAAGCCCCCTCTAAAGAAGTATTTTCTCTTCTACACTATTACACTTATGACCTCGTACCAATAAATAGAACCGTTATCCTTTTAGAAATTAACGCGGAAAGAACGATTTAAAAGAAGATGACCCAAAAGGCTGTTAATAGAAGATTTTTTTGTAGTCAACTCTA
>NZ_ABFU01000020.1 GCF_000171615.1 Bacillus coahuilensis m4-4 | reverse complement strand
TTTATAAAAAGCTCGCTCAGGCCCGACAAGAGTAGTGGGGGCATCCTGGAAGGGGGTCATTTTCTTTTGTACTGCCCCTACTTTAACTTAATCTAAAAGAAAAAGACAGACCCACTAAAAGTCTGCCTTTTACACTTATTCTCCTAAATCAACATTGTGATAGACACGTTGAACGTCTTCTAAATCTTCAATCACATCGATCATTTTTTCAAATTGAGCTTGTGCCTCTTCATCTAGTTTCACTTCAGATTGTGGAAGCATAGTTAATTCCGCTACAGTAAATTCCTCAATACCCGCTTGACGAAGAGCTTCTTGTACAGCATGGAATTGATCGGGTTCAGCATAGAGGATAACAGAGTCATCTTCTTCCATAATGTCTCTCACATCAAGGTCTGCTTCCATCAGAATTTCTAGTACTTTTTCTTCAGACTTACCTTCCATTCCAATAACTGCCGTGCTATCAAACATATAAGCGACAGATCCGCTTACACCCATGTTTCCACCGTTTTTACCAAATGCAGCTCGCACCTCTGAAGCTGTTCGATTCACATTATTTGTTAATGCATCAACAATGACCATCGAGCCATTTGGTCCAAACCCCTCATAGCGCAGTTCAGCATAATTATCATCTGAGCTACCTTTTGCTTTATCAATGGCACGATCGATAATATTACGTGGTACGTTATATGTTTTTGCCCGTTCTAAAACAAACTTTAACGCTTGGTTACCTTCTGGATCTGGTCCACCTTGTTTGGCTACTACGTATATTTCAATGGCAAATTTAGAATATACTCTACTAGTATTTGCGTCCTTTGAAGCTTTCTTTTCTTTAATGTTATTCCACTTACGACCCATAGGTTCCACTCTCTTTCAAATAATTGTACTCTATTAAATGTAATACAATCTCGCTCTCCGTTCAACTGTTTAGACAGGTTTGCCTTATTTTAGACATTTATTCTGAAGGCACTAGGGTTAAAATAGTCCCTTCTGATTGATCTATCCTTGTTGTATAGAAATTCCCATCTGCCCAGTCGTCGATGTTTTGATGATACCAGTCGCTTTTCACATGACCACTTTGACCTGGTCCCACAATATGCTCTGCACTGTTCGGATCAGCTAAGTCATTTGCGTATCGCCAAGCTCCTCCGTGATTAACCAGCCCTTCATCGTTCGCTCTCGCTGCTTGGACCGTAATATGACTCCCTCCTAAAGGAACAGGGTCTTTACGATTAAACACAAATTCTAGTAAAGATGAGCTTGAAGATAACGGATGGGCAAAGTATAAAGCATGGGCATCTCCCCATTCCCATTCTTTCGGGGTTTTTCCATATTTTTCTTCCAATGTTGAAACCGCAAGATTAAATGCTTTCTCAACCACTTCTTCATACCCTCCGTTTTGATCAAACCAAACGGACGTCTGCCCCATTTGTCCTTTTCTAAGAAGTTCATCCACTACCATGCTCCTCCCTCTAAATAGCTCTAACATATCCTCTGGTATCTCGTCTTGGAATAGTAGGGAAGTTATACTCTCTACCCACTGATGGTATATGAGCGGAGCAGATAAATCTTTATCATCAAACTGATTCCATTCTTTCAATTCCTTTATTGCTTCTTGACCATGGTTGGTTAGCTTTTCTGTATCTAATACTTGTAATAACTCATTCAAGAATTCTTCCGCATGAAGATTCTTTTTGTCCATTTGTAGCGCTTTCATATCATCAAGAGTATACGTTTCTTTTTCTTCCAATACCTCTTCAATTCTCAAGTATCGATAGGGCTGTGCCCAGTAATGACTAATATGATAAGGATACGACTCATCGACCACTTTATTGTTAGCTGTTGCAATGTAACCAGATTCAGGATTCACACTTCTAGGTAGTTCATCATAAGGAACATATCCTGTCCACTCGTATTCATCTGTCCATCCAGGAACCGGTAATAGGCCATCACCATTCTTACGAAGGGGTAAGTTCCCATTCGCTTTATAGGCAATTGTTCCATCCGTTGAAGCAAATACAAAGTTTTGCATAGGTGCGTTGAAATTTTCTAGCGCCGATTCAAATTCCTCCCAATTTTTCGCCACGTTCATCTCAAGTACAGCCTGTAGCTCTAACGTTGGTTCAAGAGCGGTCCATTGAAGAGACAATACTTCGTCGGCTCCAGCTTCATGAGCAAATTCAGAAATGATTGGACCATGTCTTGTTTCAGTCACCTTGTACTCGATGGTCTCTCCGTCTTTCACTTTAATCGGCTCATCATGGATAGTCGCTTGTTCATACTCGTCATTATATAAAAACTGTTCAGGATTATCTGGGTTGCGTTTTTCAATGTACAAGTCTTGTACATCAGGACCTGTATTGGTTACTCCCCAACTTATATGGTCGTTATGTCCAACAATAATACCAGGAATCCCCGCAAAGATAACGCCACTCACATTGACATTCTCAGCTTTAAGATGCATCTGATACCAAATAGAAGGTGTTCCTAATGAAAGATGAGGGTCATTGGCTAAAAGAGGATGGCCGCTTACGCTCCGTTCTCCGCTAAGAACCCAGTTGTTACTTCCATTAAATTCCTCAGGTACTACGGCCTTCGCAAGGGAAGATTCTATATCAATCTCTATATTTTCATAGGAGGATAAAATGGTGGGTGCACCCTCTGGATAAGTTGGAAACAATTCCAATGCTTTCTCTTCTGGAAAGTGTTCTAATGCCCAATATAAAAACGCTTGGTTTGACCAATGCCCACCTAAGTCAAACGCCATAAATTTTCCAATGACTAAAGAATCTACAGGTGTCCATTCATTCGGTTCATACCCCAAAAGTGTAAATTCAACAGGTAATCGATTTTCCTCTATCGCCTGCTCTCGATATAAGTTTACACCTTCTGCAAACCACTCCAACGTCTGTTTTGCTTCGTCTGAATACATGTCATAGGAAGCGACTGCTGCTCTTCTTAATCCTAATGTTCTAAAATACTTATCTCGGTCGATAGCGACCTCGCCTACCACTTCACTTAGCTCACCTGAAGCTTGCCTTCTTGATAAATCCATTTGAAATAAGCGATCTTGAGCTTGTATGTAGCCTTGCGCCATATATAGATCCTGCAACGAACCTGCTTCAATATGGGGAATACCCTCTGCATCTCTTGTCACTACTACTTCTTCTTGAAGCCCTTGAAGGGAAATGGATCCCTCAATCTTCGGAAGCGAGCGACTCGTGTAAGCGGATACAAAAATATATAATGAAGCACTCAATACTAACACTCCAACAATTCCCCATATTAACCCTTTCCGCAATTGGTTTGGTTTACTTTTTACCTTCTCTTGAACCGGTTGAACCATATTCATAAAACAACCCCCTTTATGCTAAAGTATTAGCCACTAAAGAGGGAAATTCCTTTTATTTTATCAGAAAATTTAAAACCTTACATCATAATTCCCCCGTCTACTTGGAGAACAGCACCGTTAATATAACTTGCCTCTTCCGATGCTAAAAATAAATACGCATGTGCAATATCTTCTGCCTGACCTAATCGTCCGGCTGGGATTAGCATTTTTGTTTGTTCTATTACTTTGTCTGGCACTTTCTCCACCATAGCTGTTTCGACAAAGCCTGGTGCAACTGCGTTCACTGTAATCCCTTTACGACCAAGCTCTTTTGCCCATGTTTTCGTCATTCCGATTACAGCTGCTTTTGAAGCCGCGTAGTTGGTTTGCCCTATATTTCCATAGATTCCACTCACTGAGGAAGTATTGATTATTCTCCCCTTCCCTTTTTTTATTATATACGGTAATGCTGCCTGGGTACAGTAGAGCACTCCATTCACATTAACTTGCAATACTTGTTGAAACGCTTCACTTGTAAGCTTATGTAAAAAACTATCATTCGTTATTCCTGCATTATTAATAACAATATCTATACCTTCAAATACCTCTGCTACATTTTTCATGACGGTATGGACCATTGCCTCATTTGAAACATCCACTTGGAAAAATTGAACATCATACCCTTCTCTCATGAATGATTCGGCCTGGTTTTGACCCATTTCGAGATTGTAATCTAAAATAGCCACTCGAGCCCCTTCTTCGGCAAAACGCTTTGTTGCCGCTAAACCTATCCCACTTGCTCCACCAGTGATTACCGCTACTTTACCTTCTAACCTCATTTCGGATTGCCTCCTTTTTTTCTTTTATAGCTATGTATTCCACAAATACGATTGCAAACCCTTTCAATATCAGATTATTTTAAAAAGTAGTCACATATAAAATAAAAAAGCAGAAGACATCTACTCCTGCTTTAATCTTTAAAATTTAATTCCCATTTTTTTAAAGGCCAGTACCTTAGAGACACTTCTCCAACAACTTCATTCTCTTTAATAAAACCAAAATGACGACTATCCGTGCTACCTAAACGGTTATCTCCCATAACAAATAATTGACCGGCTGGAACTTCCATTTCGCCTGTTTTATCTTGCAGAGAGAAATCTCCAGTAAATTTTTCATAAGACATTTGATCTTTATAGCCTTCAATATATTGTTCGTCTATCGGCTCCCCGTTAATGTGTAATGTATCGTTCTCAAAATAGAGGGTATCTCCAGGTAGTCCTATGACTCTTTTAACAAAATCCTCTTCTTGATTATAATGAAATACGACTACATCGAAGCGGTCAATTTCTCCTATAGTATAGCTTAATTTGTTGACAAGGAGCTTGTCCCCGTCATTTATTGTAGGTAGCATGGATTGTCCTTGAACTGTATAGTTATCAAACAGAAAAAATCGAATAAAGCCAAAAATCACAAGTCCAAGTATAATGGCTTTTGCCCACTCCACACTCTCTCTTTTCACTTCTTCCTTCAACAGATTCCCTCCAACATTAACCTCTTACTCTTTTACCTTCCACTCTTTTTTGTAACCTAACCTCAATTCGTTTACCAATAAACCAAAGTAAGCAGATGACACCTGCTGCAATGATTGCTTTTACTGGTTGTGTAATAAACGAAGCAAGATCAGCACCTATGTAACTCATAATAAAAATCATAACCATTTTCCCGCTAACAACAGCTAGCATATATTGATAAATGTTAATCCTTGATAGCCCCGCCACAATATTGACAATCGCTGACGGTGTAAACGGAAAACATAATAATATAAATAATGGACCAAATCCGTGTTCTTCCACCCATTTCATTAAACCCTGGACTTTAGCATGACGATGCAAAAAATTCATCCACCGTTGTTTTCCAAATGCTCGAACAAGAAGAAATACAATGAGTGCTCCACCACAGGCTCCAATCCAAGAATATAGAAACCCAAATCCTAATCCAAACGCTGTGGCATTTGCCACAACAAACAAAAACAAGGGCAAAAAGGTAGAAAAGCTTCAAGCATAGGCAATAATATCCCTATGAACGGCCCCCATGCACGATACTGCTCAATCCATTCTTCCATATTATCAACTGTGAAATAATTTAAGACGTCCATGAACAGCTATTTCCCCTTTTTTCCTAAACCCATACTATTTGCAGTATACCATAGGTCATCCTATTGTTATATTCATTTACCCTTTAGCGTATGATTTATTCACAAAAGAAAAAAATACTAGGTGTAAGGCACTTGTATAAGTCCGGAATTTTGGGTAGAATAATACAGAACATATGTTCTTACCTTACTACAAAGGAGATCATACTATGACACGTATACCAGAGGAAGATCGCGATTTGATTGAACAGGCCATTTACTTACCTATGGTTTTGACGGTCCTCACAAAAGACATCGCCACGATCCAAACAAGTCCTTTCAAGCTAAAAAAACCCTATTTAGAATGGATTGAAGAAACTATGAAAGATATACAAAAAGATTTAGCTCGAGTGAAACGACTAATGAAAGCAGGAGAAATGAAGGTAGAAAGAATGCAGTCTGATGAGTCTTTCACCATGTATATGTTTTTATACAAAGGGTATGAAGAACATCATAACTACTTTAATCCAAGATTACGCAATGCGGTAGAAAATTTACTACGGTTTTATTTGTATGGGAGATTTGAACAAATTCGCAACTCGAACAATAATAAGGAAGCGAACTAGTCCTCTCTACTATCACGATGAATTATCGCCATTTTTAATTCAGCAGTTCGCCTAATTTGGTTCATCAAACTGTAGCGTGAAATAGCTAATGAGAGGGTCTCGCCATTATAAAACTGAAGAATAACTTGTTTAGAGTCTACTACCTTATGAGAATGAATATATGCTTCTGAGATCCAAATACACTCAGGTAAACGAGGAGATGTAGTGGGGAATAAGAAGATGCCTAAGCGATTATCAATGATAATCGGGGATTTATGTGTCACTTGTATGATAGATTTCGTTCCTTTTTTTCGCCCCCAATAATCAGAACCAAAGTATTCGCACGATTGCCTAATGATTTTTGTGGGGGACAAAGGACAAAAGTACTTTGCGTTCTGCTCTACAATAAGAGAGCCCATTTGCTCATTCATTTTATACGGAATAAGGTACATGATGTCTTCTGTCATCACATACGATTGTTTCACTTCGATTTGATCCGTTTTAATCATATTCATTCATCTAACCTCCTTTTACTGGTAATTATACTATTTCTTCCAATCGGTGTGTCGAATAAACAGGAATTATACACAATTTTAATTTTTCTTAAAAATTTAAACAATTCTATTGTAAATGACCTGAATTCATCTTATAATGTAAAAAAGACTTCAGAGGTGATCGTTAATGGAAAATAAAAAGTCTTATGCTGAGATGAGTAAAGATTGCACGATGACCCGGAACCGTTCAACTGACCTGACTATGATGGAAATTTACGTTGAAATGGTATTAGAAGAACTACTATTTCATCACCAAAAAAGAAAAACTGATTTCAAAAATTGACGCTGCCCTAGACGCTAGAGATCGCTCATTATTCTTACAGTTATCTTCAGACTACAAAGAACTTTGCACTCGCTATGACATGTAGTTCTTCGATTCAAGTATAGGACGAAGGGAGTATGGGGAGTAGGAACATCTAGGAAAGAATCTAATAGGAAAAAGGAGCTGCCTCGTGGCAGCTCCCTTTTATTCTTCAGGTTCAAAACGTTCTAAACGTTCAATTCTCTCTACCATACTAGGGTGAGAATACCTAAATATTTTCACTAAAAAAGGTGGATTGACTTGAGAAAGTCCGACTCTTGATAACTCCTGAAAGGCTGAAACCGCCGCGTCAGGGTTTTGTGTCATCTGAATCGCATAGTTGTCCGCCCGTGTCTCTGTATAGCGAGAAACACCGTTTTCTAGTGGACTTGCAGCAAATAATAGCACTGAAGATAACAATAAGAAAAGCGGAAGTGAGCTAATATGAGATACTTTCTTAATACGATACTCCTTACCATTGCTCTCGACCATTCTATTCATTACTTTAGCAATAAGCCAGAGCCCAATAAGCATCATTAGTAAATAACTTCCAATCCCTACATATATATGCTTTTCAACATAATGGGCCATTTCATGTGCCATAACAAATAATATTTCGTCATCTGACAATGCTTCTAATGTTGTATCCCACAGAACAATTCGAGAATTTGCCCCCACTCCCGTTACATACGCATTTAGCGCATTGGTCTTTGTGGACATGTCTACTTGATACACATGTTCAGCTGGAATATCCGCCTTTTCAGCAATAGCCAGAATCTTCGCTTCTAATTCCTTATCCTGAAGTGGGGTGAAATCATTATACAGTGGGTCAATTACAACCGGTTGAATAAACATAAGGAAAATCGTAAAAGGAATGGATGCAAGCCAAGCTACTAACCACCACTTTTGCTGAAACGTTCTCATGATCCAATACAAAGCGGAAATAATAACGACCATTAATAAAAAGTTCACCCAAAAATCAATAACCTGGTCTTTCATCCACGCTGAAAAAGTTTGTACTGAAATGTTATACAATTTAGAGAAATGAAAGCTTAAATACTCAAACGGAAAAATGACGAGATAAGAAGCGATATAAAACCAAAACAAATAAATCGCAGTTTGAACAACAGGAATGGAACTCGTCCCTTCCCCCCACCTACTAAAGGTTCTAGAAACTCCAAAGACTAAAAGCAAGAAATAAAATAACCATTCGTACGGAACAGACAAAAAGTAAAGTAGATTCCGAATTCGGCTATATTCTTCACTAAGCATGAGTTCTCGGCTATTCATGAAGGTTTCAGGATCAGCACCGCTCCCTTTCAACTCCTGCGGAAGTGTTGTGTCAGCGATATAAAATAAGTACAAATAAACAAAAAGTCCAAACACCAAATAAAGAAAAACGGCTCGAAAAGACCATTTTGCAGTCACGATATTTCCTCCCTCCTGTTCCCCTATTATATGTAATAGCCTGTCTCTTCATTTAGAACAAAAATAACTCCCTTTAAAAGAAAAGGGAGTAAAAGGTTAAAATACAAATAGATCCTAGCACTACGACTATAACATTAAACCCGGTAAACCCTAGTAAAAAGGCAACCGTAACACCTAATATTCCAAAGAGAATGTTTCCTTGATCAATAAAATAAAAACCGCTGGAAAGATTAAGGCACCTAATATGGCAAAGGGCACATTTCGTAGAACCCCTTCAATAAACGGAGGTAGCTTACCACTAAATGCAAAGAAAGGTACTACTCTTGGTATGTACGTAACAGCGGCCATCGCTACGATCAATACAACAATATCAAGATTCACGAGGAACTGCCCCCCTTCCTTTTACAGTGGTGATCAGTTCGACTAATACGGCAGAAAGTAAAGAAGCAAAAAGAATGGCCCACCCCGTTGATAGACCTGCTACAAAAAAGATACTGTGAAATGCAGCAGAAAGAAAAGCAAGAGAAAAAACCTTTACACTCTTCTTCATAGATGGTACAAGTAGCCCCACAAACATACTATAAAGGGCAATACTCATGCTCTCTTGAAGGACAACTGGAAGAAAACTTCCAATGATAAATCCTAGAAAAGATGAAAATACCCAGCTTGAATAGCCGCAAAGAATAACGCCAAACGCATACTGTGAAGTAACGGGACCAGGCTTTGTTGCAAGTACTGAAAATGTTTCATCTGTAATCCCAAATGCATACAGTGCTCGCTTCCATCCTTTGTCCTTATGCATTTTTTCGTTTAATGAGGCAGACATAAGCAAATGTCTAATATTCACGATAAAAGTGGTTAAGACAATTTCCACTCCTGCTGTTCCTAATGCAATTAAATTTAAGCTCATAAACTGAGCAGCTCCAGCAAAAACAAAGATGCTCATCATGACTGTTTCTAAAGATGTTAGCCCTACGTTTTTAGCTAAAAGTCCAAACGCAACCGCGATAGGAAAATAGCCAATGGCAATAGAGAGTCCACCTCGAATTCCGCTTAGAAAGCTTTGGTTCGTGCTCTCTGTATTCAAGCCCTGCTCCCCCTTGTACGAATCAATAGTATGAATTCATTATAAAGGGAGCATATGGATGTGCCAACCTGTATTTCCTCTATTTCCCTATAAAATTTGGTGCTCGTTTCTCACTAAATGCCACTAACGCCTCTTTTCTGTCGTCTGTCGGAATGATTGCCATATAAGCCTCTCTTTCAATCTGCAAGCCATTTTCTAGAGTAGTCTCCAACCCCTTCTTAATAGCTAACTTCGCCTGCTTTACGGCCACTGGTCCATTTTTTAAAAGTTGTTCAATAAATACATTGGTGACAGTATCAAATTGTAATGAATCCGCGAGCTTAGTTACAAGCCCCCATTCCATTGCTTCTTCCGAGGTAAAACGACGAGCTGTCAAAATAAGCTCCAGCGCTTTTGCTTCACCCACAATACGAGGTAAGCGCTGCGTCCCTCCTGCTCCAGGAATAATAGCTAAGCTTGTTTCTGTTAATCCCATCTGGACCCCTTTGGCTACAATTCTAAAGTCACACGAAAGCAGAAGCTCCATACCACCACCAAAAGCATATCCAGAAACAGCCGCAATGGTCGGCTGAGGTAAATTAGCGACCTGAGAAAATACTTCCCCAATCTTGGTAACATTTCGTATAACTTCTGCCTCTGATAAGGTCTTTCTTTCTTTTAAGTCGGCACCCACACTAAATGCTCGGTTACCTGAACCACGAAACACAACCACTCGAATACTTTTATCATGATGAACAGTATGTAATACTTCCGACAATTCAAGAAGCATCTCATAATTAAACGCATTTAATTGGTCAGGACGATTTAGAATAATCTCTACTACATACCCACTTTTTTCAAGCTTAATTGTTTGACTCATATTTAACCCCTCCCTCCTCCTAAACATTCGACGAGAGGGATTGAAAACCTTTTCAAAGCAGAACATCTTCTTATTTTTTCTTATGAAAAAGCTGTCACTTCCTTAATTTTCTAATAACGCTTCATTATTCACTCTCTCTAAAAATTCATACACGACCTTTAGATTATTCTTTTGTCCTCCTAATTTCATTAAAGCTTTTCCAACGAAATTCAAGCCTTTATTACTTCCAGCATATATAAAACGTGTTTCATTCTCAGAGATTTTTTCTAACTGAAAAGAAAGATCAACCTCAAACGCATGGGCTAGGACAAATGAAATGCGCTTATATTTGAAGTGTGGTAAATCCTCATACCCTTTGACTTCGACAATGTATGTCTCCACTCGCTTACCTTCTCTGTACTTTTCCTCATATTTAGAGCCCACCATCCCAGGTTCTTCGTGTACCAGTTTAGAGCTTTCTACTTTCGGCATAATCCTTTGCTTATTTTCTTCAGAAAATAACTCCCACACTTTTCTATATGTTGCTTAATCACAACTTCCTCTTTCCACTCAATCATTCAATCCCTTACTCCCTTCCTGATTTTAAAAATTCATCAATATCCTCTACTTGTTCTTGAAGTTCTTTTAACTGATATTGAATACGTTCTTTTTTTTGACGTAATAATTTCTCTAACTGAAAAAAGGATTCATCTTCCATTACTTCCTTCATTTCTTGGATGGAAAAACCTAATCCTCGAAGTTTTCCTAAAAGAAGTGCGAGTAAGTAAGAACCATCATCATAGTAACGATAACGATTTGTTGGGTGAATATAAACAGGCTCTAACAAACCTACTTCACTATAGTACCTGAGTGTTTCTTTACTTAGTCCTGTTAGAGAAGAAAATTCACTCATTTTATACATAGCCCCGCCTCCTTTTCTCCAGTATAAACTGTGGGGTACACCACACGGTCAAGAGTGAAAAAGAACGAAATAATAATGTATTCAATTCCTCCTAAGTAGAGGACCCTATAAAAAAATAGAAGGGCTATACATTCCCCTTCATTCTTGTCATCCGTCTTTATTTCCTGTGATACCATACAATAAACTATGTAAAATCAATTTGTGTTGTTTTAAATCCTCTTGACCACTAAGCAAAAGACTGTTTGGTGAAGTTAAATCTCTTTTGTACAGTTCTAACACTTTAAAGATGAATTCGTTAGGATATTCATCTGAAAGCGTGCCTTCCTCTTTTGCTTGGTTAATAAACATAGTGGTCAGCTCATTTGTTTTTTGCAAAAAATCCTCATTGATCATAGAAGAAATGTTTTCATCCTGCAAGCACATCATAAGAAATTCAGGATGGAAATGATTGAGCATCGATTCTTTTGTGAACAAGAGGTTTTTCATTTTCTCTTCAAATGAATCCTTTGAATCTAAAATATCTTGCCCCATTTTTAACTGGTCATGAAATACCTTCTTCACAGCTTCTATCATTAAGCCATCTTTATTTCCAAAATAATTATAAATAGACACAACCGAAACATTTGCTTTTTTCGCAAGTTCACGAACCGATACATTTTTTGGAGCCATCGTTTGAAACATCACAATCGCTGTATCAATAATGGCTTCTTTTTTCTTTTCGGCACGAAGTTCAAACCCATTCATCTGACCACCTCTAAGAAAGTATAACAAAGGAGTATTTTCGTTTCAAAATTTTATGTTAGATCCTTTTGCTATAAAGAAAACACCAGAGTTTCCTCTGGTGTTAGATCTTAATTATTTTGAAGGACTTGATCTTTTAAAGCGCGTCGCAAAATTTTTCCTGTCGTATTCTTTGGCAATTCTTCAATAAACTCTATTGAGCTTGGAATTTTATATTTCGCTAGGTGCTCTTTGCAGTAGGCAAGAAGTGCTTCTTCGGTTACATCTTTACTACGTTTTACAACAAAGCATTTGATAGATTCACCAAAGTTTGGATCAGGCACACCTAACACTGCTGTTTCAATTACTTCTGGATGAGCATAGAGAACCTCTTCTACCTCACGTGGATAAACATTATAGCCACCAACAAGAATCATATCTTTCTTACGATCTACAATCGTAAAGTATCCATCTTCATCCATGGTAGCGATATCTCCCGTGTAAAGCCACCCATCTTTAATCGTAGCCTCTGTTTCTTCAGGCATTTGATAATATCCTTTCATCACATTCGGACCACGAACGATTAATTCACCTGGTTGACCGACTGGAACTTCTTCACCTAGCTCGTTAACCACTTTATTTTCTACATTCACAATAGAAGGTCCAATTGAGCCGGCTTTACGAGGTCGATCTAATGGATTAAAGCACGTAACTGGTGAGGCCTCAGATAGACCATATCCTTCAGAAATCATAACATTAAATTTTTTCTCGAAGTTTTCAAGTAAAGCAACTGGTAAAGATGCTCCACCAGAAATGCATAAACGTAATGATTGTAAATCTTCTTTCGTTGTTCCTTCATGTTGAAATAAAAAGTTATACATAGTTGGTACTCCTGCAAATACGGTTGCCTCGAATTTTTTCACAAGGCGGATAATCTCTGCAGGACTAAACTTTGGCACGATTAATAGTGTCGCACCTTGAGTAAGCGGTCCATTTAGCGCTACGGTCAAACAGAACACATGGAACATTGGTAGCGTCGTGACCACCCTGTCCTGATCTGACATTTCTAAGTACACTCCAACGTCACGGGCGTTTGAGTAGAGATTCTTATGTGTTAGCATGGCACCCTTTGGCTTACCTGTTGTACCGGAAGTATAAAGAATAATCGCTACATCATCATCCTGTAATTCTGGACCATTATACACCGGATTACCGGTAGCCATCATTTTTGTAAACGATTTCATTTTGTGTAAACAGATAGTGATGATAATTCTTGCTCCCCTTTGTCTGCCTCTGTTTCACATAAAATAAAATGCTCTACCTTTGGTAAATGCCCATGCATTTTTTCTGCTAGAGGTACTAACATATCTAGCATAACTACTACTTTAACATCACCATTATTCAAAATGTACCCAATCTCATCCGGTGTGTAAATAGGGTTTACTGGAATTACAGTAGCTCCTACTCTCATAGCCCCGTACAGAGCAATCACATAATGAGGAGTATTACCTAACAGTAAAGCAATATGATCCCCTTTTTTGACACCTAACACTTCAAGCTCGCTAGCGAACTTGTTCACAGCTCCATTAAACTCAGCATAAGATGTTGGTTGATCCATAAAATAGTATGCTGGTTTCCCCTTAAACTCGGAAGCTGTCTCGACTAAGCGTTGACTTAAGTTCATTTCTCCCTCCCCTTTCATATGAATGAATCATCACTCATTATTCATTATAACAAAAGAAAAGTTTTCTAAAAATATTTTATTTAGTGAACAATGAAAATTTTACAAAGTTAAAGAGGGTCCCTTTAGCAACCCTCTCCACATTATTACTCTACTACTGTTACAATTGGCGGTTTTTCTAAGTAGTTCATTAGATTGCTTACATCTTCGGTTACTTTTGCCCATTCTTCTGAAGCCAATGCAAATTCCAGTGCTTCTTTTGAATCGAATGTTAATTCTGTCACTAGATAGAGCGTGAGATCAGTATTTTGAGTTGACAGCACCCTTTGAACAGCAGCTCCGCTTACTTCTTTAACTCGTTGTGCTAATGGAACATGCACCTCAAAATAATGCTTTTCGAAACCTTCAACATCAGAGGGCTTTTCAAACAATACAATTACTTTTGGCATGTTAAATCTCCCTTTCTCTAATGAATTTTAATCACACAATTTTCAACTTATGACAAGTAACAGTTTTATTTTACCAACTTATATACCTTCCCTCCAACCTATTTCTTCCTGTTTTCTCGACAATTGGTGCATATTGGTGCAGAAAAAAAGAAGAGTGGGTATCCAGCTCTTCTTAAGAAAACATTAGTAGATTAAATTTAGGAGATCTTCTTTTTCTACATTCCCAAAATAATGCTTAACATTCACATCTAACAGGGCACATTCAATAGACTCCCGGTCGTATCTGATGCCTTTTAATTTCTCTTGGATTTCTGCTACATCTCCTACCCCAAAGAAATCACCAAAAATCACACAATCCTGAATAGTTCCCTTACTTACTTCCATACGAATATCAATTTGCCCCACTGGGAAACGGTGCGAATGTTGAATGTTAAATTTAGGCGACTTTCCATAGTTCCAGTCCCAGTTTCTGTAACGTTTCTTTGAGATCTCTTCAATCGTATCCCAATCTTCATCTGTTAGCTTATACTCTTGAATGGAATCCTTCCCACCAAATATATGCTCAAGAAGCAGCTGGCGGAATTCTTCAATGGTAATAGTATCCGTTAAAAATTCAGTAATATTTGCTACACGACTTCGAACAGATTTAATTCCCTTTGATTCGATTTTATCTTTCTTGACCTTTAGAGCTGATACAACGTGATCCATTTCACTATGGAATAAAAGGGTTCCGTGACTAAACATTCTCCCTTTTGTGGAAAACTGGGCATTCCCCGAAATTTTACGTCCCTCTGCTAAAATATCATTTCGCCCACTTAGCTCTGCATTGACTCCTAATTCTTGTAACGCCTCAATCACAGGTTCAGTGTAATTTTTTAAAGTTATGGAACGAATTTCCATCATCCTTTGTAATAAAGCTAAAATTTAAGTTCCCTAGATCATGATAAACAGCACCGCCGCCAGACAATCGACGAACGACATGGAGCTTTTGCGCTTCCACATACTCTGTGTTTATTTCTTCAATCGTGTTCTGGTTCTTTCCAATAATAATGCTTGGCTCGTTAATGTAAAATAAGAAATACGTTTCTTTCTCTACATCTAAGTGCTTTAATACAAACTCTTCCATTGCAAGATTAATATGTGGATCCGTAATTCCATTGTTGTCTATAAATAACATCGTAACTCCTCCTATATCTCTAATACGAGTCCTTTATCTGCAAGCAGTACTGGACCTTTAAATAATTCTTCTGCTTCCTTTTTAAGTGTTTCATGTGAACCAAAATGAGGAAGATGAGTCAATACTAATTTTTTCACTTTACTCTCAAGTGCCAAAAAACCTGCTTCCCTACTTGTCATATGCCCTGCACTTTTTGCATCCATTCCAACATAAAAGTTTGATTCACATAGCAAGAGATCTGCATATTCCGCAAACGGGATAAAGGATGGTTGATAGGCAGAATCTGCCGTATATACGATCACTTTTCCTTTACACGTAACCTTCATCGCAAAGCAAGGTACACTATGCTCTGTACGTAAAAATTGAATAGAAAATGGTCCGATTGTGACAGACGAGTGAGCATCATACGGTCTTCCTTTTGTCACACCCTTATACGTCAAGCGTTGAAACTCTTGTTCGTTTTCATTATGACCAAAAATAGAGAGAGTTTCATTTCGATTGTTTAATTTGTTTCCTATAAGGTATGCGTGTTGTAGTACACCTACATCTGCTACATGGTCAGCATGATAGTGAGAAAGAATTAACCCGTCTAATTCTAAAGGATTTATGTATTCTTGCATGTGCGAAAGTGCACCACTCCCACAATCTAACAATATTGACGTATCATCACATTGTAATAAATAATCCGAGCTCGCTTCACCTTTAGCAGGATAGCCTCCCCAGTGGCCAATAACGGTCATTTTCACTTGTTTCCCTCCTAGCATGAGAGTATAAGCACTCCCTTTATTGTATAGTATGATGCTCATTTTTTCTATTTTTTTGCATTCTTTTTCATATTTTTATTGACGTTTTCTAAACTGTTATATTACAATATAAACAAGAAGATATTAGTTATATAACAAAAGGGATATTTTAAGGAGAGGTGATCACGATGCTTCCAAACATAGTAGAATTCTTTAAAAACTTGCCAAGTAAGAAATGTGAAACGTGCGGTGAGAATATTGAAGAACAGCATGAATGCTATGGAAATCACTGTGACAACTGTGCAAGTAATTATCCGTTGTAAGTAACTTTAGCCTTGTGATATGAGTATTTTCCCAATTCATTGTTGGATAGGCCTTTGCCTATCCTTTTTTTTCTTTCGAAAACCTCTGCTTTTACAAGGAGGTGTGAAAACTTTGTGTGTCAAAAATGGACCTATTTTTTCTCTTCCACCTATTTGAGTGGAGTGAACGTGTGTAGGACCACCGACTCCTTCTTTATTTTGAATCGAACGTGAGATTCACGCACACTACTAAAAACACGCCTTCAGTAGGCGTGTTTTTTAGTATTCACTATGATTACTATGGTCGTCACTTTTACTATGATCCATCTCTGAACTATCCATATCCTCCGTCGTTACCTCAGCATCACCTACGGCGATTGGTGATTTAGGCATAGTATGCATACCCTCTGCAGTGACATGAACTTGAACATAATAAACACCATCTTGGTCAAATGTTTTTTCCAGTGTATAGTGTCCGTCTTCTCCGACTGCTGCTTCAAGCATCTCACTTGAATCTTTCATGCCGTCCATCCAAATTTCATATTTTACTTCATCAGCGTCTTCAATTGAAGCATCTCCTTGTGTTACATGCGTGTCAATAGTAACCGCTTCTCCTACTTCTGCCTTTTCTGGTACAGATAAATCTGCTGCGATGGCTACAGGCTCCATATCCATATTTTCATGCTTGTCCCCATTCGACGTATCTTCCCCGCAAGCAGCTAATAATAATGCTGACATAGCAAAACCTAGTACAACTTTTTTCATATCATTTTCCTCCCAATCCAATAAAAACTATACTGTCATTTTACAAAACAATTGTGAAATATGTGTGAGATCTTTTTAGCAATTTATCCATCTTCCGTTACAATAAGAGGTAATCTAATTTCTACCGTAGTTCCTTCATTTACCTTACTAGTAATTATTAGCCTTCCATTATGTAACTCTACTAATTGTGATACGATCGCAAGGCCTAGCCCAGACCCGCCGTCACTTCTAGTTCTAGCTTTGTTAACACGGTAAAATCTTTCAGTTACAAACGGTAAATGTTCTTCTGGAATTCCTATACCTGTATCACTTACGGTTAAAACAGCTTCCTCTCTACTGAGTGAATCATCTAAGGTAATTTGAATTGTTCCTGAACCGTTCATGTATTGCAGGCTGTTACAAAGTAGATTATGAAGAATCTGATGAATTCTTCCTTCATCACCTTGTACAATGATATCCTCATTTAACTCTATTAATACGTCGATTCCATGTGATTCTGCAAAGCTCTTAAAAGAATCAACAGCTTGCCTAACCGTTTCTGCTAAGGCAATAGGTTCTAATTCTATATGGAAATTACCTGTTTCTAATTTCATCATGTCTAAAAGCTCATTGACCATTTTATCTAATCGAGAAGTTTCACGCGAATTAGTTGAAAGTATTGTGCACGCTCTATTTCTGTACCCAAATTCATTTGTAAGGCTTCATTGTATCCTTTTATATAGGTAATAGGTGTACGTAGTTCGTGTGATACGGTTGCTAAAAATTCTTTGTTTCTCTCATCCTCTTTTTCTAAGGACTCTGCCATTTTATTAAAGGTTTCAGCAAGCTCGCCTATTTCATCTCGAGAGCTTACATTTACTCGGCTTGTTAAATCACCTCTTGAAATATTTTTTGCTGCATCCTTCATTTCAAGAAGCGGGTTGATTACATAAGATACCCCTTTTGCACCGATAACACTAATGATCATAGAGAATAAGAAAATACAAAGCACCCACAGTAACGCATAGTTTTCCGTAAGCTCCTGAATATTCTCTAGGGGATAATATAAATATAGAATCCCTTCTAATCGATCTTCGTCTAATAAGGGAACCACCACGCTAACAAGATCACGTTTAAACCTCTCTTCGTACCCAACATCAATGACACTTTGTCCATCTAATAATTGAGCCCTTTCTTTTGAACCGATTAAGGCATTATAATCAATTTCAAAGGGCACACAGGCGCTCAGCTCTCTAGGATTTCGTACGGCAAAAATTTCAAAACGTGTTTTCTCATTTAAGTACTCCACATTCCACACAAATATATCACTAACATCTCCACCATCGTAATCAAGACTTACGTTTTCACCGTACTGAACGAGTTCTTCTTTTATACTATTCACATACAGTCGTTCATACAAAAAGCCGGTAAGGGTAAAGGACACCAAAATAGTTACAAGCAGCATTCCTAGTAGTAGGAGAAGAAGCTTTCCAGCAAGCTTCCTCATGTATCCCGCACCTCAAATCGGTACCCCACTCCCCAAACTGTTTGAATATACTCGTCAACAGGCTTTCCCATTTTCATCCGAAGAGTTTTAATATGAGTGTCTACGGTCCTTGTGCCTCCTATATACTCTCCACCCCATACACGATCAAGGAGCTGCTCCCTTGTAAAAACAAGCTGATCATTTTGGATTAATAGTAGCAATAGTTCATACTCTTTCAATGTTAGATTAACTGTTTTGCCGTTCACAACAACCTTACGTGATAATAGATCTACAGTTAGCAACCCTTTTTTTACTAATTCAGAAGAGACTGGGAGAGACTTCTTCCATCTTCGCAATACCGCTTCAATTCTAGCAAGTAATTCACCTGGAGAAAACGGCTTGACGATATAATCATCTGCTCCAAGCTTAAGTCCTTTTACCTTATCCCATTCTTCTCCCTTAGCAGAAAGAAAGATAACGGGCACATCGTACTCTGAACAAATTTCTTCACAAACCTGGAACCCATCCTTACCAGGCATCATAATATCAAGTAAAACTAAATCAATTTCATGGCGACGCATTTGTTCTAGCGCCGACTCACTATTTGAAGCGAAAACTGTTTCATATCCACCATTTTGTATATAAAGGCCTATAAGGTGCTGCATGTCCTCTTCATCATCAATAATAAGTAATCGATACATATCATCTACTCCCGTACAAACATTTCAAATGGACCTTCTCCTACATTCGATTCCTTTTCAACCGTCATCGATTCAGGGTCTATCCAATATACCTTACTACTATCATAACCAGCTACTACAATCATTTCTTTTGTTTTATTTATAGCAAAGGGGTTAGCACCTACTTCCACGGAGTAGAGTAATTCGTCTTCTTTATTATAATGATGAAGCTCGTTACTTCCATGACTGACAACGAAATATTCATCCTGTACCTCTGCTATCTGCACAGGCATAGTCCCTGCGTTAACTGTTTTTGATTGAGACAAATCCGTGAGTGAAAGTACCGTTAAGAAATTTTGAGTGTCTAGCCCGTATCCATGTCCTCCAATATATAACTTCTCATTAAAGACGAGCAAACCTGTTGAAGATTTTGGGATTACCACTGTCTCTTTAACCTGTTTCGACTGAATATCAATCACGGACAATTTTGTATCTTTATAATTTACTACATACACTCGCTCGTCATAAGCTAAAATAGATTGAGGATACAAACCAACGGAAATATCATTTTTCCATTTCCCATCTTTATCATAAATAGAGAGTTTATTTTCTTTGCTTTTTGAAAACCATAGTTCATTGGTTTGTTCTACATAAGCAACTCCAGCTGTCCCTATCCCTGTAGGGTATGAGTGTATGACTTCCCCTTTTGATAGAGAGAAAAGTGCCGCTTCATCTAGCTGATGTCCAAATAGCAATAATTCATCATCATTTAAAAGCAGACCTCCTGTATAGAGAGTATCAAAACTCCAGTCTGCTAGCAGCTCGCCCTGTTGATCTAAGAACGTAATGCTTTGCTCTTGAATATTTAATGTAGCCACAAAAGCAACGTCTTTGTCTATTTTAACTAATTGATGGGATTCACACCCTACCAATATGAAAAGTGTCAGTAGGCACAGTATTCGACTATACATCTTACATCCTCCGTATCACCTGTATAGTAAAAGAATACACTAAATTTGTGAAGTTTACGTGAAATACAGGTGTCAACAATGCTTATAAACAAAAAAAAGCGAATGTCTTTTAACTTAAGACATTCGCCAATTTATACTCTTTAGGTACTTTTATTCATACTCTTTCACCAATTCCTTCGTACTTCTCACCGTATCAATTGGTCGTACGTATCGTTCAATTTCTTCTCTTTTACCCTCTAAGAATGGAGGCAATGATAATTTTTCACCTAACGTCTCATATGGTTCATCTCCCATAAACCCAGGACCATCGGTAGCGAACTCAAATAAAATTCCATTTGCGACCCTTGCATATAACGATTCAAAAAAGAATCGGTCTACATGTCCTGAAGAGGGTAAACCGAATTGAGGAATGCGATCAATCCAATAATTAAGCGCTGAGCGGTCATCTACACGAAATGCTACATGATGAACAGTCCCATATCCTTGCTGAGAAAGAGGAAGCTCTGAATTATGCTCCACCACAATACGTGCTCCGTTTCCACCTTCCCCTACTTCAAATAAATGAAAATTCCCTTCCACCTTAACTTCCTTAAATAATAATACCTTTTCAAGTAGCTCTTTAAAATAATCAAACTCTCGAACTCGAATATGAACGGGGCCAAGACCTGTAATAGCATATTCTAGGGGAATAGGTCCATTTTGCCAAGGCGTACCCGACTTCACTCCAGTAGTATGTTCATCAGAAATTAGATGATACTGCTGTTCATCAAAATCGATAAAAGGAAGCACTTTTATCCCAAATTGTTCTTTGACTCCTTCATGTTTAATCTGGAGTCGGTCAAATCGCTTTACCCAATAGTATAAAGCTTCATCCGTTGGAACTCTAAATGATGTGATGGATATTTCATTTGTACCATGCTTTCCTTTTGTGATACCAGGAAAGTCAAAAAATGTCATGTCAGTACCAGCACTCCCTGTATCATCAGCAAAAAATAAGTGATACGTTTGAATATCATCTTGGTTGACTGTTTTCTTAACTAATCTCATTCCTAGAGTATAAGTAAAAAACTCATAATTCTTTTCCGCACTACTTGTAATAGCCGTAACATGATGTATACCTTTTAATCCATGCATCTTCGCTCACTCCTTCATTCTATATCGTAACCCACATTGTGAAAATATAATTATCTCGAATTCAAGATAATTATAATCAACACTTTTTCATCAGTCAATAAATTGACTTTATGAAGCAAAAATTCAACATCCTATTCCAAATATGGTACGATACAATAAGAATTGAAGACAAAGGAGACTATTCATTTGAGCGTACATAAAGCTATTACGGCACACAGCCAAAAACAAAATACGATTGTTACAACGTTTGCTCGATTAGAGGAACAGCGTGAACATGAAATCGAAAAAGTCGTAGATCTATGTAAAAGTGGGTTACCCTTTACGACAGATAGAATCAACCGTTTAACAAATGAAATCAATGAAGTAGCAAAAGAAGGACTCACTCCTAATCGAAAGCTTGTGACAGACGAAATGGTGAAAGAATACGTAGAACGTCTATCTAATAGGTAATGGCAAAAAGGCGCTGCTCCAATCGAGCAACGCCTTATTTTATGCAGCTTCTACTTGTTTATAATACATTTTACGATGTTTCATCATAAAATAGGCTAGAGTTAAAATCATTGGGATGATAATAAACCCTATTAAAACAGCTAAGTTCGACCACATGAAAGCAAAATTTCCTGTTGAGATTACAGCTTTAAAAGCGGCTACAGAATAGGTCATGGGTAATAGTGGATTAAATACTTGTAAAGCTTGTGGTATTAATTCTAACGGGAAAGTACCTGCACTGGTTGTTAATTGTAGAATCAAAATGATGATCGCAACAAATCTACCAGGATCGCCCAAAGTTGTCACCAATAACTGAATAATGGCTAAGTACGCTAAGCTTGTTAGTAAAGTGCTTAAGATAAAATATCCTAAACTTTGTACTTCAAGTCCTAATCCACTAGTTAATAAGATTCCAACGGCAATGAACGATTGTAATACACCCACTACTAACAGTATGAAGAACTTGCTACCGAACCATGAAAAAGCAGACGCCGGACGGATTGCCGGTTCTTTTAAAGGATAAACAATACTGATTAATAGGGCTCCAACGAACAAACCTAAGGATAAGAAGTATGGGGTAAAACCAGTTCCATAATTAGGAACCTCATTTACACCTTCATCATCAAGTAGAATGGGCTCACCCACCATGGAATAATTATCTTCATCAACCGTAATCTTTGCATCATATGCAGCATCTAGTAACCCTTCTTTAAATTCCGAAGAACCATTTGAAAGTTCGATCGTTCCATCAGCTAATTCTACAGAACCATCTTTTAGCTCAACTGCACCTGAAGATAATTCAGACGTTCCAGAAGCAAGCTCATTTGTTCCAACCGCCAAATCTTGGCCACCTGTATCCGCAGATCGTAAATTTTCACCAAACGTCATAATACCTTTTGTGAATTCAGACTGGCCGGCTGTTAGTTGATTGGCACCTGCTAACAATTGATTTGAACCACCTACCAATTGATTGGCACCTGACAGAGCTTCTTTTTGACCTGCCTCTAATAGCCCAACAGCTTGGTCCGTTTGAACTGCTCCAGTAGCCACTTGTTCTGATCCAGCTACAAGACTATTAACTGAAGCAGCATATAATTCTCTTTGTTCCTCAGGTAAGCTTGCAAGAAGTGGGGATAGAGCAGCTTGCAATTCTTTTAATCCTTCAGCCACTTGACTTGCGCCGTTCGTTAATTGAGCCGTTCCATTTTTGAGTTCAGCCGTATTACTAGAGATGGTACCAAGTCCTTCTTGAAGACCTTTAGACCCTTCATTTAACTGAGCAAGACCATCACGTAGTTCCGTACCCCCATCTTGTAAATCAGATGCACCCGACTCAATTTGTCCATACGCATTTGAAAGCTGATGTAGGCCACTGGATAATTCTTTCGCTCCAGAATTAAGATCTGATGCTCCCTTGTTCAGTTCTGATGCACCATCTTGTAAAGTAGAAACTCCATCTGATAAGTCTTTTGCACCATCTGAAATTTTAGAGGCACCATCTTCTAATTCTCTTGCTTTATCACCCGCTTCAGCAAAACCATCACCTAATTCTTCGATAGAATCAAACATCATCTCAGCATATGTTTCTGCTACTTTAGCTGTTAAACTCGATTTAATTTCCTTTACTCCAGATTCACCGATTTGTCCAGCTAAAAAGTTATACCCTTCATTCGGGACAAATACTAATTCTAATTTACTTGGGTCCGCGTCAAGTAACGTTGTAGCATGTTCACTGAAATCATTTGGAATTTCTACAAGCATATAATACTCTTGACGTTCTAACCCTTTTCTCCTTCTTCATCGTCAACAAAAATATAATGAAAATCCTGTGTATCTTTTAACTCTTTGACTAGTTCTTCTCCTACATCAAAGCTTTCCCCGTCTAATTCTGCTCCCTCATCATTATTAACAATGGCAACAGGTAGGTCACTGAGTCCTTCATATGGGTCCCAAAATGCCCAGAGGAACATTCCACTATACAAAATGGGGATGAATAACACAGCGATGACAGGAATTAATACTTTACGATTCATCAAGATATCTTTAAACTCTGCAAAAAGTAAAGATTTTTTCATCCACTTATCCCTCCGATTCTATTTGACCAAATTATTCATTTAGTCATTTTCTATTAAAAAAAGAAGCTACCTACAACGATAGTCCTTTTAATAGATACATTTCAAACAACTTAGCAATTTCATTTTCCGTTAATGGATCAGCGTATTTTTCCCAATCAAATATGAGTGCAATATACAATTTGAACATCACAAAAGCGGTTAGTTTTGGATTACAGTCTTCGATTTCACCACTTACAATTGCCGCAGAAACTTTATGTTCTATATAAGAAATTATGCTTCTTTCCATTTTATCGACAACTTGTTGTACAATGGGTGTGCCAATTTCACGTTCTTCTTGAAGAAGCTTTATCGTCAATTGATGTTCTTTTCTAAATTCTAATATTCGATAAAGAGCTGCATGGGCCTTTTCGTAAAATGAATGTTTACCCTGCATCGCTTCCTCCGCCATTCCTTTCATTTCTAAAATTAAAGAAGTAACAATTTCGATAAATAATTCGTCTTTATTTTATAAAAGGTATAAATTGTTCCTTTGCCCACATTGGCAAGCTTTGCAACTTGGTCCATGGTTGTTGCTTTATATCCATATTGCGCGAAAGATTTGGTTGCAGCTTCGACTACATGTTTTTTACGATCCATACGGAAACCCTCACTCTCTGACCAAATGACATATGTGGTCAATTAGTATATTTTGTACTTTAACAAAATTATAAACAAATGACAACCACTGATTTTAATGTAAACGAATTCAAATGAATTTTAACTCAAAAAAGAAGAAAAGACCAAATCACTATTGATTTGGTCAAGTATTAAATGGAATAAGTAACAGTAGTAGGAGTTTCTAAATACTCTAGTACACTTCTGACAGCTGCTTCACCTTGGTCAATACAGTCTGGTAATCCTAATCCTTCAAATGAGCTTCCTGCAAGGAAGACTCCTGGTAGTTTTAGCTCCATTTGCTCTTTTATGGCTTTGACTCTGTCTTTGTGACCAACAGTATATTGTGGCATGGAATTTTTCCAGCGACTCACGATCGTGAAGTCTGGTTTTGCATCAATTTCCATAATCTTATTCAAGTCATCCAGGACAATTTTCTCAATTTCTCCATCAGACAAATCGACCACCGCTTCTTCTCCAGCTCGCCCAACATAGCAGCGAATTAATACTTTTCCTTTAGGAGTTGTGTGTGGCCATTTTTTATGCGTCCATGTGCAAGCTGTAATAGTATAATCACTATTTCTTGATACCACAAATCCAGTTCCATCTATATCTTTTTTAATCGCATCTTCATTAAATGCCATGGCTACAGTTGCAACGGAAGTAGACGGCACATCCTTTAAAGGAGCAAACATCGGTTCATCCGGTAACATAGTTGGAATCACATGATGGGGTGTAGCTAATACTACACTATCCGCTTGCATAGCTTCTCCGTTATTCAAGCTTAGTTCATATCCAAGTTCGTGAAGGTGAATTTCTTCTACCTTCACTCCCTTCATAATTGAGCCTTCTTCTAAATGAGCTTCGATCGCATTAACGAATGACTGTAGTCCTGATGAGAACGTCAGGAAAATCCCTGGTCTTTTTTTGACCTTTAACACTTGGTTTTGGCGTCGTTTTTTTCATACCTAGAACTAAACTACGATGCTTTTGCTCAATTTCATAGAATTGTGGAAATGTAGACAATAAACTCATTTGGTCTATATCCCCGGCGTAAATTCCTGATAGTAATGGTTCTATTAAATTTTCTACGACTTCGTCCCCTAATCTTCTTCTAAAGAAATTTCCTAGTGGCTGATCTCCTTGTACATTTGACTTTGGAAGTATAAAGTCTCCTGCCGCACGAGCTTTTCCCATCCAAGAGAATAATCCAGTTGTTACAAATGGTCCTATTTGTGTAGGTATACCCATTACAGAGCCACCAGGTATCGGATGTAATTGATCTTGGACCAATACGAAGGATTGACCGGTTGAATTGCTTACTAGCTTGTCTGAAAGACCCACCTCTTTTGCTAATATGGAAGCGCTCTTCTTTCTAGCTAGGAATGAGTCTGGTCCTCTTTCAATAATAAATCCGTCCTGTTCAACTGTTTGGATCTTTCCTCCAAGCTTATGACTTGCTTCTATCAATGTAATATTAAGAGCAAGATTTTTCGCTTTCGCCTCTTTTTGCAAATAGTATGCTGCTGTTAATCCGGTTATACCCCCACCGATGATAACAACCTTTTTTGTATCCAACATGGATTATCGCCTTCTTCTTCTTAATTTTTCTGAAGGTGCTTTAAGACTACTGTCGCCAGTGCATCAATAAATTCTGGTTTATCATTTGGCATTTCAGGACGATAGTAATTTGCACCAATTTCATCCGTTACAACTTTACATTCATAATCATTGTCGTATAAAACTTCTAAGTGATCTGCTATAAATCCAACTGGAGTATAAATGAATGCTTTATACCCATGATCCTCGTATAAGTCACGTGTTAAATCTTGTACATCTGGTCCAATCCAAGGGTCAGGTGTGTTGCCTTCACTTTGCCAACCGACCGCATACGTTTTCACTCCAGCTGCTTCTGCGATTAAATCAGCCGTTTCTTGTAATTGATTCGGGTATGGATCCCCGTTTGCTAAAATTCTTTCGGGTAAGCTATGAGCAGATACAATTAGACATGAATTTTCTCGCTCTTGATCTTCCATACCGGCGTATGTTGACTTTAGCTGTGTTGCCCAGTACTCAATGAACTTCGGTTCATCATACCAGCTTTCAACGGAAGTAATTTCAGGACCGCCTAATTTTTCTGCTGTTTCTTTAGCTCGTCCATTATAAGATTTCACACTATACGTAGAAAAATGTGGGGCAAGAACAATGGATACCGCCTCTTTCAATCCGTCCTTGTGCATTTGTTCAACAGCATCTTCAACAAACGGTTCGATATGCTTCAACCCTAAATATGCTTTAAATTCTATTTCATTTTGAACTTCATTTAAACGCGCTTCAAGCTTCTCCATTTGAGATTGCGTGATACGGGCAAGTGGAGAAATACCTCCAATTGCTTCATAGCGTTCACGAAGGTCATTAAGAAGTTCTTCAGACGGTGCACGACCGTGTCTAATATGTGTATAGTAACGCTCTAAATCTTCTTCTTTATACGGTGTACCATATGCCATTACTAGTAAACCCATCTTCTTCTTCACAATTAACCACCTCAATTATCATGTTTTACAATCATTTATTTTGCCATGTTTAAGAGTATTAATCCAATTACAACTCTTCTAAAACAATAATAATTATAAAGTGCTGATTCGTTCACGACTATATTCATGAACAAACGTAGTTAATCTCTTCAACGTATCTGGATTGACAGATGGGAATACACCGTGTCCTAAATTAAAGATATATCCTGGTTGCTTAATACCTTGATCAATAATTTCTTTCGCTTTTTCTTGGATGACATCAAACGGAGCAAGTAATAAGGAAGGGTCTAGATTCCCCATCACTGTTTTGTGAATCCCTCTATTTCTAGCTTCATCTATTGATAATCTCCAATCAAGTCCTACTACATCTAACGGCAGATCATGCCATTCCATAGCGAGATGACTGGCCCCAACTCCAAACATGGTAACTGGAACTCCCTCTTTTTTAAGCTCTGTGAAAATTTTAGTCATAATGGGTTTAATAAACGTGCGATAATCTTGTACATTTAAAGCCCCTACCCATGAATCAAAAATTTGAAACGCTTTCGCCCCTGCGTTGATTTGCGCTTTTGCATACACGATTGTCATTTCTGCTAGCTTGTCCATAAGTGCAAACCAAGCTTCCTGTTCTGCATACATAAAAGCTTTTGTCTTATGATAATTTTTTGAAGGTCCACCCTCAATCATATAACTAGCAAGGGTAAACGGAGCTCCTGCAAAACCAATTAAAGGTACATTTAATTGCTCTGTTGTTAACAATTTAATCGTATCTAACACATAAGGGACATCTTCTTCAGGATGTATTTCCCTAACTTTTCTACATCTTGAAGTGAACGGATTGGATTATCAATCACTGGCCCGATACCAGATTTAATATCCACTTGTACACCAATTGCTGGTAGCGGACTCATAATATCTTTATAAAGAATCGCAGCATCAACGTTATATTGCTCCACAGGAAGTCTCGTTACATATGCCGCTAGTTCAGGTTGATGGGTAATTTCAAATAGGGAGTACTTCTCTTTTATCGCTCTATATTCAGGCTGTGACCTTCCGGCTTGCCTCATAAACCATACTGGTACAGTTTCTGTTCTTTCCCCTCTAGCTGCTCTTAAGTACGTATCATTAAACGTATTCACCTTTGTTCTTCCACCTTTCAAACATTCTGGTCTTATTTTACCTTACATTTGATAAAATACGTAGACCTATTCCCCGTCCTATTATAGCTTTTTTCACTATAGTAGTTTTCATTATAAAAGTATAGCATAGTAACCAATTGTTCATAAAATTGTCTTTTTTCCTAGCACATTCATGATTCCTTGTTACGTGAACTATATTTTAGGGAATTGGTATACTGTAGATATCTTAAATTGAAAGCTGGTGGTGGAATGAAGATTTATATGACAAGTGGTACATATGAATACTTGCAGACGAAAAGAAATGCTGTTGGATCTGAAACGACTATTTTGATGCAAAATGAAAACACTTCTCTACTATTACATGAAACTATAGGGGACACTTTTTTCAATGAACCAAGAAGTTATGAAGTAATAGATGCATCAGGGGCGCTAAGGGAAAATGGATTTGTTGTCATGAATAATATACCAGTAACAGATGAAGGGAGACCCGTTTTGAAGACCGATTTAAGAGCCGGGCACGAGCAATAGAAAGTGTTCCTGGATTTATCGCCATTCGTGTATTAAGACCCTTAAACAGTGATACCTATATCATTCTTACCCAATGGGATGATATTGAAGCCTTCAAAAATTGGCAAAGCTCTCAAGCTTATAACAAGGCTCATGAAAAAGAGGAACAGGCGAAGGAATAGATCAAAAGCATCCGTCCATTTTTACACGCCCATCCTTTGTTACAACCTATACTATTCCAACAGAAGAAGAGTGAGCTTAATGCTCACTCTTCTTAACCTTTTCAAAATATTTCTCTTTTTCTTCTTTTACATATTTGGTTAATAACATAATTCCTATAATATTTGGTATGACAATAATCGCTAGCATAATATCTAGAAGTTCCCACACAAATTTAAGACCTCCAATTGCTCCGACTATAATGGCAACTAAATAAATAAACCTCATAACATATTTAACCCTACGTCCAAATAATTGCTCTCCTTGACTTTCACCGTAATAAATGATGACTCCTACTGTTGCCAGGACAAAAAATAACAACAAAACAGCCATAACCACACCACTAAACGTTTCATTAAACACGGTTTTGAATGCAAAACTAACCATGGAAGCTGCATTACTTGGTTCAATTTCTTTCCATACACCTGTAATAATAACGGTTATTCCAGTAAGTGAGCATATTAGTAGCGTGTCAATGAAGACAGCTATTATTCCCCAAAAAGACTGTTTCACAGGCTCGTCTGTGTCAGCTGAAGCATAAGCAATCGCTGATGTCCCCATCCCAGCTTCACTTGTATAGAGTCCTCTTGCTAAGCCCCACCTCATGGTTTGGACAACAGCAGCCCCTGCAAACGTTCCTACCGCTGCTGATTGTGTAAAAGCTGATGTAAAAATTAAGGCAAACACCGATGGTAATTGTTCACTATTCATTACAATGACAGTTAGAGTTAATCCAATATATAAGATAACGAAAATCGGCAGGAGAACAGCACTGATTTTACCTATTCGTTTAATACCGCCAAAAACAATGAGACAGGTGATGGCTGATAAAATTAGTCCAATGATCCATGGTGAAAAGTTATATTCCGTCTTTAACGGCTCAGCAACTGAATTTGCCTGGACCATAACACTTGGAATCACTTCAAGCATTAATCCAAATGAGTAGATCCAGCCGATTTTCTTCCAACCAAGTCCCTGTGATAAATAATATCGTGGACCCCCAATCCACTCATTCCGGTCATTTTTTGTTCGATATTTTATACCAAGAACAAGTTCAGCAAAGAGAGTAGACATCCCAATGAATGCAACCACCCACATCCAAAACAATGCACCTGGACCTCCAAATGCAATCGCAACTGGAACTCCAACTATATTTGTTGCTCCAGCAGTAGCAGATAGGGCTGATGTAAACGCAGCAAACGGACTAACTTCACCATTTTTACTATTCGTTTTCTTAAAAATACTACCTAAAGTATTCTTAGCAATGTGTCCAATATGGACAAATGGGACCCACCTAAGTTGAAACGATATGTAGATACCAATAGAAAGGAATAAACTAATCATGGGAAATCCCCAGATGAAATCTGACACAATTGACACATTATTCATAAACGTATCCAAATCCCTCACCCTCCTTCCTATATGATGTGAAGAAAGAGGGTAAAACTATACGCTTTTTAAATAAAGGCTACGAATAGACGCCTAGCAAAATCCACTGCATAAACAATTAATAAAATTCCTGCACCAATTGTGATCCATTTTAGCCAGGAGCTCTTAAGCATCTGTTTAGAAAAATAGATGGTGAAGGCCAAATTAAGATTCCATAGAAAAATACCAACCAGTATTGACAGGCTACAAGCAAAAATAAATAAAGTAGAATGTCCACTGGAAATTTGGTGTAGAGAAGATCCATAAATTCCAAACCAGAATACAATATTAATAGGATTAAAAGCAGCTATCATAAAACCTGAGAGAAATGAACGATTATCTATTTCTTCTCTATCATCAATTCCTATAGCTTTGTTTTTAAGTCCGGTTACTATGCTAGATACTCCAAGATAAGATAAAAGGACAAAACCTAACGCATATAACAGAACTTGAACTAATTTAATCTGAAGCAATGGAGCTATCCCTAGGAAAATGAGAATGAGAAACACTAAATCTGCGGTCATTCCCCCTAATCCCACAAACCATGATGAATAAAATCCTTGATGAATCCCTCTCCGGATCATTTCAATATTAATCGGTCCTACTGGTGCAGCTAATGAAACACCTAAAACAATATATTTTATACATAATAATAATTCTTCCATCTCTCTCCCCCACTTATACCTTGTCCTTTTATTGTATGAGAAGGGGTAAAGCAGTCATGACAGCCGAGTAACGATTTACAAAAAACCGCTCTATTTCGACGTATTTCCAGGGAAATATACATTTACTTCCACAGGACACTTATTTTACAAATCATACTATGATAAACTATGATTATATTGATTACTGCACCATCTATTCTTTGGAGGAAGATTAAGTGTACTCATCCATCATTGCACCGTTACTTATTAACTACATGATTATTTTTTCATTGACTATAAATACAAATTTTATTAAACCTTATAAAATGCCTCATTTTAAAGAAAATAAAAATATAGTAATCTACAGTGTTCTTTTTGCATTCACTGGAATTTTATGTATGTATACGCCAATTAAGACTTTAGGCGAAACAAATTTTGATTTTCGAATGATCTTAATTCTCATTTCTACGCTTTATTTAGGGTCGTTTGGAGGTTTAATTACAACCATTATTATTTCAATAGGTCGATTCATCATCGGAGGCAAATTTGTTTTAATCGGAATCATAGTAAACCTCATTGCGTTTCTTATCGGGATTGTTTTTAGAAAATCATTTATTCAACAGACAGGTCGCACCAAATATAGCATTGTAGTGTTTCTTCCTTACTTTGTTTTATCTACCTTTGTTCTACGGGTTAATATCAATTTTTTAGAAGATCTATTTTATTTAGTGTATAATACTCTTTTCCTATTAACCTTTATGGCACTAGTCTATTTATTAGAAAGATTAATTCAAACAAACAACACAGTAGACCAAGCAGCGTATTATGAGCATCTACAAACGATAGGACAAATGGCAGCAGCATTTGCGCATGAAATTCGTAACCCACTTACTACGGTAAGAGGATTTATTCAATATTTAAGTGCGGATAATAACCACAATAAATTAAATGAATTCTCTCCGATCATTCTAGAAGAACTAGATCGAACAAATAGAATTATTACCGATTATTTAACCTTAGCAAAACCAGGGGCATTAAAAAAAGAATCCTTCGAAATTCAAAAAGTGATTAATGAAATGAGTGACTTACTTTCCCCTATTGCTAATTTACGTGGAATCACGATTCAAAATCATGTAAAAGGCAGTGATTTTATTGATGGGGATGTTTCCTATCTGAAACAATGTCTCATGAATGTATTAAATAATTCAATGGAAGCCATCGAAGATCATGGGAAAATACTGATCAAAACAAGTAAAGACCCTACAAATAAGGTGTTAACTCTTTCAATCTATGATAACGGTATCGGAATGACTAAAGAAGAACTCCAAAAAAATTGGTTTACCATTTTATACAACAAAGTCAAAAGGTACAGGCATCGGTACGATGGTTGTTCATAAATTGATTAAGGAAATGGACGGAACGATTGAATTTATTAGTGAAAAAGGAAAGTGGACGGAGGTATTAATCCGGTTACCCCTTACTCAAGCACCCCCATCTATTCGTAATGATTGAACCCTCTTTTAAGTAGGTTTTTTATTATAAACATGGTATACTTATTAAAATTTTCAGAATAAAAGAGGGCGTTGTGATGGATATTCTTGCTTTACTTGAATCATATGAATTTGAGATGAAGGACATTAGGCGTTACCTTCATCAGCATCCAGAGTTATCCTATCAAGAAAAAGAAACTTCACGATTTATTACGGCATACTATGATAAGTTAGGTGTATCTTACAAAAAAATATTGGAGGGTATGGTGTTGTCGCAACCATACGTGGAAAGCTACCTGGTAAAACCATTGCAATCCGAGCAGATTTTGACGCCCTTCCAATTCAAGATGCTAAAGACGTACCGTACAAATCCAAAAGAGATGGAGTTATGCACGCTTGTGGTCATGATGGACATACCGCCATCCTCCTTGTCATCGGAAAAGTATTACATGAATGCAAGGATAACCTTTATGGCCAATACAAACTCATTCACCAACCGGCTGAAGAAGTTCCACCAGGTGGAGCCATTCAGATGATTCATGACGGGTGTTTAGAAGGAGTAGATGCGATATTCGGTACTCATCTTTGGGCAACATCTCCTGTTGGAACAGTAAGTACACGAACAGGGCCACTTATGGCTAAGCCTGATAATTTCACCATCACATTCAAAGGACGAGGTGGTCATGCTGCTCAGCCACATCGTACCCAGGATAGCTTACTGGCCGCTAGCTCTTTTATTGTTCAAGCTCAGTCCATAGTAAGTAGAAAAGTAGATCCTCTTCATCCAAGCGTATTAAGCATTACTAATTTTGATGCCCCTCATGCTTTAAATGTTATAGGAGACAGATGTACAATTGGCGGTACAGTGAGAACCTTTCAGCAGGATGTTCAAGACATCATTGTCAATGAGATGAAACAATTGATAGAAGGAATTAAGCTATTTCACGGTGTAGATGTAGAATTTGTCTATCACGAAGGTTATCCAGCCGTTGTTAATCACGAGGAGGAAACCCATTATTTAATGAAAGTGCAGAAGAAATACTTACTTCACAGCACGTTACCCAAGCATCAATGGAAATGGGGGGAGAGGATTTTTCCTATTACCTTCAACATGTTAAAGGCTGCTTTTTCTTCACAGGTGCACTCCAATCAGGAAAAACTCCGATACCTCATCATCATCCACTGTTTGACCTAGATGAAGACGCCTTACTAGTTGCGGCTAAAGTTTTAACAAAGACAGCTACGGAATATAGTAGAGAAAAAGCAACAGAATAACTCTCATACAAAAAACGGAATGCCCCTTTTGGGAACACTCCGTTTTTTATTTCATTATTTTTTTAAGTCTTAAAGGTGCATACACCTGAGCAAATAGTATACTGAACATGATATTTAAAGCTCCCATTAGTAAACCAGTCGAATAGTCGCCCAGTATAATTAAGAGGAAGGAAAAAACAATACTTTGAAAAAATAAAAATAAACTGTACTAGCCTTACGAAAGACGGTATCATCTTTTGCTTTGGAAAAGGGTAGATTAGATTCCATATCATCCATTTATTTTTCTG
>NZ_ABFU01000021.3 GCF_000171615.1 Bacillus coahuilensis m4-4 | reverse complement strand
ACCTCCGCTCATTTCGTGCACTACCACTATTCTCACTCCTAGCTAACACCATGTCCGTTTCCATAATATCCCCCACCCAGCCTCAAAAAAAAGAACCGTCCAAATGACGGTTCTCATACTTAACAATATTCACAGAATTCTAGTTCTCTCTTTAATTCATCCACATATTCTCTAGATCCTGTTACAATCAGTCGATCATTCATGTGAAGCTCTGTATCTCCATGAGGGACGATGCTGTCTTTCCCTCTAAAGATCCGAACAAAGATAATATCTCCAGTGAATGGGAATTGGCGTAAAGTCATCCCGTGGAATTCGATATTCATCATACGAATTTCGTATAGAGATGTTTCTTGATTTGTTAATATATTTATGACAGATGGTGATTCGATTAGTGCTCGTAATAATGCTTTGGTAGAAAGGAATACAGAAAATACTTCTATACCGTTTCTTTCATTTTTTCTTCTAACTCAGCAGTTTCTACTCGAACGATGACACGGTCGACTCCATTTGATTTTGCAGCTAAGGCTAATACAGCATTGTGCTCTTCATCACCAGTTGAAATGACCATAATATCATGATTAAAGGCCTCATGAGCTTCAAGTGTTTCAATTTCTAGGTCGTTCATTTCCACAATTTCAAAGACAGAATCGGTAATTTTCTCTGCTTTTTCTTGTTTACGATGATATAATACGGCTTCATATAAAGATGAGTTTAACTCCCGGTAAACGGGTAAAGTTAATTGATTGGCTCCAATAAATGCAACTTTTAATTGTCTTTCTTCTACCGTTTCTTTTGGGAAGATTCGCTTAAACATTATTGGTGTTATGACACATGTTATGACGGCTACTAATATTAACAGTCCGCTTAATTCAGGAGTAATCATGCCAATTCGTTCTGCTATCTTAGCAGCAGCGATTACAAGCGATAAGGTTGACGTTAATAAGAACGCAGAGGCAAGAACGGTTTTATGATCATACCATTTCTTTAAAATGTACACCGGAACCAATTTTGAAATAAAGAAAGCAAAAAGTAGCAATGGAATAAGCAATAATACTTTTTTATCACTAAATAATGACCATACGTCAATATCTACCCCAACCATCACAAAGAAGATTGGAATTAAAAATCCATATCCGAATGAATCTAAATTGTGCATCAACTCTTGGTTAGGAGCTAGTAATGATACAAGAACTCCTGCTAAGAATGCACCCAGAATATTTTCTGCTCCAACCGATTCTGATAAAGCCACAAGAACAATAATTAAAGTAAAGATTGCACGAGTACCGATTTGAACAGTACCTTCTGACAAGCTTTTTAATAATGGTAAGTCTTTAAATCGTTTCGCGACAAAGTATAGTAAAATTCCTGCACCAAACAGAATTAACAATAGCCAAGTATTTCCTCCATCTTCACTATAAAAGGATACGAATACTGCTAGTAAAATCATCGTTACTAAGTCTGCAATAACGGCGACAAGTAAAATAATTTGTCCGATAGCACTCTTTGAAATATGTGCTTCCTTTAAAGTGGGGACAACCACACCTAATGAAATAGTAGAAATGATTAATGTCGTAAAGAAGGCATTATCAATTAAACCAAATAGGACGAATAAATAACTGAGGCCAAGACTCATGGCAAATATCCCAGTAAAAATAATCATAGACACAAGTAGTCTATTTGGTTCGGGCTTACCGTTTTGCAATACTTTCTTTTTGTTTACCCTCTTTTGAAAATGCCTTAAAATCAATTTCTAGACCACTTAAGAACATAAGAAAAATAAATCCAAGTGTGCTGAGGGTTTCTAACCACATGTCTTCTTCTACTAAATCAAATCCACTTTTACCAATGACTAATCCCATTAGGATTTCTGCAATAACTACTGGGATGAAATTCAATTTAAAGCGGTGTAATAATATTGGCGTAATAAAAGCTACGACAATAACAACCACTAGCGATGTAACAGATGCATGGTGCTCCATTTATATCCCATCCTCTCTTTTTAAAATTATATTACAATAAATAATTCATAAATAATGTCGCAAGTCCAAAATAAAATAAAAATCGAAAGTAGATCATTAATGGTGGTAATAAAAGGACCTGATGCAACGGCTGGGTCAATGTTTACCTTGTGCATAATTAAAGGAACAAAAGAACCTGCAAGTGTCGCAACAAAAATACTGGCGAAAATGGAGAATCCCACTAAGATTCCCAAGACAAGAGTTCCTTGCCATAGAATAATACCTATTGTAATCAATATTCCACATGTAATACCAGTAATAAGACCTGTTCCTGCTTCTCTTAGGAGCAAAGTGCGTTTGCTCTTGTTCTGAATTTCTCCTGTCGCAATCCCTCTTACAGCCACAGCTAAGGCCTGTGTGCCTGTATTTCCAGCCATACCAGCTATTAGAGGTATAAATACGGCCAATAGTGCAACTTTGTCTAACGTTTCCTCAAATTGAGCAATTATAGAGGCAGTCACCATGCCCAGAACTAATAAAATAATGAGCCATGGAAGTCTTTTTTTTGCAGCACTAAACGGACTGACATCGACTACATCTAAATCTGAAACCCCAGCAAGTTTTGAATAGTCATCGGTTGCCTCTTCGTCCATTACTTCCATAATGTCATCTACGGTGATAATTCCTAATAAATGTTCCTGAAAGTCCACTACCGGAAGAGCTAAGAAGCCATAATCTTTCATCATTCTGGCTACTTCCTCTTGATCTTCCCCGACCATAACCGATTTCACACGATCACTCATTACTTCGTGAACCATTAGATCATCATGTGTAACGATAAGATCACGTAGGGATAACACCCCAACTAAATGCTTTAGTTCGTCCACAACGTAAATATAATATATCGTTTCGGCATTCGGGGCCTCATTTTTTAAAATATACATGGCAGAACGAATAGTTTGATTTTTTGAAATGGCAACAAACTCTGTCGTCATAATACTTCCAGCTGTATATTCCTCATAATGTAGAAGCTCTTTAATTTCCTTTGCAGCTTCTGCATTCATTAACGTTAAATAACTAGCCACCTGATTTTTATCCAATTCATTTAATACATCAACAGCATCATCGGCAAACATGTTTTGGAGCATTTCTGATGCATATCTTGGACTCATTTCTTGCATTAAGCTATCATTTACAATTTGGTCTACATCTATATGAACATAAATGTCTGCCATTTCATTTGGAGATAAGTAATGATAGACAGTTTCTCGCACCCCTTGGTCTAATTGCAGGTAGTATTGAGCTTGATCGTATGAATGTAGTTCTAGAAATTCACGACGAAATAATTCCACGTCACCAGACGTTAAAGCTATGTATAGGAGTTCATCATCTAGGTGGTGTCTCTCATTTTCATTTGACACGGTATTTCCCTCCCAACTCTCATCTGGGTTAATCATTATACTAGCAAATCTTATAAGGAATGTCTTTATATTGCAAGTAATTTTCTTCACGTTTACAAACTCGTAAAATATTGCATGATATAATAGATCAAATGTTAACAGGATTAGCTAATTCCTTTTGAAAGGTGATGGAAAATGAAGTTAGATATCATTGGAGACATTCACGGTTGCTTAGACGAATTCACTAAATTGACAAAGAAATTAGGGTACCAATGGATAAACGGCATCCCTCTTCACCCTACTAGGACCCTTGCTTTTGTAGGTGATTTAACAGATAGAGGTCCTAACTCAGTTGGTGTGATTGAAGTGGTGTATCAATTGTGGAAGGAAGGTCGCGGAATTTACTCTCCTGGTAACCACTGCAATAAGTTATACCGCTATTTATTAGGTAACGGTATAAAGGTAGTGCACGGTCTTGAAACAACAGTAGGAGAATTAGAACGACTTAGTGAGCAAGAGTTTATCTTAGTGAAGGAACATTTTATAGAATTATATGAACAAAATCCGTTATATCATGTTTTAGATGATGGAAATGTAGTGATTGCCCATGCAGGAATTAAAGAAGAAGATATAGGAAAACAAACAAATTATGTGAAAACCTTTGTTTTATATGGTGATATAACCGGTGAAAAAAATTACTGATGGTACACCAGTCAGAAGAGATTGGGCCAAACATCATAAGGGAGATACATGGATTGTTTACGGGCATACTCCAGTTAAACAGCCAAGGTTTATAAACCGAACCGTCAATATTGATACAGGGTGTGTATTTGGTGGTGTCTTAACGGCCTTACGCTACCCTGAAATGGAAACCATTGAAGTTCAATCTGCTATGCCATTCATAGAAGAAAAGTTTCGCTCATTTGATTAATTCCCTAAAAAAACGGCACAGATTTTTTTATTCTGAGCCGTTTTTTACTAATTTCTCTATGTCCTTTGGAAGCTGACATTTTAAGTGTAGTTCCTCTTTTAAAAAGGGGTGAAAGAATGAGAGAGAAGAACAATGCAACGCTTGTCGTTTTAGCCATTTGGTTCCACCGCCATATAGGGTATCTCCTACTAGAGGATGACCTATATGGGAAAGATGAACGCGAATTTGATGAGTTCTGCCTGTCTCCAATTTAAGCTTCACATGGCTAAACTTCTGGAAATTCTGCAGAACCCTGTAGTATGTACAAGCATATTTACCGTCGTGTCTAACTTCTCTTTCAATAATACTCGTATCTTTGCGTCCAATAGGGAGCTCTATTTTTCCATATGGCTCCTTAAACGTACCTTCACTTAACGCTTCATATTCTCGGTTTACTTTCTTTTGCTGTTGTAGCAAACTAAGTTTTCCATGTACAAATTGATGCTTCGCAATTAGTACCAAACCTGATGTATCCCGGTCTAATCTAGTAACGATATGAACGGTTGAGGGAAGGCCGATTTTCTCATAATAGAAAAGTAAAGCATTTGCTAAACTGCCCGTTGGATGTTCTTTTGAAGGGATCGTATTCATTCTGGCAGGTTTATTAACGACTAAAACATGTTCATCCTCATAGACAATGGTTAATGGAATGTTTTCAGGTTTCAATCCACCGCTTGGTACCTCCGGCGGAAAGGTAACCTTCAACCGATCACCCTTCTGTAGGATGTATCGAACCGTCCTCTCAACTTCGTTAACTATGATTTCACCGCCATGAAATTTAACAAAGGCTAATGCACTTTTACTAATGCCTTCTCCCTTTAGAAATTCCTTAATGGTAAGACCCTCGTTACCTGAGACAGTCCATTCTTTTTGTATAAGCTTTCACCGTCAATTATCCTTTCTATTTATCTGCAATAAAGGAATCATGGACTCGTTTCCAGAAAGGAAACGGTCTGAATCTAGCGAATCTAATCTTTTCAGCAGCTACTCTGTACTGTATGGATTTCACATCTTTATGTAATAATGTTAGATGATCAATCGTTACCATAAAATCTGGACCGTTAACAGGTTTTAACATACATGTATGGTGTGCTGGTAAAACGAGTGGAGAACCTATTGTACGAAAGACACGATTATTAATCGAAGCCATTTCTGCTAGTTGAATGGCTGGAATAGAAGGGTGAAGGATCGCTCCACCTAGCGCTTTATTATAGGCCGTACTACCGGAAGGTGTACTCACACATAACCCATCACCTCTAAAGCGTTCAAAATGCTGCCCTCTAATTTCAACATCCATCACAAGTGTACCCTCTACACTTTTCACAGTGGCTTCATTTAGTGCTAAGTACCTCGTCTCTTTACCACCGTGCTGGTAACGAATAATGGTCTCTAAAAGTGGATACTCAATAATTTGATATGGTGTTTTAGCAATGGCAATAACGAGCTTTTCGATTTCTTCTGGAACCCAATCTGCATAGAATCCTAAGTGTCCAGTATGTACTCCTACAAATGCCGTTTTATTTAATCGTGAGCTATATCGGTGGAAAGCATATAAAAGCGTCCCATCCCCACCAATCGAGATGACTATATCAGGTTCATGTTCATCCCAAACAAGTTCAAAATCTTGTAAATAGGTCTTCATCTTATGCATATAGGAATTAGATTTTGAATCTCCTTTTGTCATGATAGCAAATTTCACAATCCTCACCCTTCCGTTCCACCGAAATATTTATTGAAGATGCAATACTTCCAATAGAAATGAACCCGATGCTTTATTTCTTTTGAAAGATAGCTTGAGCTTCTTGAATCTCTTCACGTATTAATGACATTTCCTCATCTAATTGAAAAGCTGCCTCGGCTGCCCTTTGAAGTCTAAGACCAATGGCAGTTGGGATTTGTCCTTGATATTTATAATTAAGCGAATGTTCAATGGTTGCCCAAAAATTCATTGCTAATGTTCGAATTTGGATTTCTGCTAGAATTCTTTTTTCCCCGTTTCTAGTTTGGACAGGATACTCCACAACAACATGATAAGATCGGTAACCGCTTTGTTTCTTATTGGAAATATAATCTCTTTCCTCTACTACGTTCAAGTCAGTTCGAATCCGGAGTAACTTGACCACAGAGTGGATATCATCTACAAATTGACACATAATTCGAAGTCCAGCTATATCTTGAATTTGATCTAATGGGATGTTTTTTTCTGTAGATTTATTCAAAATACTCGTTTTTGGCTTAACTCTGCCTGTAACAAATTCTATGGGAGAATGAAGATCTTCTAGTTCAAATTGTTGTCGCATTCCCTTTAATTTAATCTTTAATTCATCGACTGCCTGCTTATACGGCGCCAAGAATAAGTCCCAGTTGTCCATTGTAACCTCACCTTTCTAAAACACTTGTTACGAGTTGATGAAGATACTTTCAACCTTTTCTACCATTTGTTCACCATAATTGCCATTACCCTCAATATTTGAAATTAAGTAGGTTAGTTCTTCATTTAATTCTAATAATTCAACCACTTCTCCATCAACATCTAAGAAAAATTGTACATTATTATGAATTCCAGCTCGTACGTCTTCCCAGCATGTCTCACTCAAATATAAATAAACATACTCCTCTTCCACTTCACCTAAATACACAAAAGATAGCTGATCTGAATCAACAATTAATTGACCAGTTGGGACTATCCCTTTTACAATTTCTTGTTCATTTGTTGTAAAAATCATTGTATTTTCTGTCATTTCTTTCTTATGTAAGTTCGCAATTTTTCTCAATGACACTACTCCTTTCAAAACGGTCATACGTTTTTATTTTAACACACTACTCCCACATCTTACTAAACAATCAAATCATACTTTTCAACTTAACTTATTTTAGGTAAGCTATACTCAAGATGCTAGGATTGGAAGGAGTCCCGTATAGATGCAAGAAATTGAAATTGAATTTAAAAATATACTAACGAAACAAGAGTTTGATACGCTTTTACAATGGTTTCAAATAAAAAGCGAACAATTCCAACCTCAAACCAACTACTATTTTGATACAGAAGACTACCTTTTAAAAAAGAATGAATCAGCCTTGAGAATCAAGAAAAAAAGGCCATGATTTTATATTGACATTAAAACAACCACTTGAAGAGGGATTACTTGAAACTCATCAGGTGCTATCAGAAAAGGAAGCCTTAGCCCTGTTAAATGGAGGGCCTATCCCTTATGGTTTAGTCTATGACCAAGTTGAAGCAGTAGTATCTACCCCTGCTTCTATCGTCTATTTTGGTGAATTAATGACGGAACGAACAGAAGTAGCATATAAAGATGGGATTATTGTACTGGATAAGAGTCACTATTTAAATCATACAGATTATGAAGTAGAATATGAAGTAAGGGATGCTGTCACAGGGAAAAAGACATTTGAAGAACTGTTACACTCACTCTCAATACCAATTCGAGAAACGAATAATAAAATTAAACGATTTTATTTAGCAAAATACAATCAAAAAGACTAGGAGTTGTTGATAGGTGGATATCCAATCCATGAAGACTATGCTTCAGCTAAAAGGTTTACAAGGAATATCTTCTACCGTTCAAGGGAATACCACATCATTAACGAGTACCAGTGATTTGTTTCAGCAAGTACTACAGACTGCATTACAAAGCCAATTAAATACGACTACGTCTAATGGGACTCTTGGAAATGTCTATCAGCAGCTTCAATCTTTTACATTTCCGAGCGTTAACAGAATTTCTAGTGCACCACTTCCAAAAGATTCTACGACTACTATTCCAACAGACTTAGAAAGTATTATTGGACAGGCCAGTCGGACATTTGGTTTACCTAAAGAATTAATTTCTGCTGTCATTCAAACTGAATCAAATTACCAATCAAATGCTGTAAGCCATGCTGGTGCTTCTGGTCTTATGCAACTCATGCCAAAGACCGCTGCGTCTCTTGGTGTGACGGATATATTTAATCCTACTCAAAATGTAATGGCAGGAAGCAAATATCTGCGACAAATGCTAGATCAATTCGATCAAGATTTAGACCTTGCCCTTGCTGCCTACAATGCTGGCCCTGGAAATGTTCAGAAGTATGGTGGAATTCCTCCTTTTAAAGAAACGATTCAGTACGTACAAAAGGTAAAAATGCAATGGTCTAAAACCCTGTATGAACAGAAAGCACGTCCTAGCAATCATTATTCTAGGCGTGCTTTTTTGTATAGAGACTTCTTATTTCCCCAACCTTTTTACTACTAAAAATGCTAGTTGTTTGTATTATTCTGAAGTCGTTGCTAAAATAAAGTTACATTTAAAGAAAAAGGAGCCTGTTATATGGTCGAGAAACCATTAGCGCCATACCATTTGATTGGCGAAAAGAAACTCTCGATGCTTGTTAAAGACTTTTACCAACGAGTCAGTAAGCATCCCGATTTAGCTCCCTTATTTCCCGACGATTTAACGGAAACCGCTAGGAAGCAAACACAATTCTTAACTCAGTATTTAGGTGGACCTACCTATTATACAGACGAACATGGTCACCCTATGCTACGAGCAAGGCATTTGCCATTTGAGATTACTCCAAAGCGAGCAAAAGCTTGGTTACAATGTATGAGTGAGGCAATGGATACGGTAGAAATAGATGAACGAATACGAGAAGACTTTTTCTCAAGGCTGGCATTAACAGCCCATCATATGATAAACACCACAGAACCAGGTGATGAACAGTGAATCAAACAGAATTACAGCAAAATATTTGTAGCTCTGAGAAAAAGCCTTTAGAAATCTATTTATTTGTAGACCCTCTATGTTCTGATTGTTGGACCATTGAACCTATCATTAAGAAGCTACAAATTGAATATGGTAGGTTCTTTAAAATCCGATATGTACTAGCAGGTAGATTGTCTAGCTTAAATAATGGCGGAAAAAGGTATACAGAGTCAGTTGAAAAGACGTTAAGCAGAGCAGGAATCGTATGTGAGGATCCAAATGAAGGGGAAAGTTCAACCATTCACTCTCCATATCTCGCTTCTATTGCGATTAAAGCTGCTGAGCTTCAAGGAAAAAAGGCTGGATTAAAATTTTTTCGTGCGATCCAAGAGCACCTCTTTTTACAAAAAGAGGATATATCCAATATTGAAACACTTATTGATTGCGCCGCAAAGGTTAACATTGATGTAGAAGAATTTAAACAAGACCTATTATCTCATCAAGCAGCAAAAGCTTTTCAATGTGATCTAAAAATTACGAATGAAATGGACGTTTCAGAAAGTCCTACTGTTGTTTTCTTTAATGAGAAGATAGAAGACGAAGGTATTAAAATTTCTGGTGTGTACGACTATGAAGTATATACTCATATCATGCAGGAAATGTATGAAGGAGAACTGATTAGAAAAGATCCACCTACTTTACTAGATTTCTTGAAATTTTTTCGATTCGTTGGGACAAATGAAGTCGCAACGGTATACGATCTAACCATTTCTCAAGCCGAAAAACAGCTAAAGGAATTCCAGCTACAGCGAAAAGTAGAACGCATTGGAATAAAAGGACATGATTTTTGGAAGTATCTTGACGTATAATACGTGAAAACCCCTTGTAACTAGGTTACAAGGGGTTTTCCTTTACGAACAAAGGGGATGGGAGAAATTTTTCACGGTCAAACAAAGGGGTATATGTTTGTTTGTGATCAACTTCACAGTGATAATATAACATAATTCTACAAGCTTTGACAATACTTTGTTTAGTTTTTCACAAAAACGTCAAACTTTTTTTCATAACTTTACAAAATCACAATACATTAATAGTAAAAGACTTTTAGGGGGCACTAAAGATGAGGCTTTTCATCTTAATTGTTATTATATTTATAACATTTAGTATTAATCTTATAGGGCTATTACAATTGTGGCCTCTTTACCTTACTTCCCCACTTCTCTTTATTTCACTATTTTTCCTACTCATTCACCTGAACGGTAGAAATCGATTTAAAGGATTTTAATGGGCAGACCACTAAGTGATCTGCCCTCTTTTCCTTTATTTACTTAATAACTCTTCCATTTCATTTAATAGCTCTTCAAAAACTTTACATGCATCTTCAATTGGCTTTGGTGATGTCATATCTACACCAGCCTTTTTTAATACTTCGATCGGATAATCAGAGCTTCCAGCTTTTAAGAATTCAAGGTATCGCTCTACAGCTGGCTGACCTTCTTCAAGAATTTGCTTACTTAAAGCTGTTGCTGCACTGAAACCTGTTGCATATTGGTAAACATAATAATTGTAATAGAAATGAGGAATCCGTGCCCATTCTAAGCCAATTTCTTCATCTATAACAATGTCATCTCCGAAGTACTTTTTGTTGAGTGCATAGTACTCTTCCGTTAACATATCGGCTGTTAACGCCACACCGTCTTGGGCTTTTTTATGAATAATATGCTCAAATTCAGCAAACATAGTTTGACGGAATACAGTTCCTCTAAACCCTTCTAAGTAATGATTTAGTAAGAATAATCTCTTCTTATCATCATCAATTGTTTTAAGCAAATAATCATTCAATAAAGCTTCGTTACAAGTAGACGCTACCTCTGCAACAAAGATTGAATAGTTTCCATATGGGTATGGTTGATGTTTGCGAGTGTAATAACTATGCAAACTATGACCAAATTCGTGTGCAAGGGTGAACAAGTTATTCACGTTATCTTGCCAGTTCATTAAGATATATGGATTTGTCCCATATGTGCCTGAAGAATAAGCACCACTTCTCTTGCCTTTATTCTCTACAACATCTACCCAGCGGCTCTCAAATCCTTCTTGAAGTACGTTCAGATAGTCTTGTCCTAATGGAGCAAGCCCCTTCATCAAGTAATCTTTCGCCTCTTCATAAGAAACATCAAATTTCCCTTCTTTTACGAGGGGTGTATACAAATCATACATATGTAATTCATCTAATTCTAACACTTGCTTACGTAGCTTAACATATCGCTGTAATAAGTGAAGGTTTTTATTAATCGTTTCAACTAACTGATCATACACCGTTTCTGGGATATCATTAGAAGCAAGCGCTGACTCACGAGCAGAACCATAATTTCTTACTCTTGCATAAAAGTTATCCTTTTTAATGGCTCCTGATAGAGTTGTTGCGAATGTGTTTTTAAATTTACCGTATGTCTCATATACTGCTTTAAATGCTTCCTCTCTAACACGACGGTCATCACTTTCAAGGAATCGAATAAATCTTCCGTGAGTGACTTGTACCTCTGCACCTTCTTCGTCCTTAATAGACGGAAATTCCAAATCAGCGTTATTTAACATTCCATATGTGTTACTTGCATTACTCGTCACATCAGACACTTCTGCTAATAATGCTTCTTGTTCAGCAGAAAGGATATGAGGTCGCTGTTTGTTAATTTGCTCTAACGCATGCTTATACAATTTTAAATCGTCATTTTCATGTACAAATTGTGTTAGTTTTTCTTCATCAATAGATAAGACTTCAGGAGTCACATATGAGAATGCACTCGCAAGAGTTGTGTACAAATTTTTTGCACGATCGTCATAGCCTTGATATTTAGAGTTTGTCGTATCTTGGTCGTATCTCATATGTGAGTATGTATAGAGTTTACCCATACGTTCAAACACTTCATCTTGGAATAAAAACGCTGAATATAAATTGGAAGAACTCTCTCCCAAAGTCCCTTTAAAGGTTTCGGCTCTACTAACTAAGCTTTGGATTTCTTTAAATTCTTGTTCCCATTTTTCATCACTTGAAAAAATATCTTCTAGCTTCCATGTCAGTTCTTCTGATACTTCAGAACGCTTTGGTAATGTTTTTGTTTCAGTACCCATTTTCTTCATCCTTTCAAAAAGAGATTACACTTTTTATTCTCTCTTTAATTTACTATTCCTGCAAGTCTATTGATTCCTAAATCAGCCAATTTTTTTAAATTGTCGATCCATTTCTTTTTTTTGTTCGTGTATATCCTCTTCTTTTACTTGAAAAAGAGATACGTTTTTAAATGAAAAACCACTATCTTTCCCAACTTCAATACATCTAAAGTGAACTAATTGACGTAAATAATCCTCTATAGCTTGCTCATATGATACTTTTTTTATCAGCGGAAAATAACGAATCGCGATATCACCTTTTCTTATTCTTTCCTTCATTCTTTCTTTGATGACAAACAATGTACAACTAGTAGTCGATAGAAGTGAATCAGTCCAAATATAGTACTGCCATATGAGTGGATGAGTGTGGAAATGGATAGAATGGCGACAAGGTATACCGATAAAAAGAGGGAGATAGTACGGAAAATGCCCTTGCTTGTAAACTTCTAGTAAGAATGCGTCTTGATAACTTTTGGTTGATTTTACTTTATAATATATGGTTTTATTTCTGTGATTGAACCATGTGTGAAGAAAATGATCCATATTGACTTGTGGTACAGAATAAATAGAAAAGGGAAACGTTTGTTGATGAAGGGGTGTGCGGACATTTGTATAAAAAAATACAGATTGACTGATTGCGACAGGATTTACGATGATATCTACTAATTTAGTTTTGGGAGAATAAAAAAATAAATAATATCCAACGGAGGGCGTATAGCGGAGTAAAATGAGTTGGAATTTTTTGAATCGAATGGTTGTTCCAGTATGATTCTCCTCGTTTCCAATAATCCAATACGACTCAAGACCGATGGATTCATAGTCCTCGATTCTTTGTATGAGATTATCCTCTGGAACCGAACTACATTGATATTCAACTACCCATTTTTGATGTGGTTGGCTTATGAGAAGATCTGGCCTTCGATTAATTGTTATAAGGTATGGTTCTAGTTGTGTAGTCTGTTGGGCAGACACTAGAAATTTAAATAAATCGTTTTTCCCCTCATGATGCATATACGATTCTCCTTGTAACTTGAGAGAACAAGTAGAATGTGGATAATGAGCAAAATGAGGAATAATTTTTCTTCCTATTTTAGGAAGAACAGCATCAGTACAAGCAGGGCAATACCATTTTTGACGTTTCATGGACAAGGCCTGTTCGTATGATAGATCAAATAGACTAACATGTAAGCCATCCTTACACATAGCGACTAGCAAAAAAATCACCTCCTCTCATTGCTAGTCCTTGTTTTATCAGGCATATTTATAAAAAAAGAGTCATGTTATGCGGCAGTAATTAAATATTATCGAGGACCTCATAAAATGACTTCTTATGAGATTAAGACATGAAAATGCATGTTATTAAAACAAAAACTCCCCTTTAACATAGCCAACTATAATAGGGGTGACATAAGTCGAGAAGTTGATTCTATTATTCGAATCCATATCGATCTTTTTGAAAACTCTTCATACGAAAGTTGTTCTGAGTTCTTTAGATCTTCTATAAAATCATTCATTAATGCCTTTGTACTTTCAGTTTGATAAAAGAAATGCATTGACCTCAAAGTTCAGATGAAAACTTCTCATATCCATATTTGAGGTTCCTATAGAGGCAAGCTCCTCATCGACAATTAATACCTTACTATGCATAAATCCTTTGTTGTATTGATATATTTTAGCTCCCGCTTCAAGTAACTCAGGAAAATAGGATCTAGAAGCGTGCCAAACTATTTGTTTATCCGGCTTCTTAGGAATCATGATTCTTACATCAATGCCACTTAAAGAGGCAACTTTTAAGGCAGAGAAAATGTCTTCATCTGGAATAAAGTAAGGGGATGCAATCCAAACACTTTTTTTAGCTGACGTAATCATAGAGAAGAAGAGATTTTTAATAACACTCCATTCATTATCAGGTCCACCAGCAATGATTTGAACAGCTCCGTCTTCCTTCGCCACCAAATGCTCATTGTGAATGTAGCCTGGAGTAAAAAAGCTATCATTTGTCATATAGTACCAATCCTGTACAAATATAAGCTGTAGTGTCTTAACAGCTTCTCCTTTTACGATCATATGTGTATCTCGCCAAAAACCAAACTGTTCTACTCTACCTAAATATTCATCACCGATATTAAGACCACCAATAAAACCAATCTTCCCATCTATCACAATGATTTTTCGGTGATTCCTGAAGTTAAATTTGTTACTTAGAAATGGAAGTCTCACTGGACCAAACGGAACCATTTCAACACCTGCTTCTTTTAAGTCAATAATATACGACTTATTCAGCTGCCAAGAACCCACTGCATCATATAAAAACCGAACTTTTACGCCTTTATTAGCTTTATCTATTAAAACCTTCTTAATATCATTTCCAATCGTATCATGACGAACTATATAGTATTCTAAATGAATATGATGTTCTGCTTGCTCTAAATAGTGTAGAATTTCTTTAAAGGTCTCATCACCATTTGTTAAAACCTTCGTTTCCGTTCCATAAGTGAGAGAGCTCGTTGTTATACGGTCGGCTAAGTTAAAATGCTTATGATACAACTTTGTCGTTATGTGGTCTTGATTAATATTGCCACCTGTTTCGTAACGTTGGTACACTTGTTGGTCTAGGATAAATTTCTTTTTAAACATACGCTCTTTACGATAATTTCGTCCGAACAATAAGTAAAAGATAAACCCTAAGAAAGGAAAACTCCCTAGTACAATTAACCATGTAATGGTTTGAGTTGGGTTTCTATTTTCTAAAAAGATCAATAGGCCAATAAATAAGACGGAAAATGAAAGAAGAATACTTATGTATTTTAATAAGCCTCGATCAATGTATGGATCAAATAAAAAAATAATAGCTAAATAATAGTACCCCTATAAATAAGATGACTCGTATAGTATTTTTCATAGTTCTCTAACCCTTCTGATCACATAAAAGAATAGTAAAAAAACAGACCCAACAACCATAAATATATCTAGGAAAGAACGTAAGTGGTGGAATCTAGATATTATGGTGAAGGGTCCGCTATAAAAAAGGACTTCTTCAATCTAATGGAAGTACTTCGTCACTGTTTCAAACACATCATTCTCTACAATGACTTTTCCGTATTCTTTTAATCGATGAATCGTTAAAGCAGATTCATGACCGTATTCAAGAATCATACTTAGAATATTATCTATTTGTTCTTCTTCTAATTCATCGCTATCAAACTTCAAATAGAGGTAATAACGGTCTTCAAAAGAATATAATGTAGTGGACAGTTTTGTTGATATGCTACTGTGACTAAGTGAAATAACATCTTCAAAATCATGGAAAGTTAAAACAAATTCTAATGCACTATCTTCATCTTCTGAATCCTTGAGGTGAAAATGTTCCTCAAGAAATTCTTCAATTTGGTCGTCCACAGGCAAATCCTTTAACTTATCCTCAGGAATGGGCAGTTCAAACTTCTGACCATCTTTAGAAAGGTGGGCTCTAGTTACTAATATTTCAAGCCCTTTATCTAGTGCTTGAACTTGAATCCACAGCGGACCATCAATGTTAAAATCTTCTTCCGTATGAATCTCATCCATCATATCCCAGAATAATTCCTCACTTCGCTCACGGTTATACCAAATCTCCTCACGATCGAAACCTCTATCCTCTATATCGATATACGAAATATAAAACTTTACAGTATTATCATTAATTCGTTCTATTTCCATCATTCACCTCTCCCTTCTTTTTCCCATTTTAATGAAGGGACAAACCCCTAAGTCTTACAGAAAAACTATCGGTGGTTGACACATTTTTGTTGTACTTCTATTCTATGATAAAAACTCAAGAAAAGAAAATAAAAATCGGCTTTTTAAGGAAAAATCCACAAAAGCCTAGTCCACCCTAGTTTTATGAATTTTAAACGAAAAGCTAGTATTTTTCAAGTTATTCACTTTTCTTAAGGCTTTTAGCAGGATAGTCCCTCTTGATTTGAAAGAAGATGTAGGCTGTGTATAGAGTAATAGAAGAAAATGATACAAAGAAAGGCTGTCTATTTAGACAACCCGTTACATATAGAGATTAATTTACAAGCTTTTGAGCTTCAAGTAGCTGATACGTTCGAATTCTTCTCGGTAAGAAGCGTCTTATTTCATCTTCATTATAACCAACTTGAAGTCGCTTCTCATCAATAATGATTGGCCTTCTTAGTAAGCCAGGATTCTTCTGTATTAATTCAAACAACTGTTGCATTGGAAGTGATTCTAAATCAACATTAAGCTTCTGAAAGATTTTCGATCTAGTAGAAATAATTTCATCTGTTCCATCCTCAGTCATACGAAGAATTTCTTTAATCTCTTCAATGCTAAGAGGCTCTGAAAAGATATTCCTTTCTGAATAAGGAATGTCATATTCTTCTAACCATGCTTTCGCTTTGCGACAAGATGTACAACTAGGTGAAGTGAACAATGTTACCATGAACTATTCACACTCCCTTTATTATTATGGGCACGAAGACCTTATTTAAAATTATTTTTAATAAATAATCTATATATTTTATTATACATGAGAGACCACTAAATGAAAATAACTTTCAATAAAAAATATCGGAGTACGAAATATCTATTCTTTTAATTCTTCAAATAAGTCACTTGAACTTTTTGACTCATCTAACGTAAGCACTTCTTCTACTGGTTGATAAGATTTTCCATAGAAAGAAGTATCCTTATATGTATGTATTTGTTGATATGTTTTCTTCATAGATTCATAAATCATTTCTTCTGTTTCATTATTTGGCGCCCAGTATAGTATTTCCATTTCGTTAATTTCTTTTGTGGCAAGTGATCTTCTTCTATAGCCAATAGTAGAAGCATGATGGAACCCTTCCCTTTTATAGAAGCGAAGTCTCTTTTCGGTATCAGTATCTTCATAGTCTATAGGTTCAACTTCAAGGATGATACTTTTCTTTTTATCCTTTAACTTCTTGATTAATTTTCTTCCAAGACCTTGTCCTCTGGCGTCTTTAGACACAAATAAGTAATCAATAAAAATAAAATCCTTATATTCAGCATACATTAGAACATGATGTGGACCTTCATCCTTATGATAGACATCCCCTTTATCTTCGAGAAGTCCTTCCATATGTTCTTTTGATTTCATTTCTTCGATTGGAAAATATTGATTTAATTTATCGTACCAGTGCATCTATATCTCCTTCCAAAATTAATCTACTCGATTAGTCTTATTCTTTATCCACTTTCCTATACCCTTTATTTTTGCGGATAAACATTATTTTGTAGAATTAATTTATGATTTTTATATTTAGGGTTAAAAGTGCCTACTTAGTTACTATACGTAAAAGAACTAAAAAGGTTTACAAAAATAAAAAAAATCTATAGACAAAGTCTTGTCTATAGATTTGCTTCTATTTACGGCGTATAGTCCACTTCGGTAGTGTAAGAATTTCCTGCATTCCAAATTAAATATTCGTCAATGCCTTGGTCATTTAATGCACTAATTTGTGCTTCAACTTCAGCAGGTCCATATACTTTGTAGTTTCCTGAACCTAACCAGCTTGCTGTGAAGTCTTGAATCCAAGGTCGTGAAGTAGGGGGCGTTTCTAATTCTGATAGTTTTACTTTTTCTACTTTCGCATATTCTTCTACTAATCTGTAGGGTTCTAGGTCTGGTTTAGCGATGCCAAAATAAGAAGTCCAGTGACTAGGATAGATCATAGACGAAATCACATCAACATTTTCTGATATTTTAGAGAAATTTTGTCCTATTCCTGGTGCCTCTGGTAGTGTAGCAGTATAACCAAAAATATCAACGGACACATCTACATCGTATGGTTCTAACTGTTCCTTTGCATAGGCAACAAAATCGGTAACAGCGCTTACTCGTTTTTGGATGTTATCTTCTTTAGATTCTTTATAGTCCCCTTGATTATAAATCAGTTCCTCATCTCTTCTTTCAAACCCTTCAGGAAAACGAACATAATCAAATTGAATTTCTTTAAAGCCCATCTTAGCAGCTTCAATGGCTATGCCGACGTTATATTCCCACACTTCTTTTACAAATGGATTGACGAAGGATTCTCCTCTTCCGTTTGCCCACACTTCATTTCCATCTTTAAAAGACCATTCCGGATTCGATTTGGCTAGGACCGAATCTTTAAAGACAACGACCCTAGCTATAGGATAAATGGCTTCTTTCTCAAGCGTATCTAATAGAGCAGTCGTATCTTTAATGTATGGTTGACCAATTTGATTGTAAGGTGAGTTCTCTTCAGGAATATAAGTCAAATTCCCATGATCATCTTTAATATCAATGACCATTGCATTAAGATCTGTTTTATTTATTAAATTTACTAAAGATTGAAATCTCTCTCCACCCGCAGAGTGTCCAGTTACATATATTCCTCTCACGGCATCTGGATACTCAAAATTACGCCCAGAATTAAATGTAAAACGTTTCATATTTTCAGGAAGTGATTTAACGTTCTCAAACATTAGACGCTCTGCATGAAATACTGTATGATTTGATTCGGTTTCATTTGCATAGGTGAATGGCTGAGAATAGACGAATACACTTGCAGAAACACCTAAGAACACTAAGCTGTTTTTCCAATTCAATGATAATCTCCCCTTACATTTAATGTGAACAATTCTAAAGAAGCCATACCTTAATAGAAGTGGTAATGTGATGGAAATTGGCCTTCCCTACTATTCTATCAAGCTTTCAAAAAGATTAAAACAGAATTTGAAAACGATTGTAGTAAATTTCCGAGGAAATACTTCTCTCTAATATATATGAATACTTAAAGAGAAACAGAAAGAAGATAAATTAAGGGCCCAATATTTTCAAGGCTCTATGATAAATTATATACGATAAAATAAAAAAGCGATCAGTTTGATCGCTTTTTTATTAATAATTATATTGTGCCTTGTATTGCTCGAATTCTTTTTCAGAGCAGTGTATAAAATGTCCTGGAGCAATTTCACGCATTTCCACTTGATCATTTGGTCCATAGTTATGAACAGAAGGCTCATACGTCTTACGACGACGAGAACGTTCGTAATCAGGATCTGGTAGTGGAATGGCGGATAATAATGATTGAGTATAAGGATGTAATGGGTTTTTATATAGAACGTCAGCTGGAGCAAGCTCAACTAACTTACCAAAATACATAACCCCAATACGGTCACTAATATATTTAACCATGGATAAATCATGGGCAATAAATAAATAGGTCAAACCTTTTTCTTTTTGAAGGTCCTTCATTAGGTTAACGACTTGCGCTTGAATAGATACATCAAGTGCTGAGATAGGTTCATCAGCAATGATAAACTCAGGATCTACAGCTAATGCACGAGCTATACCAATACGTTGTCGTTGTCCACCTGAGAATTCATGTGGAAAGCGGTTTGCGTGCTCTTTATTTAACCCAACTGTTTCAAGTAGATCATAAACACGTTTCAAACGATCTTCTTTCGTTTTTGCTAATCCGTGAATATCAATACCCTCTGCAATAATATCTGCAACCTTCATACGCGGATTTAATGAAGCGTATGGATCTTGGAAAATCATTTGCATTTTACGGTTGAATTTTTTAAGATCTTTACGAGATTTTTTACCATGAACATCTTCACCGTTAAAAAGAACTTGACCGTCTGTTGCATCATACAGACGAATGATCGTACGACCTGTAGTCGATTTACCACACCCTGATTCTCCAACTAAACCAAGCGTTTCACCTTTATAAATATCAAATGAAATACCATCCACAGCTTTTACCATATTAGCCTTACCTGGGTTAAAGTGTTGTTTAAGGTTTTTAATTTCAAGTAATTTTTCTTGAGCCATTATTTTGCCTCCTCTACTAGCACAGGTTGCTCATAATTTGAAGGCATTGTGCGTAATCGATCTTTAATTACTTGTGGCGGCTCCACTTGAGGAGCTAGCGGATGAAGTAACCAAGATTTTACGATATGTGTATCTGACACTTGGTAATAAGGAGGTTCTTGTTCCATATCAATTTGTAAGGCATATTCAGAACGAAGAGCAAATGCATCTCCTTTAGGTGGATTCAACAAATCTGGTGGTGTACCAGGAATGGCAACTAGCTTTGCGTTCGTTTCAGTGTCTGTTGTAGGCATTGAACCAAGTAGTCCCCATGTGTATGGATGCTTTGGATCATAGAATACTTCGTCTACTGTACCCGCTTCCACAATTTGACCACCGTACATAACAGCAACACGATCCGCAACATTCGCTACTACTCCAAGGTCATGTGTAATGAAAATGATACTAGTATCAATTTTCTTTTGAAGATCCTTCATTAGTTCAAGAATTTGCGCTTGAATAGTAACATCAAGTGCAGTAGTAGGCTCATCAGCGATTAATACTTTTGGATTACAAGCAAGTGCAATGGCAACAACAATACGCTGACGCTGACCCCCAGAGAATTGATGTGGGTATTGTTTAATTCGTAATTCTGGATTTGGTAGACCTACTAGCTTTAATAGCTCTACTGCACGCTTTTTAGCATCTGCTTTACTTAGCTTTTGATGCTTTAAAAGTGGCTCCATTATTTGTTTCCCAATCGTCATCGTTGGATTAAGTGATGTCATTGGATCTTGGAAAATCATTGAAATGTCTTTCCCACGAATCTTCTGCATTTCACGTTCTTTTTCCTTTGCCAGGTCTTTTCCATCAAAGAGGATTTCTCCTTCTTTGATAAAACCTGGAGGATTTGGAATTAAGCCCATTAACGCTTTTGTAGTGACTGATTTACCAGAACCAGACTCACCAACGATGGCAAGAGTTTCACCTTTTTTTAAGTCAAAGCTAACACCGCGTACGGCTTGCACTTCTCCCCCGTGCGTATTGAAGGAGACATGAAGATTTTTTACTTCTAAAACGTTACTCATTTGTATTCCCCCTTCAATTATTTACGCATTTTTGGATCTAACGCATCACGTAGACCATCAGCTAATAAGTTAAAACCTAAAATAATAACACTGATGACAATCGCAGGGAATGTCATAATATGTGGATATGTTTGTAGAGATCGATACCCTTCATTAACAAGTGAACCAAGTGAAGCAAGTGGCGGTTGAATACCTAAACCAATAAAGCTTAAAAAAGCTTCTGTAAAGATTGCAGTAGGTACTGTGAACATCATAGTGATAATGATTGGACCTACAGCATTTGGTAACAAGTGTTTAAAAATTAAGCGATTGTTCGTTGCTCCTAATGTTCTAGAAGCTAGAACAAATTCACGATTCTTCAGGGACAACAACTGACCACGAACTATACGCGCCATTGTAACCCATCCAGTAATAACCATCGCCATTGTTATGGAGAAGATACCTGGATCAAATATTAAGATAAATAAAATGACAACGATTAAGTTAGGAATACCAACTAAAACTTCAATAATACGTTGCATTATATTATCCACACGACCGCCGTAGTATCCTGAAATACCACCATACGCAACACCAATTAAGAAGTCGATAACCGCAGCTAGCACACCGATTAATAGGGAGATACGAGTCCCTTCCCAAGTACGAGTGAAAATATCACGGCCTAAATCGTCCGTACCAAACCAATAGTTGACTTCCACTTCTTTTGCTTCATACCAATCAAAACCATCTTGGTCAGTCCCATCAAACGGTAACCAACTCACGTTTTCTAATACAGGAATTTTAGGTGGTAGTTTTGCATGACGAAGATTTTGATCGCTATATTCGAATTCATTAAAGTATGGTCCTAATAACGCCATAAATGTAGTGACTAAAACTAAAATTAACCCAACGATGGCACCCTTATTTTTTCGCAAGCGTATCCATGCGTCCTGCCAAAAGTTCAAGCTTTCTCTTGAAATTGCTTCGGCCTGAGAAGGATCAAACTCGACACGTTCGAATTGGGCAGGTGATAAATTGGTTTCATGCTGTGATTTTTTTAAGCTCATTATTTTTTCCCTCCTGCCAGACGAATACGCGGATCAATTACCCCGTATAAAAGGTCAATAATAAATATTACTGCAATAAATAAAATACTAAAGAAAAGTGTAACACCCATAATGACAGGGTAATCATTTTGTACAATACTATTTGTAAACTGAGGTCCAAGACCTGGTACAGCGAAGATCTGTTCAATTACTAGTGATCCTGTCATAACACCTACTGTCATTGGGCCTATAATCGTGATAATTGGAATCATTGCATTTCGAATTGCATGGCGAGTAATGATCTTTGTCCCGCTTACTCCCTTAGCACGTGCTAAAACAATATAATCAGAACCTAATACTTCTAACATTTCAGTACGAGCAAAACGAGCAATAGTAGCTGTAACACCGACAGCTAAAGCAATCGTAGGAAGAATACTGTATTCCCAACCATCCCATAAAGCTACAGGTAAAATACCCCATTGAACACCAACGTAATATTGAAGCAATGCTGCAAATACGAAGGATGGAACAGAAATTCCGATAACTGCAGCAAATGTGGAGCCATAATCCCAAAAAGTATTATGTTTTATAGCTGCTAAGATTCCTAAAAACAGTCCAATGATTGTTCCTAATATCATTGCTTGACCACCTAATAAAGCAGATGGGCCAATACGTTCTCCGATAATCGTAGTTACAGGACGTCCATCATATTTAAATGACAATCCTAAATCTCCCTGAGCTAAGTTTGCCATATAATTAATGTATTGGATTGGTAGTGGATCATTTAAACCATACTGCTCCAAAATCATTACTTTTTGTTCTGGAGAAAGCTTTTCTTGGTTTTGAAGAGGTGATCCAGGAAGGAGCTTCATTAAGAAGAATGTAGCTGTTGCAATGATGAGCAAAGTGATGATCATATACATAAAACGTTGAATTCCATATTTGATCATGCCAAGCCCCCCTTTACTTAGATTTTAGAATATTATAACACAGATTCTTTTATTTTTCGACAAAATCATTCTTTTTTTTATTTTTCCGACAATTAGCAGATATCGTTGAAAAAGGAGAGCGTATGCATAACATACACCCCCCTTTTCAATAGGTAGCTATTTAGAATGAGTATAGGATTACTCTACATGAGCCCATTTGTAGCTATAATCAGCACCAAATGCATGACGAAGAATTCCTTTAACATACTCTTTTTCTAGGTATGCTGAACCTTTTTGATACATTGGAGAGATAACTGCGTCATCCATAAGGATTTTTTCAGCATCCGCCATTGCTTGCCAGCGAGCTTCTAGGTCAGAAGTCTCATTTTTAGCAAATTCTATTTTCTCATCAAACTCTGCGCTTGAATATCCAGTTTGGTTATGAGCACCATCAGTAACAAACATATCAACGAATGTCATTGGATCTGGATAGTCAGGACCCCAACCAGCGAATGAGAATTGGTAATCACCTGCTGATTCTAAGTCAAGTTTTTGAGCAAATGGTTGTTGCTTAATTGTTACTGTTAAGCCTTCAAGATTTCTTTCAAGCTCTTCTTTAATATATTCTCCAATTTTCTTAGCTGAATCTGAATCATAATTCAATAATTCTAATTCATATGTGTCTATACCAGTTTCTTCTTTTGCTTTAGCCCATAGTTCTTGTGCTGCTGCTACGTCCGTAACATTCATATCACCGTTAATAGAACGGAAGTCGTTACCATCTGGACCAACAACGAACTCTTGAGGAACTAAGAAGTACGCAGGAATTGAACCATTGTTAAGAAGTACATCAACTAATGCTTGCTTATCCCAAGCCATATCAATAGCTTTACGAGCATTTACATTTGAAAGTAGCTCATCACCTTGATTCATACGTAAGAAGAATACAGATGTACCGTTACGAGTTTAAAGTTATCGTCTTCTTTATACTTATCAACAAATTCAGCACTTAATCCTGCTACATCTGCTTCACCTGTTTCATATAGGTTAATACCAGTAGCTACGTCTTTAACAATATTGTGGTTGATTTCTTCAAGTTTAACTGTGTCAGCATCCCAGTAATCAGCATTCTTTTTTAATTGGAAACTTTGCTCATGCTTCCACTCTGAAAGTACGAATGGTCCATTGTAAATTACTGTGTCAGCTTCTAAACCATATTGATCACCTTGTTCAGTAACAAATGATTCTTTTTGAGGATAGAAAGTTGCGAAAGATAGTAATGCTTCAAAATAAGGAACTGGCTTTTCAAGAGTTACTTCAAGAGTTTTCTCGTCAATTGCTTTAACTCCAACCTCTTCAAGTCCAACTTCACCAGCGTTAGCAGCTGCAGCGTTTTTGATATCATACATGATGTATGCATATTCAGCAGCCGTTTCAGGGTTAAGTGCTTTCTTCCAACCATACTCAAAGTCTTGAGCAGTTACAGGCTCTCCGTTAGACCATACAGCATCACGGATTTTAAATGTGTACACTAGGCCGTCTTCAGAAACCGTTGGCTCCTCAGCTGCCATACCTAATACTGCTTCGTCATTTTCACCTAAACGATATAATCCTTCAAACACGTTGTTCATTACGATAAAAGATACTTGGTCAGTAGCTAGAGCAGAATCCATTGATGGAATCTCTGAAGATTCTAATAGGTTTAAAACCTGCTCACGTGCTTCTGTTGGTTCTTCAGTTGCAGGAGTTTCACCGTCTCCCTCACCTTTTGATGTGTCTGTTGGTTCTTCACTACCACCACCACACGCTGCTAAGAACGTGGATAGAGCAAGAAGAAGAACTAGTAGAAAAGATAGCTTTTTCTTCATCCCGAAATTGACCTCCTCGTATGATTATATATCTTCTAATTTTCAGAAGATTCGTTTTCTATTATATCCTATACATAATATTTTGCAATATATATTTAACATTTTTTTTGCACAATTGTCATAAACGTCTTAAAACCCTTGATAATACTAGTTTTTATTAACTATTTTATCTTTCTCTTTCTCCTTTACATTGTTTACATTCTTCTTACTCTAATCGTTTTTTTACATATGTTATACATTCATTAGGGGCTGACAATTAAATTTATATACAATTTTTTGCATAAAAAAACGTTTCTCTCTTGCGTATTTAATATGGAACAATAGTTGATTTAACAATCTTTATTTAACTAAAGCGACCTGTCCTCTCCACGTGGATGTATGTACACTTATGCAACACACTTACTTTTATTGTAAAGTTTCATTCTCTTGATTTTTTTTGTTATACTATTGTTTATGGATAAGAAAGATGGTGAACTGATGAATTTAAAGAACAATATTACTTTGCATCTTTTTTAGGTACTATTCTAATTTCTTTTTATTTTTTCTTTCATAATGGAAGGTTCTCTTTTACTTAATGTCGTAAATATCTCTTTTTTTATTGGACTTTCCATATTGATGATCGGTCTTTTGCTTATGGTATTTGAAGCAGGAATATTTAACGGACTAGTTTATAGTATGAAAAAATTAAGAAGAAATTCTAAAACCGGAGAAATTTTGGAAGATCTTGATGACATTGATGATACTCCAGGTGATATAGTGGAGGCCATTATAAGAAGAAGATCATATAGTATGACAAAGCCATTCCTTATCACTGGCGGATTATTATTTATTCTTACTTTATTTGCTGCTTATTTTATTTTCTAAAAGATTGAATAACGAGCCTCTTTTTGTTTATAATGATGAAAAGCATAAGATTAAATCAGTGAAGAAGAGTAGTAGGTTCCCTCTATGTTTAAAGAGAGTTTGTGGGTGGTGTGAACAAACAACATAAGGAATTGAATGGACTTCTGAGTGTATAGGTGAAATGATAGTAGCCTATAACGTTATCAAGCGTTAATTGATTCATACTTTTGTATGACGTTGAGTGGCTCTAGTACGTAGAGCACTTAGGGTGGTACCGCGGATCTAAACCATTCGTCCCTATTTCTTTTAGGGATGAATGGTTTTTTATATTTTAGGAGGTAAAGACATGAAGACTATTTTCTCAGGAATTCAGCCAAGTGGAACCATTACACTAGGTAATTACATTGGAGCAATAATGCAATTTACAGAGCTACAGCATGAATACAACTGTTATTTTTGCGTAGTAGATCAACATGCTATTACGGTGCAGCAAGACCGACTACAGTTAAGAAAGAACATTAAAAGTTTAGCGGCATTGTATTTGGCTTCTGGCATTGATCCAGACCATTCTACTATTTTTATTCAATCAGAGGTTCCAGCACATGCTCAAGCAGGATGGATGTTACAGTGTGTTACGTATATGGGTGAGCTTGAACGAATGACCCAATTTAAAGATAAATCAGAAGGAAAAGAAACCGTTTCTTCAGGATTATTTACGTATCCAGCTTTAATGGTAGGAGATATTCTTCTATATAAGACAGACGTGGTACCTGTTGGAGACGACCAAAAGCAACATATTGAACTAACGAGAGATATTGCAGAGCGTTTTAATAAAAAATACAACGATATATTCACTATTCCTGAAATTCGTATTTCAAAAAACGGCGCAAGAATTATGTCACTTCAAGATCCATTAAAGAAAATGAGTAAATCTGATGAAAATCAAAAGGCAACCATCACGCTTTTGGATGATCCTAAACAAATTGAAAAGAAAATTAAAAGTGCTGTAACTGACTCTGAAGGGATTGTTCGTTATGATAAGGATAATAAACCAGGTGTTTCTAACTTATTAAATATCTACTCTATTTTAGGAAAAGTTTCTATTGAAGAATTGGAAGCTAAATATGAGGGGAAAGGCTACGGAGAATTCAAAAGCGACTTGGCGGAAGTAGTTGTAAATGCGATTAAACCGATTCAAGACCGCTACTATGAGTTAATTGATTCAAAAGAATTGGATGATATTTTAGACCAAGGTGCCGACAAAGCGAATACTGTCGCTTATAAAATGGTTAAAAAAATAGGAAAATGCAATGGGCTTAGGCCGCAAACGTAAATAACCAAGCGAAAAGGCTTCATCACTAATGGATGAAGCCTTTTAATTTACCTTAGATTCATTTTCAATGTCCCAAAGCTTTTCAAAGAAGGGTTGTCCTTTAATTAAGCGTTCACAAAGAATTTCATGCTTTTCCGTCCAACCAAGCTGAACCTCTTGATAGAATTTCATCCAAATCTCTTCAAACGATAAATGCTGGAGATGTCGATATTCATGCGGAGCCCACTCGGTGTACCAATAACGAATTTCTGAAAGATTTTGGGCCGTTTGCAACTGGTCTAACGCCATAAAGAAAAGTTGTTTTAATTGACGCTCTTTACGAGTTAACCCACTCATATGTAGCGGATTTGGTGATAAAATATGATACTCCTTCTTATCCTGATAGAATGAGTATACTTTCGGTTCATGACATTCCACCATATCGTAGACTAAATGTTCTTGTCTAGGAATTAAACGACTCTTTCTAATTGGAACACTATACCCTATCGTATCTACGGCTATGATTCTAATTCCATCGGTAGCAATAAAACAATAATCCAACTGAATTCGTTCATGGTTTTTTCGCAAGTAAGCTTTCTGATATACCTCGTTTAATAGCTGTTCTGGAAGTTCATCTAATGAGTTTTCAATACAATCAAACATTCCTTTTTCAACCTTAAGAAGTGGTACTTGGTCGAGCAATTCAATTACGTCTTCTTTTCTCCACTCGTGAAAATGACAAACGTTATATCCATTTTCCTCGCCTTCAAACCAGTTGACCCAAACGTCATGAAGATATAGCATATTAACCCCTCGCTTCAATCCTATTTGTCAATCAGTATAGGCAGGCAGCTAGTATTTTATTCGTCTCCTAATAAAGAAGTTAGTCCATTTCATCCTTTTTTGATGGATAGTATATGGCTAATGTAATGAGTATGACACCCATAATAAGTAGGTAACTCTCAAAATGAGAGAAGAGAAACTGTAAGTATTCACTAAAGGTAAAGCCTGTTGTTAGTAAGTTAAGATACATAATAAATGTGACCCCTCCTGAAACAGCCAGGCTGAATCCAACCAATAAGATAAAACCTCTTACAAACATTTCATTTCTCCTCTCCCCATATACTTGTCCACTATTAACATATGAAAGGAGGTAGCGGATATGTTCGGATTTTCGCTCATTTTCTTACAATACTTCACGAAAAAACTCTTTAGAATCCACTTCTAGTAGGTCTAATGTCAATACAGTAGGATGCTCCTTTAAATAACGTTGAATTAATTTATAGCCTACTGCATACCCTGCCATCGTTGGCAAAAATCCTTTCCCAAATAAAATACGATCATGCATCGTATCTTCTCTAGTGACCGATTTATTAGGCTTAATCATTTTTGACCAAAAGCGTGTAAGATCTTTTTCAGAATATTTATGGCACCACTCTGCAACGTATTTGGTCCCGCAATATTCTTCCACAGCACTTTCCGCTAATCCTTCCATGATGATGGAATCTAAAAGAGTAAAATCTTCCATTTTCTTTATTTAAATTTTTTAATCTGACGGAGTGATGATATTCATGAACAAACAAGGCTTCAAGTTTCTGTTTGGATAAGCCTAATGGAAGAAACAAAAATAGCTTATCAGAAAACGTGACTCCTCCCATTCCATTTACCTGCGATTGATACGGAAAAATATAGATGGGAACGCTTTTTCCTTTCCATTTTGCTTTATACTTTCGTTCGAACAACGATACGTACTCCCAGTATTTTTCATCAAGAAACTGATCTATTTTTTCTTGACTATATTGGCTAGGACGATACATTCCAAAATTTTGGAGATAGAATTGAATTTGTTTCTCTGCTTTTTCTCTGTCCACTATTTGCTTTAAATATTTCTCTGGTCTCTGCCAGTCATTTTTTAACCACTCTCGAGTATCTCTTACCGCCATCGATATCTCCCCTTTTTGATTATCTATATGTAAAGAGAAGACAATTGGTTTAGGTTTATCCTAAAAAACAACAAAGGCTACTCGATTAAAAGTAGCCTTTGTTGTTTATTCACTTTCACTATATTTTCTAAATGCGATTGTTGCGTTATGTCCACCAAACCCTAAAGAGTTACTTATAGCTACATTTACAGCTTTTTCTCTCATCACATTAGGAACATAATCAAGGTCACATTCTGGATCTGGATTCGTTAAGTTAATGGTTGGTGGAAGCACATGATCTCTCATCGTGTATAAGGTAAATATTGCTTCAACTCCACCCGCTGCACCAAGTAGGTGCCCCGTCATGGACTTGGTTGAACTAACAGCAAGTTTGTAGGCATGTTCACCAAATACTGTTTTAATAGCGCTAGTTTCAAATTTATCATTATATTGAGTACTAGTACCATGAGCATTTATATAATCTACTTCAGAAGGAAGGATACCGCCGTCTTCTAAAGCCAATTTCATTGCACGTGCCCCGCCTTCTCCTTCTGGAGATGGTGATGTAATGTGATAGGCGTCTCCTGTGCATCCGTAACCTACAATTTCTGCTAAAATGGTTGCTCCTCTGGCTTTTGCGTATTCAAGTTCCTCAAGAACTAAAATACCTGCCCCTTCTCCCATTACAAATCCATCACGATTTGCATCAAACGGACGACTTGCTTCATTTGGGTTAGGGTTCGTTGACAAGGCTGTATTGGAACTAAATCCTGCTAATGACATTCTAGTTATGGGAGCTTCAGCACCACCGGAGATCATGACGTCAGCATCCCCACGCTCAATCACCTTAAAAGCATCACCTATACAGTTGGTTCCTGTTGCACATGCCGTAACCGTACAAGAATTAAACCCTTTAGCTCCAAGCGTAATGGAAACCTGTCCTGCTGCCATATCTGGTATCATCATGGGAACAAAAAAATGGACTTACACGCTTATACCCTCGTTGTTGGAACACTTCAAATTGCTTCTCAAATGTTTCCATTCCACCAATCCCTGAACCAATCCAAACTCCTACACGGTGTGCGTTCTCTTCATTAATATCAAGTCGAGCATCTTTCACAGCCATTAGAGAGGATGCCACAGCATATTGCGTAAAACGATCCATCTTTCTTGCATCTTTCTTTTCCATATACTGTTCTGGATCAAAGTCTCTTATTTCACCTACAACTTTTGCAGGATAATCGTCTGGGTTTAGCCTTGTTAATTCTTTTATACCTGAAATACCTTGTTTAATATTGCTCCATGAAGATTCTGCATCTAATCCAACTGGAGTAACGGCACCTACACCTGTCACAACTACTCTACGTTTTTCATCATATTCATCTCCTTATTCTTAAGAGATTATTTTCCCCATTTTAATGTAATAGCGCCCCATGTCAGGCCACCACCAAATCCTACCATAACAATGATATCGTCGTCTTTAATTTTCCCTTCTGATAATGCGTCAACTAAAGAAATTGGAATGGACGCGGCTGATGTATTGCCATATTTATGAACGGTCTTGGACATTTTTTCTTCGGGTAACTCTAAGCGTTGTCTTGCTGCTTCCATAATCCGAATGTTTGCCTGATGTGGGATTAGGAAATCCACATCGGCTTTCGTTAATCCTGCCTTATCTAAAACGGCCACACTACTATCGCCCATTTGCCTAACAGCAAATTTAAATACTTCCCGACCGTTCATTTGAACATATTGATCTTGGTATAAGTGCTTACCTCCAGATCCATCTGATCCTAGTTCAAAACTTAAGATTCCTCGATCTTCTGAAACAGGTCCAATTACAGCAGCACCAGCACCGTCACCAAATAAAACGGCCGTGTTCCGGTCTTCCCAGTCAACAATCTTTGAAAGCTTTTCTACTCCTACTATTAATACATTTTTGTATACCCCACCCTCAATAAATTGCTTAGCTGTCGCCAAAGCATATATAAACCCACTACAAGCAGCACTAATGTCCATCGCAGCTGCATTCTTAGCTCCCAACTGCTCTTGTAACATACACGAGACTGATGGGAAGGGCTGATCAGGTGTTACAGTGGCTACTAGTATCATTTCAATATCGTTTGCTGATATTCCAGCATCTTCGATAGCTGCTTTAGCAGCTCCAAAAGCTAAATGGGATGTATTTTCCTCATCTGTGGCAATATGTCGTTGTTCAATTCCTGTTCTTGTTCTAATCCACTCATCTGTTGTATCCATTCTCTGTTCTAAATCTTGGTTGGTCACTACTTGGTTAGGCACGTATTTCCCTACACCTATTATACCTGCTTTCATCTCTCCAACCCCTTTCTCCAGCCTATATATAAACCTAGATACTATTATTTATTATTATGACTTGGTACTAATTTTATCCGAAACATCACTCTTTTGCAAATTGTTTATTCGTCTAGTCCAAAATCATTAACGGTCATACACTGTTAAAAAGGAGTTATTCTTATGGACCAAAAAGAACGAAAGCCACATCCCTTTGATCAATTTTTATTTAGAGAAAGCGGTAGAGAATCAGAGACATTCATTCCTCACGAACCAGAAAACGTTGAAAATGGTCAAGACGATGATTTAATGAAACACTTAGCGGACCTTTATGAATCAATTGAAGGACTTTCTCCCTTATTTGAACAGTGGTACCCCACAGTGAAAAAATGGTTTTTAAAAGAATAAAAAAGAAGGTGCTCCCAGTTATACTATTGGGACACCCTCATCTTTTTACTTATCTTTTTGTCCATCCTCATATCCAAGCGCGTAAGCCTCATTCATTACTTTTGTGAATAGCTCCATAAATGGTTGCATCATTTCCATTGAAAATTCAATACCAGATGCATCCATTTTTCGCTTAGCTTCTGGTAAATACTTCATGGCTACTTGCATAAATTCTAGTGAGCGATCTTGTTTCATGATTATTCCTCCTCAGGCAATTTTCCTGTTTCTACATATTTTTGAATATAGACATTCAGTTGATTTTGGAAGTCCTCATCAATTAATGGGCTAAACTTTCCAAGCATAATGGCATCTTCTTGAAAATCAAAAAATAAATTCCCAGCAGGCAGATTCTCTTGTGAATAAAGCTTAGCAGCTTCTTTATATAATGTTTCAACGTTTTGAACGGTGCTCGTTAGAACTGTATTTTCTCCTAAATCCCATTGATCCGAGACAAATCCAATGGCATATAGCCCTTGATTCTTTAATTGCTCGATTACGGTAACATTATACCCATCTCCCGCTGGATACACAACATCCACGTTTTCTCTCATAAGATTATCTAAAGCTAATATAGCCTTATCCTTATCATCCCAGTCATTTATGTACTTAACGTGAACTACGCTGTCTTTATTCTGGAACTTTGAGCCGTCAACAAATCCTTTGATCTCAGGTTGCCAATCGTAAGCACCAATGACACCCAAATGTCCTGTATCAGAACCATACGCTGCAGTCATGTCTCCAAAATAGCCCATAGCATAGGACTCGAAGTTTAAGCTAGTGGTATTCGACTCCGTTGCATTTCCATTAAAACTGACAAAATGGATGGTCGGAAAATCTTCGGCAATTTCATTAAATATACTACTATACGAGGAATCATGACCGAAAACTAACGTCACTCCATTCGATTGAAACTCTCTAATTGTAGTGATTACTCCTTCTTTCGAACGTATTCCTTCTTCAAAAAAACGTCGACATTGTATGTAGATTGAATCGTTAGTAATCCTTTGTAACCCTTAGTACCCCAAACCTGATCACTAATCGTATCAGGTACAATTAACCCCACTTTCCATGGTTCCGTTGTTTGAATAGAGGTGTTAGAACAGGCAGGAAATAGGCTCATACTGAAAAATAGTATTGTTATGATGCCAAGTCTTTTACTCATATTTAGAGACTCTCCTTCTGTCGTGCACAATCATTTGCTTGTACAAGAATTCAATTAAACTATATTATTATTCTACCTTTTTTTCTCTTGTATGAAAAGGAATTTATATTCCATCTGTTTCAGCTGTTTGGATTTGTTTATTTAACCCTTCTTGAATGTCCATAGTTGGAGTGATTGGAAGAATTGTGATACATGCGTTTTGGCAAATATGTCTTTTATTCAGTGACGAAAATCGTAATGGGGACCTGTTTAAAATTTCTAACCCTTTCTCCCATTCCTGTTTTTCAGTTGAAATCATCGAAAAATCTCCCCGTTTATACATGGATTGTACAATATGGGTGGCAACATCATCTATATACAAAAGGTTGTCGGGGTCATCTATAAGGTTTGGGGTGGGTTCATTTCCCCTTATTATGCTTTGATATAAAAACTCTTCAGGCTGGTATGGTCCATACACTGTTGGCAAAAGAATAAGTTGAGATTGTTCAGATCGACATACACTATGAGGAGAAGTAATGGGGAGGATATAATGAACAATGGCCTGTTTATTTATAGGAAACTCTTTTAATGAGTTTGTTATGAAATCAAAATCTCGATGGCGATATAAATCAATAAAGATATGACGACACTCTTCTTCTCCTGTAAATTCTTCTAGTCCAACATACCTTGCATTAGCATTTCTACCTATTTCTAACCAACGATCTGAAGGTTCTATCCCTAGTCCTACACCAACGGTCTCATACCCATTTTCCAATAATTCTTTGCACACAGCAAAACCGATAAAGCTACAAACTGGATAGACAACCGCAAGACTCATTTGATCTCCCCCTTTTTTATAGTTCACCTTCATATTCTTCCAAGAAACTTACAATCATTTGGTTGGACGTAAACCTTTTTTCAGGTAAAACATATACCATTTTCGTTTGGTACTCTCCTTCTACTCGACGATTATATATATTCTTTATGAGTAAATCTTGTGAAATATAACGGGTAGAACCAATCCAATGAATAAAACAAATTGGCACTTTCAAGCTTTCTAAATAGAATGGATTTTTCTTTTTAATCCATTCTTAAATGCTTCGTAATGCTTTTCATCAAACTCATATGACTGGGACAATTCTTTCATTAATTTTTTCTGAAAAACTTCTTCTCTTCTTCTTGTTGAATATGTTCTTTTAATGATAAACATGGGTTTATAAAAACGATGGAACGGATATCTTTAGCAGACGTTTTAGTAAGCTTTTCAACTGTAATAGAACCCATTCCTTCCGCAATGATGTGGATGCGATTATTTATGATCTCACTTTTTTTCACATGATGGATGAGTAGCTTTAGCAGTGAAATAGCTTTAGGACTTCCCCAATGGTTCCCATAAAGGTTAGAATAAAATATATAGTATCCCTTGCTTAATAAATCCTCGACAAGTTGCTGTCTTGAAATATGCTCTGTCCAAAAATCTGTGTTCTGATCTACATAGTGATTTTGATCGGCGATTATGAGAACAGCAAAACCATTAGGCTTTTTGGGGTAAAGTATTCTGCACCATTCCTTTTCTAATTGAAAGTTCGGTTTCTCATTCTAAACTCTCCTTCAAATCTAGATAATGATCCTTCTTTACGTTCGGCGCTATGGTAGTGTATGTTGACTCTCATCTCTTTGATAAGTCAATCGCCCATTATGCTTAAAAATTTCTACTCATCCCTGGTGAAAACTCTTTCAGAAAAGCTTTTATAAATAAGGCCACCTATGGTAAGATATTAAGCGTAAACTTACGAATACTACTTATAAATTACATAGACAGAATGAGGTGGTTATCAATGAAATATTTCTTTACTATTTTTTTGGTACCTTTGTACTTGTGCAAATGACGACATATGTAACAAGTTCGATGGCAGGGGATGCATTTAATTTTGGTGTTGGTACGATTATGGCAGTTATTGCTACTGTATTCATTTTTATTGTAACATCTATTCTTCCTTCAGAACCTGTTGAAAAGCATTAAAAACTATAAAAGAGTGACCCCAATGCTGGGATCACTCTTTTTCATTTAAGGCTTCGGCATATATGACCAGTAACGGTCATCATTTGAATTTTCTGGAAATCGATCTCCCGCTTTCATTTTCACCTTTCTTGGATTTTTCACTCCACTTCCTGTTTCTCCAATCTCAATGTAAAGACCATTATTCGGTGCTTTTTGACCAGATTTAAATTGTCTAGATTGCCCCATTTCAAACCCTCCTTCGTTACTTTTTATCCTTTCACATTTTCCTTTTTCCATTCACTAATTATTTTCACACATATGTTTAAAATCATGGTACATTTAAAGGTGGAAATCAAATTTTGGAGGGCAATACATGAGTGCTGAAGTAGTAGAGTTACTGAAATATTTGTTTTTAGGAATCTTCCAAGGCTTTACCGAGCCGATCCCCATTTCTTCAAGTGGCCATTTAAAATTAGCTCAACATTTCTTTGATCTCGATTTAGAAGGTCTAACTTTTGAAATTATTGTGAATACAGCTTCATTATTCGCTGTTTTACTGATATATCGTGAAGATATCTTGAGGTTAGTCCGAAATGGATTGGGTTATTTATCAAAGAAAACGGAAGAAAACAAAAAGGATTTTGATTTTATCCTTTACTTAATCATAGGTACAATACCAGCTGGAGTTATAGGTGTGCTGTTTGGAGACCTGATTGAAGAAACATTTAATAATATTAAGTTTGTGGGTGCCACACTCATTATTACAGGTATTGGACTTTGGTATATCCGCAATATGAAAGGAAAAAAACGTGATGGTGATCTGTCAATGAAAGATGCGATCATTGTTGGATTAGGACAGGCTGTTGCCCTTATGCCTGGAATCAGTCGTTCTGGAGCTACCATTGTTGCGGCTATGGCACTGGGGATGAAACAAGAGACCGCTTTACGTTTTTCTTTCCTCTTATTTATACCCATTAGTTTAGGGGTAACAGCGAAGAGTGTTTCTGATATACTAGAAAGTAATACAATAAGTGAATTATGGATTCCATATACCTTAGGTTTTATTGGATCTTTAATTGCTTCTTATTATAGTTTGAAATGGTTTATGAACATAATGCAGCGCGGAAACCTTAAATACTTTGCCTATTATTGTTTCATCGTAGGCTTAGCTGTTTTACTGTTTGTATAATTAGGCACATTTATAAGGGGATGGAAAAAATGAGATTTGAAGAGCAACTCCATTCTAACATCCGCAACTTTTTTACTGATGAAAATCATAAACGATCCGTTGTAAAAGGGAGTTTTCTGTTTCGTGAGGGTTCGACAGCTAATGAAGTATATTTTCTTCAGCAGGGCAGAATGCAAATTAGCAAAGTTATACCGGATGGTCGAGAGATTTCTTTGCGAATGACGTCTGAAGGAGATGTAATCGGTGATTTTACACTTTTTTGCGGAACGTCCACTCATTCAATGAACTGCAAAGCTCTTGAAAATTGTACGGTTTATTCTTTACCAAAGAGTATTTTTGAGCAAAAACTTGCCAGAAATCCTGAGTTGACGATTGAATGGCTAAAGTGGGTACAGCTTCAAAATCGTCGTAATGAAACGAAATTTAGAGATCTCATTTTACATGGTAAAAAAGGAGCTCTCTATTCAACCATTATTCGGTTAGCGAATTCTTACGGGAAAGCAACTCCAGATGGTATAGTAATTGATTTACCTCTTACCAATCAGGAGTTAGCCAATTTTTGTGGTACCTCAAGGGAAGTAGTGAATCGACTTCTGAATGAATTAAAAAAAGAAGGTGTTCTTTCCCTTGAGAAAGGATATGTAACCTTACATCGACTACAATTTTTAAAGGATAGTATTGAATGTGAGGATTGTCCGATTGAAGTTTGTCAAATACACTAAGTTTCTTTTGGAAATAGAAAGAGGAGGTTCTATACTGGAACCTCCTCTTTTCGATTAACGAATACCTAGTGCTATTTTTGCATAACGACTCATCTTATCTCGGCTCCAAGGCGGATTCCATACAATGTTTACTTCAGTATCCTTCACTTCAGGTATGTCCTTAAGAGCAATTTTCACTTGATCGACAATGGTACCAGCTAAAGGACAGCCCATAGAAGTTAGCGTCATCGTCACAACAGCTAACCCCTCGTCGTTTAATTCTACATCATAAACTAATCCAAGATTGACGATATCTATACCAAGTTCAGGGTCAACAACTTGTTCCAATGCGCCCATCATATTATCTTTTAAGTCTTGATCCATTCCACTCACTCCTTCTCTTCTAGTGTAACAAATTTTTGTCACAGACTCCAAAAAGTCCGCTTAAATATGTCGACAAAACCATTCTACAGTTTTTAAAATAGCTGGCCGTGGTACTTTATGCTCTCCTTCTTCATCCACCATAAAATAGATATGCTCTTTTTGATCATATGTAGGATATATCGTTGCATAAAAGTTATACGTTGGTTGAAAGGGCACCACTTGATCTTTTTTCCCATGCCATAACATTAACGGTCTATTGTTCAGTAATTCGGGCTGTAAAGACAAATCAAAGGTTCTTAAGGTAGAAAGTAAGTCGCTTACATCTTTATCATCCAGTGGCAATGAGTCGTTTTCCTTTACCCATTCTACTTGTTTTTCTGCAAACTCTACAGGAGCGGGACTACCCATTAACGAAACGGCCGCTTTTATCCAAGAGTATTGAGTTAATGCCCCTAATGTTACGATCCCTCCCATAGAAGTTCCCGCTATTCCAATTCTTCCGTTCTCTATTTTTCTTAGTTCATTATACTTTTTTTTGTAGTATTTCTAATTCTTTAATGGTTTGGATGACAATCTCCCAAAATCTAAAGCCTAGCTGAATTTCTGATAGCCCTATTTGCCTTTCTCCATGGTAAAGAGTATCAGGTAAAAGTACACGGTAGCCCTTTTCTGCTAAATAATACGCATACGGCAAATTATGTTCCTTAGCACTTGTAAATCCATGTATAAAAATAACGAAAGGAGCCGCTTCATTCCGTAAAGAAAAATCTACAACTTCTAAGAATGGGACTTGACCCCATTTGTTTCGTTCAATTCCTATCATTTTTATTCCTCCTCTACACTGACTCATTGTACTCTTATTAACAAAAAAGTGGTAACAAGTAGACAGAATAGTTTTATGTCTCTACACTAAGAGTAAGGCATATAGGTAAAGGAGACAAATATGGACAAGCATTTAATTGTATTAGATTTAGACGGGACCTTATTAACAGATGAAAAAAAGATTTCACCTAGAACAAAAAAAGCGTTACAACAAGTAATGGAAAAAGGTCATGAGGTAATGATTGCAACCGGAAGACCTTACAGAGCAAGCGACATGTATTATCAAGAATTAAACTTACATACACCTATCGTAAATTTTAATGGGGCTTTTGTTCACCACCCCTTACAAAATGATTGGGGTCCTTTTCATGAACCAATGGATTTAGATGTAGCGTTGTCCATTATTGAAGCTTGTCATAAATTTTCTTTCTTCAATATTATTGCAGAAGTAATTGATGATGTATATTTTCATTATCATGATGAACGTTTGATTGAGATTTTTTCTTTTTGGAGAGCCTTCCATTGAGACTGGTGACTTACGATCCATTTTAACAGACCACCCCACTTCCCTTCTCATTCACGCAGATGATACACATGTTCCAAGCATCAGAGAACATTTAAGCTCTGTTCATGCAGAAGTTATTGACCATAGAAGATGGGCTGCACCTTGGCATGTTATTGAAATTGTAAAAGCAGGCTTACATAAAGCCAAAGGAATTGACATCGTCGCCAAAGATCTTGATATCCCTGCTGCTAATGTTATTGCATTTGGAGATGAGGATAATGATTTAGAAATGATTGAATATGCCGGTATTGGTGTAGCCATGGGAAATGCCATAGATAAATTAAAGGAACTTGCCAACGAAATAACTTTATCAAATGAAGAAGATGGAATTGCGGTGTTTTTAGAGAAAAAATTTAATTTATAATGGATGCTTATCCAATTGTTACAACCATTAAACTTCCTCTACATTGTTCATACTAGTTAAGGAAGATTCAATATCTTCTACGACTAGGTGGGGAGTGATCACATTGGCAAAAAGTAATAAATCTAAAAGATTTGTTCAACAAGGTAAAGTGACTGTGAATAAGCATGATGAGAAAATTCCTTATCATTTAACGTACGCTGAAGCAGAAGCACTTAAATTGCAAAATGTGCACGACTCCTCTTTAGGAGGAAATTAATCATGTCTAACCCTTTGTTTCGACAAGCTCGACAATTCGTTGAAGAGGCAAAGCATACGGTGGAATTTGGTTCAGATATGGAAATAAAAGCTTCCATAGCTAAGGCAAAAAACGCGCTGTCTTCTGCTTATGCTAATTGCAACGTCTACGAACAACGTCAATTACGACAGCTACAAGGACAGTTATTAGAAATAACTGAGCCTTAAAATAGATTTTAGATTTATAAAGGGTATTCCTAAAATGATTCTTTAGGAATACCCTCATGTATTAATCTTTTCTAAAAAATACCGAAAATCCCTGCTGTTTCAACGATATTTGTAAAAGCTTGTGGATCAACGTCTTTAATTATATGCTCTAAATCATACAGTTCATATCGGGTTATCACGACAATCATCATTTCTTTGGCTTCTTTTGTAAAACCTCCTTTTGCCGGTACGGTAGTGATACCGCGCACTAATTTCCCATGTATAGCATCAGTAAGCTCTTGTGACTTCTTTGTGATGATCATGGCCGTTAGCTTTTCATGTCTCGTATGTATGGCGTCAATCACTCGTGTAGAAACGTATAAGGCAACTAAGGTGTATAAAGCTTGTTCCCAGTCATAAAGAAACCCCGCGGTCACAATAATCAATCCATTTAATAGAAACAAATAAGCTCCAACTGGCCGATCCTTCATTCTTGATAGAACCATTGCGACAATATCCATTCCACCCGTGGAAGCCCCCATTTTAAGGTTAATCCGACTCCTAAGGCTCCTATTACTCCACCAAACACGGCATTTAATAAGATGTCTGGAGAAAGCTCTACTACTGGAATGACTTCTAAAAAGAACGTTGTAGCAAAAACGGAAATAAAACTATAAATCGTAAAACCTTTCCCTACTTTCACCCATCCTAGAATTGTAACCGGAATATTTAACAGGAAAAATAATATACCCGTCGATACATGAACGGATGTATAGGTAGAAAGTAAACCTGATAAAAGCTGAGCAATACCTGTGAATCCACTTGCAAAAACGTTAGCTGGAATTAAGAATAAATTTAAGGCTGTTGCTCCAAATATAGCGCCAATAATAACAATCACGATTTTCTTTGCTTCAATAATAAATACATCTCTTGACATGGCAAAACTCCTCCAATCTTCATTATTCTGTACGTTTTCCATTAAAACATATTATTTGATTGTACAAAAACAAAAGAAATCTGTAATATTTAAAGTAAGACTTTTGAATATTGAGGGTGAACGTTTATGAAAATCCAATTATTTGCTGATAGTGCATGTGACTTACATGCATCTTATTTTTCACAAGAAGAGCTAGAGCTCATTCCACTTAAAGTGCATATTAAAGGTAATGAATATGAAGATCTTATTGGAATTGATGCAAAAGAACTTTATAAGGAAATCAGAAGTGGAGAAGTACCGAAAACATCTCAAGCCTCTCCAGTTTTACTTGAAGAAAAATTCACACAGCTTGCCGAGTCAGGAAAATCAGGGATATACATTGCTTTTTCTTCAGAGCTTTCAGGCACATATCAAACAGCCGTCATGATACGTGACCAAGTAAAGGAAACCCTTCCTACCTTAGACCTTACGATTATTGACTCGAAATGTGCATCTCTTGGCTATGGATTAGTTGTAAAAGAAGCATTAAAAGCTATAAACTCTAACCTTCCTAAAGAAGAGATCGTCGAACTAGCTAAGGAGCACGCCAACTCTATGGAGCATTTATTTACTGTTGAAGACCTCGATTACTTAGCTAAAGGCGGAAGAGTTAGCAAAGCATCTGCCTTCGTAGGTGGACTATTAAATATCAAACCTCTTCTTCATGTTGAAGACGGAAAGTTAATTCCACTCGAAAAGCTACGAGGCAAAAAAAGTTGCTTGCTCGTATACTTGACTTAATGGAAGAGAGAGGCTCGAACCTTGATCAACAAACCATTGGGATTAGTCATGGTGATCACGAAGAATTAGCTCAAGAAATGAAAACGTTAATTCAAGAACGCTTCCAGACAACTGAATTTGAAATCAACATGATAGGAAGTGCAGTAGGGTCACATTCAGGACCAGGAACACTCGCCATATTCTTCTTAAATAAACGGTAACCATAGAATATCTTTCTTATGACTACACACACTAGTCATAAGGAGGAGAATCATATGCCACATACTTCTGATAATGATAAAAAAGCACGTGATAATAATGCCCTTCATCATGAGAAAAATATGATGAAAGAGGCCAACCGCAAAAAGGGTAAACATCAATATTCTAAAAAAACAGATCATTTATAATTAAACAGAGACCCTCATGATAGGGTCTTTTTCTATACCATTTTTATGACCCAAACTTCCCTTGGTTAAACATGTATTGGTGACTTCTTGAAGATTACATTTTTATCATTTGGGTAAATAGTGCAGTAACGAGTATGCTTTTCTTCCCTGTGTAGAAAACTATCTCAAGAATAATCAATAGGAGTGAGTAAAATGTCTCAGTCAAAAAATAAAACAAACCTTTCCACCTCAGCATCAAGATCATCAGCCAGGAACCACTGAAGATATGCACCCACAGCCTAAATATGTAGACGACAACTATCTAGGCAGTGACAAGCTAAAGGGAAAAGTGGCTTTAATATCTGGTGGTGATAGTGGAATCGGGAAGTCTGTTGCTCTTTATTATGCAAAAGAGGGGGCAGATATTGCCATTGCTTATTTGGAAGAGCATGAAGATGCTCAAAGTAACAAAAAAAGAAATAGAAGCCATCGGTCAAAGATGTGTATTATTTTCTGGAGATTTAGGTGAAGAAACATTCTGTCAGCAAGTAGTTAGCCAAACCATAAATGAACTAGGAAAATTAGATATTTTAGTTAATAATGCAGGAGAGCAGCATCCAAAAGAAAGTATTTTAGAGATTACATCAGAACAGCTAGAAAGAACGTTTAGAACAAATATTTTCTCCTTCTTTTACATTACTAAAGCAGCTCTTCCACATTTACCAAGAGGTGCATCCATTATAAATACAACGAGCATCACTGCTTATAAAGGTCATGAAACTTTGCTCGATTATTCATCAACAAAAGGCGCAATTACAACTTTTACTCGATCCTTATCCATGCAGCTTGCTAAAGATGGAATTCGAGTGAATGGCGTTGCTCCTGGTCCTATATGGACACCTTTAATACCATCTACTTTTGATTCTGAGAAAGTACAATCATTTGGTAGCACAACGCCAATGGGACGGGCTGGTCAACCATTTGAGCTTGCTCCTGCATATGTTCATTTAGCTAGCGATGAATCTTCTTATACTACTGGACAAATTATTCATATAAATGGTGGAGTCATTGTAAATGGATAATAAAAAGGCTGCCCCTTTTAGGCAGCCTTTTTAACCTTATAACCCAACATACTCACCAAGAGACTGACAAGATTGGCGCACCACAATGGTATGTGGTACAGAAATTCTTCTTGCTTCTTGATTTGGAGTTTCTAATATATCAATTAAAGCTTTGGAAGCTTGATAGCCAAGTTCAAAGATATTGATATCAACTGACGTCAATTGTGGCCGTGATAGTTCTCCAAACAACACATTATTAAAGCTTACAATAGATATGTCCCTTGGTACCTTGTATTGATGTTCGTTTTAATTTTTTTAATTACGCCTAGAGCCATTAAATCATCGGTGACAATCATAGCTGTTGGAGGAGAAACTAAATTCATTAATTTCTTTACCGCTTCTACCCCACCTTCTTCTAAGAATGGCTCATGCACAATGTAAGAATTATTTATTTCAACTCCAATTGATTCTAAAGCTTTTTCGTAACCTAAAAGACGTTCTAATGTTACGACCAGCTCTAAATCTCCACCTATAAAGGCGATTCTCTCATGACCGAGTCGAATAAGATGCTGTGTAGCTTCTTTCGTCGCAGAAAAGTTATCATTGTCAACGTGTGTGATTCTGTCTTCATGTTTAAATGGTTTTCCAATGACAACAAACGGAAAATCTCTCTCTAAAAGATATGAAACAATTTGGTCATTAACTCTTGAATATAGTAAGATAACCCCATCCACTCTTCTTCCTTGAACCATTTGAACAACCCCATCTAAAATTTCTTCATCGGTTTGTCCTGTTGTGATCTGAAGAGCAAAGTTTTTCTCATGAGCCCCTTCGCTTAAACCCCTCAAAACGGTAGGGAAAATGGGTTTTGAAAAACACATCACCTGAACTAGGTAACACTAATCCAATAACCTTTGTAGATTGATTAGCTAAACTTCTCGCTATAAAGTTAGGGTGATATCCTAATTCATCCATTGCCTCTCTTACCTTTTGCTTTGTTTTATCACTAATTCTTGGATTATTAGCAATCACCCGTGAAACTGTTGAAGGTGCAACATTTGCTAATTTTGCAACATCCTTAATAGTAACCCCCATCATATTTCCCCCTGTATTGTAAACCTACTGCTCTGACTTTCTCTTCTTACCGCGCTTCCAAGCCATATACATAAACCCTAAAAAGACAATATAAACCGCAGCGAGCGCCAATATAAATCTGATATTGATACCAGATTTCTCTGTTAGAGCGTAAATTTCTGATGTTTCTCTATCTAATGTAATCGAGTATTCACCATTATTTTCTCTTATAAAGTCACCATTTAATAACCCTTTAAGTTTCTTTTTTATTTTCTAGGCTTGAAGCATCGACGACAATCGTCTTAGTTTCACTGCTATCATTGATGGCAACGACAATCGTCTCATCCTCATATTCTCTTTTATACACAAGCATACCTTTATCTTCTCCTAGAAGTTCAATTGTCCCTCTAGTTAATGCAGGTAATTCTTGACGTAGCTGTCCAACGTCACCAATGTATTCAATTAGCTCTTCATCCGTATTGAAATTCATAAGACGTCGGTTATCTGGATCTTCCCCACCGTTTAAAGCAATTTCAGACCCATAATACACAATGGGAATTCCAGGAATCGTATACATATAAGTGATTGCCTGCTTCCATCTAGTTGGAGGAAACATATTATTTTGCTCCGCTAGCATTGTGAATCGACTCATATCATGGTTATCAATAAAGTTCCCCATGAGATAAGGATCTTCATAAAACGTTTCGCTGTACTTCCAGTAGTTTGGAAGTCGGTCCATTGAGACATCGACATGTTGAAATACTGAACGCAACTCCTCATTTAACGGAAAATCAACAAATCCATCAATCCCTAGGCCTGTGTAAGCCTCAATTCCACGTGGGTCTTTGTCAAAGATTTCACCGATTAAATAAAAGTTATCCTTAACTGATTTCACTTCATTCGAAAACTCTGACCAAAATTCTTGAGGAACGTGACGAACAGTATCTAAACGGTACCCATCAATATTTGTTTCTTCAATCCACCATTTTGCAGCATCAAATATATACTCTTTTACTTCTTCATTTTCTGTATTTAAGTCAGGTAATCCGTATATCCATCCATTCTGATAGGATTCAGGATCCGACCAATTCACAGCACCAATATCCTCGTGGAACCAATCTTGCTTTGATGGGTCTTCAAGCCAAGGATGGTCATATCCGACATGATTCACAACAAAATCTAATATGACTTTCATGTCACGACTATGTGCTTCCTCTACCAGATTCTTAAACTCATCCAACGTTCCAAAATGCTCATCCGTGTTATAAAAGTCGTTAATCCAATACCCGTGGTAACCTTTTTCCATGTTATCAAACACAGGTGTTAACCAAATGGCTGTAAAGCCCATATCTTGAATATAATCAAGTTTTTCATTGATCCCTTTAAAATCTCCCCCTTGGTAGGCCCTAGGGTCTGTAATATCACTATCTAAATCATTTGTTGAATCCCCGTTAGCAAATCGATCCACCATTATAAAATATATGGATTCATCCTGCCACATTCTTTCTTCTTTTTCATCAGCAAGTATGGGTTCTGCTGAATAAAAAAGAAGAAACGGGATTAAAATGAGTGCCAACACTCTATTTTTCATCACCGCTCCTCCTCTATTGTTCAATATTAACCTTTTGTACCACCAGCTGTTAATCCGGAAACGAAATACTTTTGGAAGTACAAGAATAGTAATGCAATTGGCAATGCGATTAATACGGAGCCAGCTGCAAATGTTGTAAACTCTGCTCCAAATTGTTTTGCTACAAGATCATACAGTCCTACAGGAAGTGTATACTTGTCTTCTGAACGAAGTAAGATACTTGCTAAGATAAAGTCAGCAAATGGAGAAATGAATGAGAACAATGCTACAACCGAAATAATCGGTGTTGCAAGCGGCATTACAATTTGGAAGAAAATTCGTAAATGCCCAGCTCCGTCCATTTTTGCTGATTCATCAAGCTCTTTTGGAATCGTATCAAGGTACCCTTTCATCAACCATGTGTTCATCGGAATTTGTCCACCTACATACACTAGGATAAGCCCTAAATGAGTATCTAGCAAGCCTGTTTGTAAGGCAAGGACGAAAATTGCGATTAATGCTGCAAAGTTTGGAATCATTTGCAGGATTAAGAATGTTAATAAACCGTTCTTACGACCAACAAAGCGATAACGAGAAAACGCATAAGCCGTTAAACTAACAGAAATGACTGTGAATAGCATCGTAAGTATACTTACTTTTAAGGAGTTCCAATACCAGGTCAAATAGTTAGATTGGCTCGTGTCAAATAACTCTTTATAATGCTTTAACGTAGCATTTTCAGGAATAATACTGGAACCAGATAAGCTTTGACCTGGATTAAACGATGATCCTACTATCCATGCAAGTGGATAGAGGATGATCATAAACATGATACCAATGACTAGGTAGGATAGTGTCAGTCTAATTGTTCTCTGTGTCTTAATATTCATATTACATCATATCCTCTTCTTGGAATGAGTTCGTTCTTCTAAACTGCCATAGCGCTACTGTAATAACAATAGCAGAAAGTATTAATGTGATAGCGGCTGCTTTCGAATATTGTGCAGATGTCATTGTCAGACTGTAAATCCAAGAGATTAAGATATCTGTTCCGCCTGCATTTGTTCCTGGAAGAGCAGGTCCACCACCATTAAATAAGTAAATAATATTGAAGTTGTTAAAGTTGAATGTAAATTGAGTAATAAGAATTGGTGCTGTAGCAAATAACACTAACGGCAACGTGATATTCTTAAATTTTTGGAATGCAGAGGCACCATCTACAGTTGCTGCTTCGTATAACTCTTCTGGAATCGATTGCAGTACACCAGTCGTCATAGCGAAAATGAATGGAAATCCTAACCACGCTTGAATTCCGATTAGAGCGATTCGAGTGTACATCGGTTCAGTCATCCAAGAAACGGGCTCAATTCCCAAAAATGCCAAAATGTCATTGTTAATCGTACCGAACGATTCATTGAACATTCCAGCAAATACAAGAATTGAAACGAATGCTGGAACCGCCCAAGGTAAGATAAATACAGTACGGATTAATCGTTTACCTTTTAGATCTTTTTGATTAACGATAATGGCTAAGAAAATTCCTAGTGCTACTTGAGAAGTAGTTGCACCAAATGTCCATACTAATGTCCAAGCAAGTACACTAAAGAATGTTTCACGCCAAATAGGAATATTGAAGATATCTACAAAGTTTTTAAATGCTACCCAGTCCACTAATTTTGCCGGTGGAGAATGGTATAGATCATAGTTCGTAAAAGCTAACAGTATTACAAAGATAATCGGGAAAATAACAACAAATGTAAGTAATAGAAACCCTGGTGAAATGATTAGATACGGGAATCCACTATCCACAAGGTTGCGATACTGTTCACGAATCGTACTTAATTTTTCTCCTCTGTCTCTTTTCTCACCATTTTTGTATGCATCGTTTAAATTTAATCCGTAGAATAACAATCCGAACATAATGATTATGACAGAAAGAATACCTTCAACTAATAAGAAGACAGAATGATCTCGTGGTGTTTTTCTCCTAGAGTAACTAACCCCCAGAGCCCCATGTTTAAAGTGTCTAAGAAAACAATGAAAAACGCAGCTGTAAGGACGAGGAATGCTCCTCCTTTTAAGAATTGCTTGTTGTAAAGTTGTCCTAAACCTGGTACTAGGGAAAGGGCCAGTGCTGTTTTTCGATGATTGGATTGATAGGATACGTCAGCCATCCTAAATTCCCCTTTCTACTACATCTAATTTTTTAAGCTTTCAAAAGCTTTGTGAAAGAAAAATGTATTTTCTTTCACAAAACGTTTGAAAAGAAAAGGGATAGCAGCACTGAAGCACCGCTATCACTTTCATTTAGTTTGAATGGTTCGCTTGAATGTTTTGTTGAATTTGATCTACTGCAGTATCAGCAGCTTCTTGAGGCGCAGCTTTACCAGTTACAACTGTTTGTAAAGCATCAGCCATTGGGCCCCAAACTTCTCCCATTTCAGGAATGTTTGGCATTGGAGTAGCGTGTTGAGATTGCTCAGCTACTGCTTTAGCACCTTCATTTTCAGCAATTGTAGGATCATCGATTAACGCAAGGTTAGTCGGAACCTCTTGAGTTTGTTCAAAGCGATATAGAGAGTTTTCATCACTTGTGATGAATTCTACAAATTTAGTTGCCCATTCTTGGTTTTCAGAATAACCAGATACGTGCCATCCTTTAACACCCATGAATGTTTGCATATGTTCACCGTTTGGTAATGTTGGAAGTGCTGCCATACCGATATCAATTCCAGCATCTTTATAGCTTTGGAAAGACCATGGTCCATTCATTACAGCTGCAACTTTACCTTCATTGAATAATCCGTCCATTGCAGAGCCACCGTTTTCACCGACGATTCCACTTGGGAATAAACCTTCTTCATACCATTTTTGAATGTAAGAAATTCCTTCTACTGCACCTTCATTGTTTAATCCTAACGCAGATGCATCAAGAGCGCCATCAACATTTTCAAATACATATCCGCCAAATCCACCAATTGGACCGTGAGCGAAATAGAAGTTATCCCATAATGCTAAGAAACCGTATTCTGCATCACCAGGATTTTTAGCGATTTCATATAGATCATCCATAGATGCTGGAGCTTCAGAAAGTAAAGCTTTGTTGTATACTAAAACTGGAGTTTCTGAAGATTTTGGTAATCCGTATAGAGTCCCGTCAAATGTTTGAGCAGTGACTGAAGACTCTGTAAAACGATCTAACACTTCTTGGTCTACAGTTAATGGAGCAATATGACCTGCAAGGGCATTTTCACCAATTTGGTCATGTGGAAGAGTTAATACGTCAGGACCTGTTCCAGCAGGACCGTCAAGACGAAGTTGCTCTTTCATTTTTGTAGCCATTTCTACTTCTTTAAATTCAATTTCGATACCGTATTCAGCTGTGAAATCAGCTGCTACTTTTTCTAACCAACCACTTTTCTCTTGGTCTTCCCATACAATAAGCTTTTCAGGCTTATCAGCTTCTGTTGTTTCTGTACCTTCGTTTGTTGTGCCTTCATCTGTTGTTTCCTCATCTTGAGGACCACATGCAGCAAGCACACCAATCATTAACAAGAATGCCATGAATAATGTTAACGTCTTTTTCATTTCAAGACCCCTCCCAAAAGTATAAGTATATTCTTCATATAAATTGAGCAATTCGTAGAGAGAATATGTAAGCCCTTTTTTGTAACGCTTTCATTTTCTGTGAAAACGATTGCACAACCTACTTTCATTATACTTACATTCAAACGTTAATCAATAGTTTTTTAGAAAAAAATTATAGAATACTAGATTTTTTGTAATCGTTTTTACACTTTTGACACATTTGTATCTATTGATTGACATTGTGTTCTTTATTGAATAAGCTTTAGGGGAATTAAAAAAGGAGGCTACATCTTATGCTAAAAGAAGCGATTTATCACCGTCCGAAAGATAATTATGCATACGCTTGCACTAAAGATACTCTACATATTAGAATCCGAAACAAAAAAAAATGATGTGACAAACGTTTCATTATTACATGGAGACCCATATGATTGGAAAGACGGAAAATGGATACATTCCTCTATCCCGATGACTGTTAGCGGCACAGATGCCTTATATGAGTATTGGTTTGTTTCTATAAAACCTGAGTTTAGAAGATTGCGATACGGCTTTAAATTAGAAGATGAGGACGAAACCATCTATCTAGGTGATAAAGGGTTTGGGGCAGCTCCATGGGATGATGTAGCTTACTATTTCTGTTTCCCATTTTTACATCCAAATGATGTGTTTGATGCTCCAAATTGGGTGAAAGATACGGTTTGGTATCAAATATTCCCTGAACGATTTGCTAATGGTGATCAATCTAATGATCCTGAAGGTACATTACCATGGGGAGGAGCAGCACCAACACCCGAAAACTTCTTCGGCGGAGATCTAAAAGGTGTAATTGAAAAAATTCCATACTTAAAAAGATTAGGCATTAGTGGAATCTATTTCACTCCTATTTTTAAAGCATATTCTAATCATAAATACGATACAATCGATTACATGGAAATCGACCCTCAGTTTGGTACAAAAGAAGATTTAGTAGAATTAGTAAACACCTGTCATGAACAAGGAATAAAAGTAATGCTTGATGCAGTATTTAACCATAGCGGCTTTTACTTCCCACAATTCCAGGATGTATTGGAAAATGGTGAGAATTCTAAGTATAAAAACTGGTTCCACACACATGAGTTTCCTTTAAAAACAGACGACATTCCAAATTATGATACGTTTGGATTCGTTCCACAGATGCCAAAGTTAAATACTCAAAACCATGAGGTGCGGGAATATTTATTAGAAGTAGGTCGTTACTGGGTAAGAGAGTTTAACATTGATGGGTGGAGACTTGATGTTGCAAACGAAGTGGACCACCAATTCTGGAGAGATTTCAGAACCGAGGTGCGATCTATTAAGCCCGAATTATATATCTTAGGAGAAATTTGGCACGATTCTATGCCTTGGTTACACGGAGATCAATTTGATGCGGTTATGAACTATCCATTTACAACAAATTTATTAAATTTATTTGCAAAGCAGTCTATTACAGCAAAGGAATTTGTTTGGAATATGACAACGGTTAATCATATGTATCCTTCCACTGTTAATGCGGTTCAATTTAATTTAATCGGAAGTCATGATACTCCTAGAGTCTTAACGGAAGCAGGGGAAGATAAAAACCGATTAAAACAAATTTTCAACTTTTTATTAACATTTATCGGGACACCTTGTATTTATTATGGAGACGAGATAGGATTAACTGGCGAACAAGATCCAGGCTGCCGTAAATGTATGCCTTGGGACGAGAGTGAACAAGATTTGGATCTATTCACACATGTGCAAACCTTATTACGATTAAGAAAAGAAGTTCCACTTCTTGGTAATGAAGGTACTTTCACATTTTTAAATCCCGACCAACATGAACATGTGATAGGCTATACTAAGACGGATGGACGAACAACCATTTTAATGTTAATGAACACTTCTTCTTTGGACCAAGAATACAAAATTCCTTTTAACTTAAAAGGAAAGTTAATCAAGAATCTTTGGACAGAAAAGGAATACGCCGCAGAAGCAAGCTCGTTAATTGAACAATTACCACCATACGGATTTACGATACTAGCTTTTGAAGAATAAAGCTAAATGAGTTAGTCAGGTGATACATGAAATGTTCTCCACATTCATGTACTCACCTTTTTTCTTTTTTATTCTGTTAAACAACGCTGCTAATTTCCGCAAAATGATTTCTCTACGTAGGCTTAGTTGGAGCCTTGTCGAATAGGCTGACGCATTTTCTCCAAATTCACCGCTGGATATTAGCTTATATCAAAATTACTATGCATCAAAGCCTTCTTATTACATGCTTTTTTTGGATCTTGATTGACTAAAGGAGTTCACATTATGAGTAATACAGCCAAAAAATTAACCCTTTTTTCCCTTACATGGCCCATTTTTATTGAAGTATTTTTGCACATGTTAATGGGAAATGCTGACACCCTTATGCTTAGCCAATATTCTGATGACTCGGTAGCTGCCGTCGGAGTATCAAACTCCATCTTATATTTAATCATTGTTATGTTCGGTTTTATTACAACTGGAACCTCTATTCTCATTTCTCAAAATTTAGGGGCAAATAAGGACCGAACAGCAAAAGAAATTGCCGTTACGTCACTAGCTGCCAATCTTGCAATAGGACTAATGCTGAGTATAGGGCTCTTTGCGTTATCCTCTCACCTCTTATCTCTTATGAATTTACAAAGCGAGCTGATGGAAGAAGCCTCTAAGTATCTTAAGATTGTTGGTGGATTTGCCTTTATTCAAGCATTAATCATGACAAATGGAGCCATTTTACGAAGCTATGGATTCACTAAAGATGCGATGTATATCACGATTGGCATGAACATTCTTAATATTATAGGAAACTATTTTTTTATTTTTGGACCTTTTGGGTTACCCGTCCTCGGTGTTGAAGGTGTTGCCATTTCAACAGCTGGTAGTAGACTAATCGGGTTAATTGTTTCCTTTATCGTTTTGCTAAAAAGATTAGACTATACTCTACCTTTTTCTATATTAAAAATAGTCCCAAAAGACCACCTCAAGAATCTTTTGCAAATAGGGATTCCTTCTGCTGGAGAACAACTTTCTTATAGCGCATCACAGTTTGTCATTACGATTTTTGTTAATAGTTTAGGAACTGAAGCCCTAACAACCAAAGTATACACCCAAAATATCACTCTTTTTATTTTTATGTTTAGTATTGCCTTGAGCCAAGGAACTCAAATTTTAATCGGTCATCAAATTGGGGCTGGTAAATACGAGGATGCCTATAGGCGTGGGATTAAAAGCTTAAAAATTGCCATCTTTACTACCATTGTCATCGCTGCATCCTTTGTTCTATTTTCATCAGATTTATTCTCACTATTTACGAATAATGAAAAAATTATCGCTTTAGGAGGCACTCTCCTTCTTATTAACGCATTTTTAGAGCCAGGAAGAAGTACTAATCTTGTCATCATCAATTCACTTCGAGCAGCTGGTGATGTACGATTTCCAGTTTATGTAGGGATTGCTTCCATGTGGGGAGTGAGCGTCTTGCTGTCCTACCTATTAGGCATTGTTTTAGGATTAGGGCTAATAGGTATTTGGATTTCATTCCTTTTAGATGAGTGGATTCGAGGTATCCTAATGGTAATTCGCTGGCGCAATAAAAAATGGGCAGAAAAATCATTCGTCCACGGTAGCTCTTTGTAAAATGCACCTAAATTTAGGTGCATTTTTTATTTCATGTTAACTTTTCTAACATTAAAGCGTTTTCATTAATATTTACACTTGAACTTTTTAAAAATTCAGCATATGATATAAAATATAACAAGATAATGTTAGAAAAACTAACGCAGGATGGTGATCATATGAAAAAGATTGAAGCTATAATCCGACCTGAAGCATTTCAAACGTTAAAAGACGGACTGTCAGCTGTCGGAATAAGCGGGCTAACGGTAACAGAAGCAGCAGGATGCGGGAAACAACAAGGAAAAAAAGGAGTATTTCGTGGTACTTCCTTTGAAATTCAATTGGTTCCTAGAGTTAAGGTAGAAATGGTGATTGAAGAAAGTAGACTTGATGAAATTGTAGATGTCATTATTGATTCGTGTTCAACAGACACGATTGGAGATGGGAAGATTTTCATTTCTTCAATTGAAGAAGTGATTCGTATTCGCTCTGGCGAACGAGGAAAAGAGGCTGTTTTATAAAATGAATGGAGGATCGATTATGAAAAAAACACTTTCACTTTTAACTGGACTGTTCCTGTTTGCTAGCCCTACCTTCGCTGCCGAAACAACGGCTGCTAACGTTCAGGCATCTGTCGATATGCTTTGGGTAATGATTGCTGCTATCTTAGTTTTCTTTATGCACGCTGGTTTCGCCATGGTGGAGGCAGGGTTCACTCGAAGTAAAAATACTCTAAACATATTGATGAAAAACGTTTTAACTGTTGCCATCGCTTCCATTTTATATTTTGTCGTAGGGTATGCGATTATGTTTGGTGATTCTGTTGGTGGATTTATTGGAGGCTCAGGATATTTATTAAATGGTGTAGAAGATGTAGGTTTCTTTTTATTCCAAGCGGTCTTTGCCGCAACTTGCGCAACTATCATATCAGGTGCTGTGGCTGAACGAATGAAATTGAACAGCTACCTGCTGTTAACTATTGTCATGACAGCATTTATCTACCCAGTTGTAGGTCATTGGGTGTGGAGTGGAAGCGGTTGGTTAACCGATTTAGGATTTGTTGATTTCGCTGGTTCCACAGTTGTTCATTTAACTGGAGCTGTTGCAGCCATTACGACTGTCCTATTCTTAGGGCCACGCTTAGGAAAGTATTCTAAAGGAAAAGTAAATGTTATTCCTGGTCACAACATACCAATCGGTGCTTTAGGTGTATTTATTCTATGGTTTGGATGGTTTGGATTTAACGGAGGAAGTGCTTTAGCTGCTGATCCATCTATTGTACCTCACGTGATCACCACCACATTACTGTCAGCTTCAGGTGCTATTGTATCTTCAGCACTTTACACTCAATTTAGATTTAACAGAATCGATCCTTCTCTTACTCTCAACGGTGCCTTAGGAGGACTTGTTGGTATTACGGCAGGTTGTGCAAATGTATCAATTGGCGGAGCAGTCATTATCGGGTCAATCGCTGGAGTGATTTTAGTGGAAGCTGTCCGCTTTATTGATGCTAGAGTCAAAGTCGATGATCCTGTTGGAGCAATTGCCGTCCACGGTATTTGCGGGATTTGGGGAACCCTTGCAGTTGGACTATTTGATGTATCAAGCGGTTTATTCTACGGAGGGGGGGCATCCCTTCTGCTTGTACAAATCATAGGGGTTCTTGCTGTTATACTTTGGACCGGAGCAACAACTGGAATTGTAGCGTTTGTGATCAAGTCTGTTATTGGACTACGTGTTTCAAAAGAAGAAGAAATTGCTGGACTTGATTTTGCTGAGCACGGATCTAATGCATATGAATTGCGTGATACCATTTTTAGTACACATTCAAGCATTTCACCAGAATTCGGCTCTGAGCTAGTAGAAAAATTAAATGGACTTCCTAATGGAAAAGCATCCACTTCAGCTAACTGATCATTTATAAGACTAGTCCACTCTATAATGAGTGGATTTTTTATTTAAATGAAAAGGTAACCATTTATTTATACAAAACGAATCGACTAGGAATATAACAAAATGAAAAGCCATTCCATTTTGGAACAGCTCGAATTTAAACAATCTAAGACATCATACTTAATATTTCATTTTTCATTTCAGCTGTAACATAATTTCTTTCAGTAAACACGTTGTAATGATTCTTACGAACCTGCCCTATTATTGCTCGGTAAAGTAAAGCAGCTCCTTTAACTGGGGTTCTTGAATAAAGCGGATACTCATTTATACTTAAAAGGGCTGATTCATAATACAATTCAGCTTTTCTAGCAAGGTCTTCCCAAATCGCTACAAATGCATCATTTTTAATCAAGCTTTCTAACTCTGCTTGTGTATAGTGGTACTTAGTAAATAAGTCTCTAGGAAGATAAATGCGATTACGCTCAAGATCCTCGCCCACATCTCGCAGAATGTTTGTCATTTGCATTGCATAGCCTAAGTGAATAGCACCCTCTCGTAGAGTCTTCTCTTTACCAGGAGCTAGAATAGGTAACAGCATTAAACCTACTGTACTAGCAACATGATAAGAATAATCCAATACATCGTTCGTAGTTTCATACACTCTACTGTTTATATCCATTCTTTGACCCTTAATCATGTCCCAAAAAGCTTGCACATCCATATTAAATCGGTTAAATACATCTGATAGGGCGACCCACATTGAGTTATCATCTTGAAATCTTCCTTCTAAAAACAACCGAAATTCTTCCTCAAAGGCGTAGAGATCTGTAACAGGATCCTCATGTTCATCAACAATATCATCGACTATACGACAAAAAGCATACACAGCCCAAACAGCCTTTTTCTGGTCTTTTGGTAATAAAGAGAACGCTCGATAAAATGTTTTACTATGAAATTTTATAACTTCTTCACATTCTTGGTATGCTTTGGACAGACTGTTCATGCTGGAATGTCACTTCCTTTCGTTTTTCAACACGATTCGTAGTTTTTATATGATCTGCAAGGAGTTTTGCCCCTTGAAGGACAATGGGTATACCTCCACCAGGATGAATAGAGGCTCCTACAGCAAATACATTTTGGTAAGAGAATGGCTGTAACTGTGGCCTGAATGGACCAGACTGAAGAAGGGTTGGTGCAATTCCAAAACTACCCCCTGCGAATAATCCTTCGGCTTCCGCTTCTTTCGGTGTTCTTATTTCAAGCCAATTTACTCTATTGGATAATTCAGGAAATCCATTATGTTCCATACTTTCAATAATTCGCTGACTAAACGCCTCTTTTTCCTTCTCCCAATCTAGTTCACTACCACTTGGAACTGGAACTAGTACATAGAGTACTCCCTTCCCTTTTGGTGCCAACGTTTCATCTACAAGTGAAGGGTGAAATACATAATAAGATGGGTCTTCAGGAAGCTTCTTTTCTTTAAATACTTCCTTCATTGTATTCGAGAAATCCTTGCTCATATAGAATTGATGGAGCATGCGTTCATCATATTGTCCATCTATACCCATATAAAGTAACAAGCATCCAGCAGAAGGTTCATATTTCTTCTTCTCACCCACCAGTTTTTGCGCAACAGGAAAATCTCCATTTAACACAACGGAGTCCAAAGGATGTTCAATACCGTCTACGACGATACCTTTTGCCAAATCACCCTCTAATACAATCTCCGTTACTTCTGCATTTGTCTGAACCTTCACATTCGCTTTTACTAACGCTTTTTCAACTACCTGCACTAAGCTTGCGTACCCACCCTTTAAATAGTAGATTCCGTGTTCATGTTCGCTATAGGATACTAGACTGTATATTCCAGGAGTCGTATAGGGATTACCACCAATATAAATAGTTTGAAGGGCATAAGCAGTTTGCAAGTCAACGTCTGAAAAATAGTGTTTTAATTGGGTAGAAACAGAACGGAAAGCCCGCAGCTTAAGCAAAGTTCCCATGGTTTTTGGATTTAACCAATCCTTTTTAGAAAGAAAAGCTTGATCTAAAAAATTCGGCTTCCCAATTTCAAAATTCTGCTTCATCGCTCTCATAAATCGGTCAAATCCTTCACCATTACCAGGATAAAGACGTTCAATCTCTTTCTTCTGTAATTCCATGTTAGCATACTTGGTGAAAATCTGTCCGTTTTGAAAGTGTAATTGATAAAGAGGATTACACTGTATCATTTCTAATTCCTCTTCTGGAATCCCTGATTCGTTTAAAATTTCTTTTAACATATCAGGAAGTAAAATAATTGTAGGACCTTTGTCAATTTTATATCCGTCTCGTTCAACATAAGCTAAACGCCCACCTAATTTCGAATCCTTTTCAAAAATGGTTACCTGGTGACCTTCTTTTTGAAGAAGTAAGGCTGTAACCATTCCTCCAATTCCTCCACCAACAATCCCTATATTCACAGTACTCTCTCCATTTCCTTCTTATTCGCAGGAATAGAATAGGCCTTCTCGTGTTCTGTTTGCATAAGATTGGTGGTGATTCTAGAGGATTCAAGTATCGTTGGAAGGCCACTCCCTGGATGAGTTCCTCCACCTACTAACCAAACATGCTCTAATTCTTCAAATTTATTATGAGGACGGAGTGCCATCATTTGAGTTAATTGATGCCCTAAGTTAAATGTTGCTCCTTTATAGACGTTATAATCAGTTTCCCATTCCTTCGGTGAAATCACTTTCATGACCTCTGTATGCTCTTTAATTCCTTTAAAGCCCGATTTCGTTTCCAATGTAGAAAGTATCAGGTCTACAAACTCACCTTTATGGTTTTCCCACTCGATTTCACTAAAGTTATTTGGCACCGGAGCCAAAATATATAAGGCTGATTTCCCCTCTGGGGCAAGAGTTGGATCTGTCACGGAAGCATTTTGTACATAGATAGATGGATCCTCAGGTAAAGTAAAAGACTTTGTTATTTCTTCTACATTTCGCTTATAATCATCCGCAAACACAATCGTATGATGAGGTAAATTGTATTGTTTATCCACCCCTACATACATCATAAAAGTAGAGCAAGAGTATTTTTTCTTCTCTAGGTTCTTCTTGCTATATTTTTGAAGAGTTCCTTCTTCTACTAAATTGGTCATAACATGAGCGAAATCACCATTCACTACTACCTCATCTGCTTCAAACTTTGTCCCATCTTCTAACAGTACTCCCTTAACTTTTTTTCCATTTTCGATCCATAATTTTGAAACTGGACGATTTAGATGGATTTTCCCACCTTCTTCTTCGACGACTTTAGCCATCGCTATCGATAATTGGTGGAGCCCACCCATCGGATGAAAAATACCGTATTCATGCTCCATGAAGGAAAGTATAGAAAATGCTCCAGGACATTCCCAAGGAGACATTCCTAAGTATTTGGATTGAAACGTGAAGGCTAATCGAAGCTGTTCTTCCGAAAAATAATCTGAGAGAACATCGTGAAGTGTTTTACCTAAAGAAAGCTGAGGTAATGCTTTTAAAACCTTCCAACTAATATATTGATAATATTTATCCATAGGACTTTGTAAAATCGGTTTTAAGCGTTCCATCTTTTTTCTTAGTTCCATCCATAAAACGCTCATACCCTTCAACATCATGTGGAAAATGACGGTGTAATTCCTCTTTCATCTTCTCAGGGTTTCGCCACATTTGAACATTCTTATCTGGAAATACTAATTCATACATCATGTCAAGCTCTTTCAAATCTAAATAATCATGAAGATTTCTTCCACTCGCTTCAAACAATTCTTCTGCAATCTCAGGCATACTCAAGAATGTTGGGCCTACATCAAATGTGTAGTCTCCAAGTTTTAACGATCCATTTCTTCCACCTACCACTCCATGCTTTTCAAACACTTCGACATGATATCCCTTACTAGCCAGAAGCATCGCAGCCCCCAAGCCTCCTGGGCCCGCTCCGATGATGGCAATCTTTTTGGATGACAGCATCCTTTCCCCTCCTTTTTACGATTTATATATACAAAACTTATACAATTGTTATACATATTAATAACTTCATTATACCTATGTACTTTCATAAACTCAAACATTATTACTTTAGCCTATTAAAAATAACGCAACCAATACCTTGGAATTGGTTGCGTTATTTGATTAAGATTCTATAAGTTGAATATTGTAGTCTTCAAACCAAGTATGAATTTGTGCTAAGTGTGCTAGTAGCTGCGGGCCTGTCATCAATTGTCCGAACCACGGAACATCAAAGGCAGCTCCCCTTGTGTCTACAATCCCTCGAAGTTTCTCCCCATCAAATAATTCATGAAGGATACTTTCTCCAGATACTATTTCATTGACCCAGTCTGTCACAAGAGTTGTATAGGATGGATTGTGGGTTTTAGGATAAGGGCTCTTTTTTCTGTAAAGGACATCCGTTGGTAAAAGACCCTCAAGAGCTTTTCTAAGAATTCCTTTTTCCCGATTTTCGTGCATCTTCATTTCCCATGGAATATTCCAAGCATATTCAACTAAACGATGGTCAGCAAACGGCACTCGAACTTCTAAGCTTGCCCCCATACTCATACGGTCTTTTCTATCTAAAAGGGTGGTCATAAACCAAATCATATTTAAATAAAATAATTCTCTTCTTCTTGCCTCAACACCCGTTTCCCCATCTAATCTAGGTGTTTCCTTTACCGTCTTATCGTATTGATTTCTTACATACTCTTGTAAATTCAACCTTTTTTGCCATTCCGTCGTTAAGAGCCCTTGTCTCTCATCCGTCGATCTCATCCAGGGAAATCCTTCGCGTTCAAAATCTTCTCTACGATGAAACCATGGATACCCTCCAAAAATTTCATCTGCACATTCACCTGATAATCCTACCGTAAAGTCCTGTTTAATTTCTCGACAGAACCATAACAAAGACGAATCTACATCTGCCATCCCAGGCAAATCACGAACATGTACGGCTTCAATTAAATGTTGTTTTAATAATTCCTGGCTAATGACACATCTATGATGAACTGTATTAAATTTTGATGTCATCATATCAATCCAATACCCATCCGAATTAGGTTGGAATTCACTTGATTTAAAATATTGATCATTACCCTCATAGTCGATGGAATAAGTGTGCAGACGGCCTCTTCCCTGTTTCTTATAGTAGTTTGCTGCTACTGCTGTTATAGCACTTGAATCTACACCTCCAGATAAAAAAGTGCATAAAGGGACATCGGATACAAGTTGCCTTTCAATACTATCCGTTAATAAATGACGTACCTTATCTACTGTTTCTTCGAATGTATCACGATGCACTCGACTTTCTACATTCCAATATCTCCACGTTTTCATTCCGTTCTGATCGAAGATTAATGCATGTGCAGGACGCAGCTCTTCTATTCCTTTAAAGACACCGTTTCCAGGACTTCTAGAAGGGCCTAAACCTAAAACTTCACTCAATCCCTCTCTTGTAACCTCTGCTTTAACTGATGGGTGAGCTAAGATTGCCTTTATTTCTGAACCGAATAGTAAGAAATCCTTCTTCTCTGCGAAGAATAGAGGTTTTACACCTAATCGGTCTCTCGCAATAAATAAGTGTTCCTTTTCTTCATCCCAAACAGCAAAGGCAAATATTCCATTTAGCTTTGTAACACACTCTTCTCTCCATTCAATGTAAGCCGTTAGCAATACTTCTGTATCAGAATGACCCTCAAAGGAATATCCTTTAATAAGGAGTTCTTTGCGAAGGTCTTCTGTATTGTAAAGCTCACCATTGTAGCAAATAGTAAAGGTTTTTCCTTGATTATGTTGAACCATTGGTTGCTTACCGTTTTCTGGATCCACGACGATTAATCGTTTATGTCCGAATGCTACCCGTGACGTCATCCAATAGTTCGTTTCATCGGGACCCCTTTTCTTTAACGTTTCTGTCATAGTAGATACTGAATCCCTTTGTTGCCTTGTATCCCATTTAAAGCTACTAATTCCTGTTATTCCACACATATCACAACATCCTTTCCTGTCACACGTTAAAAAAATCTACATGGTTATCCTATGCAAACAGAACGACTCATGACATTCGTTTAGTTGTTTCTCCTCGTAACTTCGAGTATAGATCCTTATGGATTTGTATAAAAAGGATAGTGTACTTTGGAAGAAAGGAAGTTTATATTGTGAATAGTCCTGAACGCTTCGCATTATTAAATAGACAAGATCGTGCGTTTATTACCGGAACTGTTGAAAAATTAAATGACCAATGGGTCTTTTTTGATGATGAGAATGATGAAGCCACTATGCTAGAGTTTTTTGATGATTATCAGTTAGAAGTAATGAATCATAATAAGTGGAGGGTTGCTGAGATTCTTTCTGATCATGAATTAGCAGTGGAGGGAGTTGCCCTTCCTCTATTGGATGGAATGGAGCTTAGGTTACAAAAAAAAGCTAACACTTTCTTTTGGAACTTTGTTAGAAGATATTAGCGACGAAGCGTTTCTTCACTTTTTAACAACATTAAATTCATTGAATTATTCCATTTTTGATTGTATTTATTGCCATAATCATCTTACTTTCTTAGAAGGAAGGAAAATAAAACAAGGCGTAAACTTTATTATCTTTGATAATGGAGATGAAATTTGTAATGTTCAACATCATTTCAGCTATTATCAACGCCACAGAGATCGGTTTGAATTTACAAATAGTACTGGAAAGCGGATTATCATTGAAAAAATAGAGTGAGCAAAAAAGGCGCTCACTCTTACTTATTACGATTAAAACCAATTTATGCCTATGTCTAAGCTAAACCCTAGATATAGTACCGCTAAAAGAGCGATAACAAATTGTACCCAAAACACCTTTAACGATTTTCCTTTTTTCGTACGAACTAGAATCATCTCAAATACACCAATCACCCATATTCCAACTAACGCTTTTATTCCATATAGCATATGGTTAATTGCTGCATAATTAATAAATAACAATAGGCCAGATATAATAATCAGAATGTAGAACAAACGTAAGGACATATGTGTAATTTTGGCTGCTTTTTCGTTCCCTTGCTTATACATTGCATAAGCAACAATAAATAAGATAATTCCTACTACCCATGTAGTAATGTGTAAATGTGTAGATGTAGACATCTCGTTCCCCCTCTTAAACTAACAACTATGAATTTATACTATCACGACCGTAAAAATCTGAAAAGGACAAGCTAATTAAATTTCACATTGTTCACCAATTCGCCAATCTTTTCTATCTTAACGGTCACCTGATCACCATCTTTAAGAAATTTGGGAGGATGAAATCCTTTTCCTACCCCTGCAGGAGTTCCAGTCGCAATCACGTCTCCCCGCTCGAGCGTTAATACGGAAGAAATTTCTGAAATGAGTTCCTCTATCTTTCTCATCATTTTGGATGTAGAGCTCGATTGACGTTTTTCTCCATTCACAAATGTCTCTAACATTAATTGATGCGGATCTTCTATTTCATCTTTCGTGACAATGACAGGACCTAAAGGACAAAAAGTATCCATGCTTTTCCCAAGAAAAAATTGTCCATGCTTCTTCTGTAAGTCTCTTGCGGTAATGTCATTTAAAATGGTATACCCAAATACATACTCCATTGCTTTCTCTTTAGGAATGGACTTTCCTTCTCTCCCAATAATGACAGCTAGCTCTCCTTCGTAATCGAGCTGATTTGTTAGGTTATGTGAAACGATAATGGTATCCTTGTGACCAATAATGGAGGTAGAAGCTTTCGTGAATACCACTAGCTCTTCTGGAACACCTTGTTCTCCGCCCATCTCAAGAGCATGGTCATAATAATTTCTCCCAACACACAATATATTTTTCTTGGTCTATCAATAGGTGAGAATAATTGACATTCTTGAAGAGGAATAGGCTCTTCCCTTGCATACACATCGAATCCCCTTTCCATCACTTCAAGCATGCTTATACCATCTGCAAGCGGGATGACATGTTCACCCTCTACAATGCCTATTCCACTCTTTTTTTGATACTGATAGGAAACTAGCTTCATTCACTTACCTCCCGACCTGTCTTTTTCCCGTAAGATAACCATCTCCATAATTTCTCAAGAGGTCCATACTGGAATCGATTCAAATAAATGCCCGCAATAATGACTTGGATAAAATAGATCCCTACTGCTAACAAGCTACCTGTTGCTAAAGACATTTGACCATATAATCCAAGTCCATACGAATAAAAGATTAGAGTACCAATAATAGATTGGAAAATATAAAGAGAAAAAGCCATTTTACCCGCTTGTCCTATCGGACGAAGTATCTTCTCAGCCCTCTTCACTCTTGTTAGTAAGACAATAAGCGAAGCATACATTATGGCGACGAGTGGTCCTCCTAAAGAATCTTGAATCATCACATATGTATATTCTTGTGAAATGATATAGGGAAGACTTTTTAGAAGTAGCCCTACTACCAACGCGCCAATGAAAATAACCTTCCATTTTTTCTTATGGTCGGTATGGTACTGAACCCACCCAAGCTTTGCTATACCTGCTCCAATTAACATCATTGGAAAAATAGATAGAAATAAGAATACTAGGTTACTAGGTCCATTTACCAGCCACCAATCTGAAAAGCGTTGATTGAATATATCTGCTACAGAACCACTACTAAAAGCCTGTATACTATCCTGAACAGCCGTAATATTCGTCCAAATCGTACTAACACTGTCACTCGCAATACTTGCAATAAATATGAGACCACTTAATAAAAATTGAGGAATAAACCATAAGCTTAAACCTAAAAGAAAGCAATGTAGCTCCTGACCATCGTAGAGTCACTAACAAGACTAAGCCAAATACAGCATAATTGGTTAATATATCTCCCGACCATATAACTAAAGCATGAACAAGACCAAACACTAGAAGTACTAACAGTCTTCTCACAGCAAAAAAGGAAAATGCCTCTCCTCTATCTAAAAATCGTTGCTGCTGAAGAGCCAAACCAAAGCCAAATAACATGGCGAATAATGGATAAAAACTAGATTGAACGAAAACATCAATCAACATATAGACGGATGAATCAAGTGGCTCATCCCACCACTCATATGGATTGTAATGAATATACGGCGAATGAAAAAATATCATATTTACAAGAAAAATTCCTAATAAAGAGAACCCTCTCATAATATCTATAGAATGAATACGTTCATTTGAACCAATTGGCTGGATGAATTTCAAACTAATTTCCCCCATTTCTCTTTTTCTTTATTCTATCACCCAATCTCTTCCTAGGCGATAATCACGTTTTATCCGACTTCCCATAATGTAATTATACAAAGGAAAAAGGGATGTGAGCGGCTATGCCCGCATTTGTCGGTGTTGTTCAAGTCATTAGTGTCGGTTCAAGTGGAATTGTCAACATTGGAGATGTCTTTCAAATGAGTCCATACTCTACCGCTAAAACATTCTCTGGTGCAGGCTCCTTTAATACTGGAGACGGACTGAAAATTTATAATGAATACTCTGCTACAAACGTTCAAGACCCAGATGGCATTGATTCAGGTGTTATTCTAAATGCATAAGGGGTGATCCTAGTGAATATTTACGTGCAACAGTCTATTACCATTCATTCCATAAAGATTGGCGGTATATCAAATTCCTCTGTTTTTCAAATCGGTACGAGCGGAAACATTATACCAGCGTCTTATTTGTTTAACACAGGAGGGTTTATTAAACCTGCACCTGAACCTGAGAAAAATGGAACCTCTACCCCACTAGAACCACCAATTTTTGTACCAATATCACCCAAATAAAAGATAGGTGGATGGCATGTACTCTTATCAGCAATTATTACAATGGATTCAACAACAAAATGCACAGCTTCAAGAGTTAGAAAAACAGTTAAGGCATTACAAAAACAGGTAGAAGAATTAAAAGAACAGCCTAGAATTGCTGTTGAAAAATTGAATATAAGTTTGATCAATTAAAGGTGGAGAACTTAGATGGAACATTAAATATAGGGCTGAACCCTGGTGATGCTAAATCAATCGAAGAATTAGCTGTCAATCAAGCTGGTAATCCATTACAGTCGATTCCTGTTGATCAATTACGTGAACCCCTAATAAAGGATATGCAGGACTTCTTAGCGAATCACCTGGACAGTATAATACAAGACAATGAAACTCAGCTACAAAGGTCACTAGACGCTCCCTATTACACCCATATTAAAGAGGACCTACTTAAACAAATTCCAGAAAGAGTTAATTTTTATTTAGAAACCTTTCCCGTGGGAGCTCTTGAGCAAAATAATCCCGATGGTGCCTTTAACAAAATACTATCTAAATTAAAAAAATGATGTACAGCAAGCGATTTTTACGTTCATATCACAAATGCCTGATCAAAAAGGAGAGGACGCAGATGATTCTTCAGGTAGTGAATAGAGAGTTACAAGTGGGAGAAATCAAAGTGGATGGAGTCGCAAGTTCATCCTTACTTTTGATTGGTGATGCAGATACCATTCAACTAGCTTCCACATTTGATACACCAGCAGAATCGTTAATTATTGGCCCGTTTGTCCCTCTCGTACCAAAAGGATAATCCGATGATGAAGCGTAATAGTGTCGTAAACCATGTAAAGCTACGGACATTAGCCTTCAGTTCGGAATTACAAATCGGTGATTCACGATTTATTAGTGCACGAAATTTAGTATTTGCCGTCCAGCGTGAATCGGATACCTTTTTCGGAAATGAGGGTGAGGATTTACTACAGTATCGTATCTTTTATGAACCTATCCCTTTTCTAACAAGACCCCCACAAATTCAAACAAGGAAAATAAACTTTTCACCTTCAATCAGGGTTCATACAGTAGATATAATAGGGGTTTCTGCTTCTTCAATTGTTCATATTGGGAATACAAGTAACGTTAGGATGGAAGCACGAATTAAGAATATACGTCAACTAGAAAAGGATAATGGGAACGAACAAAAGGAACAATGAACGTTTAATGTAAGCTAGACATATAGTGCTATATAGACATTGACTAAAAGGGTGTGTACCATGCCAGCTATTGTCGGACCCGTTCAAATCCAAAATGTCGGCGGTGGTACTGTTCAATTTGGAGATACCGTGTTTATGAATCCAAAATCCGCTTCTAAATCTTTTTCAGGATCTGGAGGAGGAAACACCGGTCCATTTATCATCGTCAACAATGTATTTAGTATTACGAACACATTCGATGCGAATGGCATTGATATGCCAGTTGTAGGGAATAATTAGAAGGAGAGACTTCCGAAGTGACTATAGGCTTATCGGGGGTTTTTTCTTTGTTTACAGGTCGATAGGGAAGCAAGATGGGTAGGAGGGTAAACAATCATTGTTTTGTTACTTTATATTTTTAAGTTGTGCCCCCTTGCTCAAAAGAAACTCGTACCATCTTTCAACTGTTATATAGTCTTGTCCTCGAACACCAAATAACTTTATTCTGCCTATACAACCATTCCCCTCAGTTCTTTCCCTTCCTCCTTTTATCATTACTTTTACTCGAGCGGATCACCTTAGTCGCTGGCTGCTTCTTTATATAGTGTAGCCATTTGCGTATTTGTGGATCTTCCTTTAATTTCTCAATGGTATTTAATCGGACGGCAAGCTCTGCGTTTGTATACAGCGCATGAAGATGTTTGTGACACGGGATACAAAGCATTGATGTCGGCAGATGAGTTCCACCCATTTCTTTCGGTGTTAAATGATGTTCTGTCAATTCTACTTCATCTCTTAAACAAAGCATACATGCGCCCTTCATTTTATTTTTCTTCCCCATATTTCTCACTCTCCTTTCACTATAGTGTACCCGAAAACGATCAGTAGTGAGGAAGTGAGCAGTGAAATAAAAAAACTGCCTTGCCCTATTTAGCAAGACAGTCTCCACTCAAAAACTAATGGTGCACCCACCATCAAAGAAAAATAAATAATTCTCATCTATGGTGTGTTTCCAAATTTCTTCAAGTGCTTTTTTATACAACTCCACTTGAATTTTGTACCGTTTTTCTAATATGGGCAGGGCTTTATTAAAATCTCCTTGGAATCGTTCCGAGATATTATCTGTCTTATAGTCCACCAACACCCAGCCATTCTCATCCTTAAATACTAAATCAATAATTCCTTGCACCAGGATTCCTTCATCTTCTTCACTTTCAACACCGAGTTCTGATTGATTTACCCTTAAGCTAAATGGGATTTCTCTATGAACTACTTCTGCATGAAGGAGTCGTTTCCCGACCGGTGTGGTAAAAAATGCTACAATATCTTCTACACTAATTGCATCCGCCTGTTCATTTGTTAAGATTTCTTGACTTTCTAATCGCTGCACTAATTCACTTATCTCTGCATAGGAAGGCTCTTTTTCAAGTGAGACGTGCTGCATGACGGTATGCATAGCCGTTCCAACTTCTGCTGGCGTTAAGGATTGTTTTTGTAAAAATAATGGTCGCTTCATAATCGGCTTTTGTAAGTTTTTTTATAAAGTCGTTACCCGCAGATTCTGCATGCTGCACTTCAAATATCCGCTTTATTTCTGAAACGCTTTGCTTCGATTTCACGCTGGTTGCTGATTTATACACATACGACCAGTTCATCCTTTCCACCACTTCAGAAGATACCTCTTCATTCACAGGCGTCCCATTTTTCACATGTTCTATCCAGTTTTCATGCTCTTTTTCTTGATGTTGTATGAGTTCAAATTCATCCTTTGAATAGAGTTCAATTTTCCAACATGATGGATGATGGATGATATCTTCCGATAACAATTCAAGTTGACCATCATGAAATGCATGACACTCGTTGTGTCGAACAAGGGAAGGACCTACCCAATCTAAATAACTTACAGCATTCGCTCTTGTATAGTCCGGTAATAACCAATCACTATGGCTTGTAAGCATCTTCCATGCTTCAATAGATTTTTGTAAATCTTTAACCGTACCTACTAAATACAGCTTTTCTTTGGCACGGGTTAAGGCAACGTAAAGTACTCTCATCTCTTCTGCAATGGTTTCTAGTCGTTTCTTTCGTTTAAATGCTAGTTGAATGATACTCGGATACGTTATTCTTTTTTCAGAATGAATATATTTTGTAGCGAATCCAAGTTCTTTATCTAATAAGTAGCTTTTATTCATGTCCATTAAGTTGAACTGCTTCGAAAGTCCCGCAATGAACACGACTGGAAACTCTAGCCCTTTACTTGAATGAATGGTCATGAGTCTTACGACATCTTCTTGCTCGCTAAGCGCTCTTGCCGCCCCTAAATCGGCTCCCCTTTCACGCATCCTTTCTACAAAACGAAGGAAACGGAATAGTCCCCTAAAGCTTGTTTCCTCGTATTGTCTTGCTCTGTCGTGAAGAGCTCTTAAATTGGCTTGACGTTGCTTTCCTCCCGGAAGACCTCCAACGAAATCATAAAAATCCGTATCTCGGTACAGCTGCCAAATTAAACTCGCTAGTGAGTTTTGACGAGCAAGTACTCGCCAATGCTCATATTTTTCCATAAATCGTTTTAGTTGATTGTACGCTCTTGGGTATTGTTCTGATTCTTTTCTTATGAATGCTTGAACGGCATCATAAAAGCTTGCCCCCCTAGAACTAAGTCGAACAATCGCCATTTCTTCTTCATCCAGTCCTACTATAGGGGACCGTAACACAGAGGCTAGCGGTATATCTTGATAAGGATTATCTATCATTTTTAAAAGAGAGATCATTATACTAACTTCCGTTGCATCAAAATAACCTTTTGAAATGTTGGCGTATATTGGGATGTTGTATTTTTTAAACTCTTCCATAATTTCTGGTGCCCACGGCATGGATCTCAGTAAAATGACAATATCACGAAACTCAATTGAACGATGAGTTCCCGTCTTCGCATCATATATGGGAGTTTTGTCATCAATGAGTTTTCGTACCTTTTGTGCCATGTATCTGGCTTCAAGCTGAGACTTTTCTAAATCCTCTCTATCCAACACGGCTTCTTCATCTAACTCACTTAGCTCATCATTCGTATCTTGATCAGCTAAATCAATGAGAGCAAGCTCTACGGGATAGTCTTCCTCCACAGGATAAGCGGCTCCTACCTTTAACTCAGCCTGTTCATCATACTCAATTTCTCCGACTCTTACACCCATAATCTGCTTAAACAAATAGTTCGTTCCTTCTAGTACCTCTTTCCGACTTCGGAAGTTTTGAGACAAGTCAATACGTAGTCCACTTTCACTTTGATCTGTTGTAAAGCGGTTGTATTTTCCTAAAAATAAGTTTGGCTCTGCTAACCTAAAACGATAGATACTCTGCTTCACGTCCCCAACCATAAATAAGTTACCTGTTTCTTCTTGTTCACCCGTAATAAGCCCAATAATCGTCTCCTGCACCATATTCGTATCCTGGTACTCATCCACTAGTACTTCCTTGAATTTTTCTTTATAAAATAGTGCAGCTTCTGACGGTTCAGCCTGTCCTTCACTGGAGTAAGGGTTCGTTAAAATTTCTAATGTGTAATGCTCTAAATCAGAGAAATCCACTAAACTCTTTTCTTCTTTTACAACTTGAAAAGCCACATGAAACTTCTTTACTAACTCAATGAGGACAGAGATATGCGGCTTCATTTCCCTCAGATCTTTCACATAGCTCTCTGGACGGCGTGTGAAAAATTCATCTTGTATCTTTCCTACCTGTTTTTTCACTTGATCTCGGATTTTTTTCGCATCTTTCATAAGCCTGTCGTCGTATTCATCCCCTTTACACGGCTTAAGTCGAGTATATTTCAACTCTTGAAAATAAGGGTAACTCTCAGAGAAACTCCCTTCCGATGCTCTTAATAGACTTTCAATTAACACTCGATCATCTTCAAAATTAGATGCGTAAGGGGCGGGGCCACCCGGTATCTTTGTCAACTTCATGCCTTGTTCAAGTAAATTAAGGGCACCTTCTAGCTGCAACATAATGTCTTCTTTTATTTGCTGCATAAATGGTAGCTCATCGATTGATGTGGTATCTTCATGGACGTCATACGTGCTCACCAATTCATCTAACCAGCTATTTGGATTGGGGTGAGAGCGTGAAAACTCATAAAGCACTCGAACCATATTCTGCAATTCCTCATCACTACGGTCATTGCTAAATGTGTCCACAACTTGATAAAAGTGATCATTATTCTCACGGCCATATTCTTCTTCAAATAAATCATCAAGCACTTCATCCATTAATAGCGCGCGTTCTGTATCGTCTGCAATACGAAAGCCTGGATCTATATTAATGGAATAGTAATATTTTCGGATCACTTCTAAACAAAAAGAATGGAGTGTAGATATACTTGCCTTATTTAATAGGGTCAACTGCTTACGAAGATGATGACTATTTGGTGTATTCTTCATTTCTTTTTCAAGAGCTTCACCTATACGATGTCTCATTTCCGCTGCAGCTGCATTCGTAAACGTTACAACTAATAGCTCATCTACGTTGATTGGATGTTCTTTCTCAACAACCTTTTGAATAATTCGTTCGACCAGGACAGCTGTCTTACCAGAACCTGCAGCTGCAGCCACTAATATATCACGGTCTTTCGCCCAGATGGCCTTCCACTGATCGTTTGTCCATTTCGCATCTTTTGGCTTTATCGGGATATTATTCATCTTCTCCCTTTCCCTCCTCTCTCATTAGATCAAGTGCTTCATCCTGTTTATATGGAGTAAATACACGGTAATCTGACTCTTCTAACGATTGATCAAATTGGCAGACTGATCGGTAGGAACAGAATTGACATGGCACTTTTTTCTTTAGCTTGTAAGGCTCAATATCCACTACACCCGTCACAATCTTGTTTCCTACATGTTCATATTGTTTTCGTATATAGTTTCTCATCACATTAAAATCTTGCTCCGATGCTACTTTAGAGCGAGAAGACAAGCTTCCATCTTTTTTAAGTTCTGCTGAAACAATTCGAGATTTCCCACCTGGCTCTAATGTTTCGTCCATTAGCTGTAGTAGATTTTGGTCCCCAAGGAGCAACCCTTTCATACGAAAGCTTTTAAAAATTTCTTCTTCTATTTGATCTACTGTTAATAATTTCTTACTTTTAACAAGGGGATCGTGAATATGGAAATAAAGTACACCCCCAGGGTACCCTTTAGATTGCACCAGCTTTTCAGAGTGTGTTAAGACGATGTCTAAATACGTTAGCATTTGAAGTGATATACCGTAATATACCTCGGTTAAATCCAAATCCTTTTGGCTTGATTTATAATCGATGATTCGAAGGAATGTTTGCTCATCCTTCACACCTTTATCCACTCGATCAATTCGTCCTTGAAGCTCCATCTTAATTCCATTTTTAAGCGTAAAAGCAAACGGCGGAAGCTCTCCATTTGGGCCAAATCCAAGCTCTAACCCTACTGGAGTAAATCCGCTTACCTTCGCTTGTTCACTTAAAACAAGGGAAGCTCTTTCTAAAATCAACTCTAGTTTCCTCTTAATATAATGATGTCGATTACTACTTAAGAGTATTTGTTTTTGCAATCGAGGGGCCAGAACTTCTACTGCATGCTGAGCAAGCTTTCTACAATCCGCTTTATTTAAATCCTTCCACGAACGGTTTTGATCATTCATCATATCAGAGATCCATTTTAACGCCCCATGAAATAACTCCCCGATATCTGGTGCTTCTAGTCGATACATTTCTCGTTCTCTTAGCTTCAAACCGTGAGAGGCAAAGTGAGAGAACGGACAGCTATTAAATAGCTCCATACGAGATACGGAACCTAAAATGCTTTCTCCATACAATTCTTTGCTAGTCTCTTCAGATAATTTTTTTGTGCGGTTTTGGTAGAACAAACTAGTTAAGATACGATGTACTTTCTCTTGATAGTGACTTGATTTCATATAATAGTTATAAACGTCCCACCAAACTGGTGCTACTTGGTACCCCCTTAGCCCTAGCTGCAACTGAGTCGTGACGTACGAAATTGAGACAGTAGGATGACTAGCATACGATTTTTGAAATTTAACATGTAATTCAGACGGTTCTTGTACAACCAATTGAGTACGAATATTGGGAAGCAATTCATTTATCCTCTTTATGTATGGAGAGGACATTAACGCTTTTCCTTCATCGTTTGCTAGAGCGTATGATATATAGAGCCTTTCAGACGGAGTAGTAAAGGCCTTATACGCAACAAATTCCTCGTCTTCTAATTTTACTGTGCTGGTTGGGGCTAGTTGTACACCCCTATTAGCGAAGCTTGTCCGATCTTCAGCAGACAGTATTCCTTCGTCTTGAAACTTTGATGGAAGAACACCATCATTCACTCCAATGACAAATCCCGCTCGAATATTGGCTAGCCTAGAAAGCTCTAAGTCAGCTACGATAACCTGGTCATTAGAAGGAGGCACAAGCGAAAATTTCATCGTCTCAATTCCTGCATCCAGAATATCCGAAAACCTTTTGACTGATATCTTAGAATCTCCTAATATCTCCACATACTGATCAAGCAAATCTACTACAGCATTCCAAGCCTGATCATGTTCTCTTGCTGCAATGACATCTCCTCGGTCATTTGCCGATTGAGCAAACCTCTCTAGCTTCTGTGGAATGTCTAACTCTTCAAGGAATTGATACAAAGAGATACAATAATCTCTAACCGTATTTCCACGTTTCATCCTGCGACCAAGTCGTAAAATCGGTGCTGATATGAAGAGTCTTAACTCATTAATCTCGTGCTCCTTCTCTCTCTCCTCGTCTGTTTGGGGGCTATCCGTTAACTCTAATCCTCTAAATCGTCTGTATCTCCATCGATCTTTATTGGTCCAAGAACTTCCCTTAATCCCGTATGCGAGCACATAGTTTTCAAGACGATCCATCTTTTCACGAAGCTTTTTTGGAGATTGATCTAATGGGAATAACAAATCCGTTTTAACTGCGCGGAAGACAGCCTCATAACGCCAGTGAGAATGAATGGTTTCAAGCGTAGAACGGACTAACTCGATTAATGGATGATTTAACATCGTCCTTTTTTGGTCCATAAAAAAAGGAATATCGTAATCATAAAAAATAGTTTCAATAATATCACCATAATCTGCACTATTCCGTAAAAATAGAGCAATATCGCGATAACGATACCCTTCTTCTCTTGCTAACCTGCGTATTTCTCTCGCAATCCCTTCAATTTCTGCCCTAGGATTGGCTGCCTCAACAATTGTCACATAGGATGATTCATTACTAGGAACAGAAGGCCTTGTTTCCCAATGCCTCTCAAGGTGAGCAATTGTTTGACTTTTAAAACGAGCCTGGGTGTCTAACACAATCATTGGGTCTTGTTGAATTTGACTACTATACGCAATTGACTCTATTTTACTTATGCTCTCTTCTGTCATACGAAACAGTTGCTTCGTTTCCCCGTACGGAAGCTGAGTAGATCTGTCGATTGTGAAGGCGATTGTCACTCGTTTTGTTCTCTCCATTAATGCTTGTATCACTGCATACTCTTGTGGTGTAAAGCTATGAAATCCATCTATGTAAATGTCTGCATCCTTTAAATAACTTGAACGTTCAATAGAGGAAGATAGAAGGGTCAAATAATCTTCAGAATCAATGTACTTTTCCTTTGTAGCCAGCTCAAATTCTCGAAATATTATTTCTAAATCATGTAGTTTGTCAGAAAGGACGCGTGATTCAGTCTCCCCCATTATGGTCTCTGGTTCAACTAGATACCGTTTAAATTCAATAAGCATGTCCTCTACTTGTTTCACAAATCCTGGCTTATCACTTGCTTTTTTAAACAGTGTAAACTCGTCCTTATGATCTGTGATAATTTTTCTGATGAGCATATTTAACCCAACACTTGATAAATGATACCGATTCATTCCACCCGTATCTTGTAACACTCTCCATGCAAGTCTAGTAAAGCTATACACTTGAGCACGGATAATCCCTTTAATTTCTTCATCTTGTACAAGCGCATACTCAGATAAGAAGGTCATTTGTTCAGGAACAAGATAAATGATGGGTCTACCCATAGGGTTTTCTTTCAACTTCTCCTTTATTTCTTTTATTATTGTTGCGGTCTTGCCAGAACCGGCTCTACCTGTAATCAATCTTAGTGACATAAGTAACACTCCTTTCTTGTGCGATCGTATGTATATACCACTTTTCCAAATCTTCCATAAAAAATAGAGAGGCTATCCTCTCCATTCTTCTTTCAATAATCCATATAGTAACATATCGTGACGGTTTCCATCACGTTCTAAAAACTGTCGGTATGTGCCTTCCTTTTGAAAACCCACCTTCTCATACAAATGGATTGCGGGTTCATTATAAGAGAACACGGTCAGCTGTATGCGATGAAGGTTAAGCTCATGGAAGGCATACCTTAGGATCGTGTCCATCGCTTCTTTCCCATATCCTTTCCCTCGGTGCTCCAGTTCACCAATTCCTAAGGAAATCCATCCAACTCGGTTAGACCAAAGGATATCATCTAACTCCATGTATCCAATTAGATCATCGGTAGATTTTAATCTTATTGAAAATCGATAATCTTTTTCAGATGTTTCCGTCATCCATTTTTTTAGTTGTTCCACTGTTTTCGGACGGTATGGCTCTGCGCTTAATAACCTAGGATAGGTTTGATTATAACGATACCAATCTTTCATTTTATGAAAGTCGTCCTCTTCAAATAATCCTAAATAGATACGTTGATTTTCTAAAATGTGCATTTCCTATCCCTCCCTTTTACTATTCCATTTTTGACAAGGAATTTCCTTTGCATCACAAAAATAAAAGAACGTTTTTTCTAAGCAAATAAAGCCCACATCCTATACTAGATGAAAGGCTTTGTTTGATTCATACTTTATGATTCCATTACACGACTTACTTCCTGTTGCTTGATCATGAGTCCTAGTGATTCAGCCGTTTGTTCATGTATCCGTTCAAAAAATTCAGGGTGATTCGATAGTAATATTCCATAAGAAGGAATCATTTCTTTTTATTTTTCCTTCCCATTCTTTCATCTGACTAGGGAAGCATTGCTTTAGAACTTCTAGCATGACGTGAACAGCCGTTGAGGCACCCGGAGATGCACCAAGTAAAGCTGCAACTGATCCATCTTCAGCACTTACTACCTCGGTACCAAATTGCAACGTTCCCTTACCTCCAGATTCTGTGTCTTTTATCACCTGTACTCGCTGACCAGCAACGACAATATCCCAATCTTCGCTAGCTGCGTTTGGAATAAATTCACGAAGTTCTTCCATTCGCTTTTCTTTAGAAAGAAGTACTTGCTGGATTAAATACTTTGTAAGCGGGATGTTCTTTATACCAGCCGCCAGCATCGTAAAAATATTATTCGGTTTCACTGAACCGATTAAATCAAAGTACGAACCCGTTTTTAGAAACTTCGGTGAAAAGCCTGCAAATGGACCAAATAGTAACGTTTTTTGATGATCAATATACCTTGTATCCAAATGAGGGACTGACATAGGAGGAGCACCTACTTTTGCTTTCCCGTATACTTTCGCCTGATGCTTATCTATCACATCTTGGTTTTTACAAACTAAGAATAGACCACTTACTGGGAACCCGCCAATTTGTTTAGATTCTTGTATTCTTGTCTTTTGTAGTAATGGTAAGCTTCCTCCTCCACCACCAATAAACACGAACTTAGCCGTATGATATTCTATATTTTTTCCGCCTAGGTCTTCTACCTTTACTTCCCATGATCCATCCGCTGTTCGCTTCATCCCCTTCACACAATGATTGTAATGAACCTGAACATCTCTATCTTGTAGGTGCTCGAACAACATTCTAGTTAAGGCACCGAAATTGACGTCTGTCCCTGAGTCAATCTTTGTTGCAGCGATGGGCTCATTAGATGTACGACCTTCCATAATGAGCGGGATCCAGTCTTTTAACGTCTCAGGATGGTCACTAAATTCCATACCATAGAACAATGGATTTTTTGTTAGCGCTTCCACGCGTCTTTTTAAAAAGCGATATTTTCTTCCCCTTGAACCATACTCATATGTGGTAATGGCATAATAAATTCACTCGGATCTTTAATGATTCCTTTATTCACCAAAAAAGTCCAAAACTGTCTAGAGAGTTGGAATTGTTCGTTTACTCCTATTGCTTTTGAAATGTCAACTGATCCATCTGGATTTTCAGGTGTATAATTTAATTCACATAGGGCAGCATGACCTGTACCTGCATTGTTCCACTCATTTGAACTTTCTTCACCAGGACTCCCTAACTTTTCAAACACTTTAATCTCCCATTCGGGTACAAGCTCCTTTAATAAAGTTCCTAGTGTTGCACTCATTACCCCTGCACCAATTAAAATCACATCTGTTTTTTCTTGTCCGCTACTCATCAAAATCTTCCTTTCCCCTATATTCGTAAAGAGAGCTGCTACTCTCTTAAATGTTAATCCCCTGACTCGTAAAACTCCATCTGTCTTTCTATACTATTATAATGATTATGACCCAAGAATAGCTACTATTTTCTGATAATTATAAACTATTTATCCTTTCTACAAAAGGGATAAGGAAAGTAATCGTTTAATTTTATCACTATATTTTCACCGTCCCCATGCTTCTTCCAAAAAATTTCAATCTAGATATTTGTATACAAAAATAGGATGTGTTCACATCCTATTTTAGTTCACTATGTTTCTTCTTAAACCTCTAATCTTCAATCTCTGCAGATTAATAGAGAAATAATTACGGTGTATTAAATAAATTAGCTGAATATAGACAAGAAGTAAGCTCTTCTGAAAAACAACATATCTTGGTTCCCAATTAGGAAAATATTTATTTTTATAGTTATACAGACCTTTAAAATTATAAAAGCGATGACCATAATGATAGGCAAATGATACAAGCTTTTGAACACCACGAGATGCTGCGTCCATTTCGTTAACTGTATTGGACAATGGAGCCATTCCTAAACTACATGTTTCGAACCCTCTGACTTTGCACCAATCTAAAATAGACAAGAATAGCATATCCATCGTCCCGTTTGGACAACTGTTCTTATATCTCATTAAGTCAATAGTAGCATATGTTTTCTTTTCTTGGCGGTAATAAGAAAGCGTGGCAAACGCAACAACTGATCCTTGTTCATCTTTTAACACGGCTATATGAAAATTTGTTAGTGCTCTTTCACAAAAATACCCAACAGAAAAACCTTTTTCCTTACGACCATTTAACCAGGAGTCGGACACTTCTTTAAGGTTTTGGATGAATGCTTCATCAAATGGTGGAGATACAAAGGAAAATGAGTAGCCGAGTCGTTCAAATTTACTACGACTTGACCTTAGATTTTGCATTTTCTTTCCACTCAAACTAAAATCAGGTAATGGTACAACTGCTTCTTCCCCTATTTTGACCGTATTAAAATCATGTTGACGATATAGATCAATATAGTTAGCCGATGCTTGATAGATAGCTATTTTTTGTTTCTTTTCTATTGAGAAGTCAATGAATTCTTTAATAGCGCCGGAAAGATACTCTTCTCTCCCAATAGGATCACCCAACACTATGAATGTCTTGCCGACTTTCTGGTATAAGATCATAGCTTGTCGATCCTTGGTCCAATAGACCAATTTATCCATCGTAAAAAGCAGATGAGACACATGATTTCCTCCATATTGCTGAAGAAAACGTGTCGTCTCTTGATAACATATGTCATTCCTCTCAATGGACCTACGTTTTAATGAAGGAAGTTCAACTAAGACAACGAATAAAATGAAAATAATGGCAATGCTGTTCAATGTTTTCCTCCTCATCGTTAGATTGCAATTATTAGAATAGCACAAAATCCTGTTTTTTAATATACTGAAAGCGCAATCAAGACTATCCCTAGTTCTGGTATAATAGTAGAGATAAAGGAGKGATCGWAAKGCTAGAMCAATTTTTTAGTTAACAWGCCCCTCTYTACAAAAAAACTAGAAAAGGKGAGCGTGTTTCTTCCTACTTCTTATGATACATCTTCTAAAACATATCCCGTTCTTTATATGCCAGATGGCCAAAATTTATTTGTAGATGAAGAAGCTAACTTCGGGGTTTCATGGGGAAGTAAAAAATTACTTAGAAGAGACGGGACTTGAACTTATCGTCGTTGGAATCCACTCACCTACAGACCGATTTGAACGGTTTAATGAATATGGTCCTTGGATAGATCATCAAATTAAATACACATTATTTGGAGAAAACGGCGTTTTAGGTGGAGATGCTCCTGCTTTTGCCGATGACTTAATCATGACAGTTAAACCATTGATTGATTCTCGATATCGAACAAACCCTGAAATAACGGGATTTGCAGGCAGTTCAATGGGAGGGTTACTCGCTACGTATATAGCGTGTATGTATCCAACTATATTTTCACGAATTGGGGCTTTGTCTTCTGCCTATTGGTTTAATGAGGACGACATTTTTGAGTTAGTGGAGCAGGTTGATTTGAAAGGTATTCACTCATTTTATATGGATGTTGGTACAGACGAGGAGACTGCGACGATTGATGCTAAAACATATGTAGATGTATCAAAACGTATGCATCTACTTATCGATGGAAAAGACGTTCCTCTACAGTTCTCTATTTATGATGAAGGAATTCATCATGAATCCGCTTGGAAAGAAAGGGTACCTTCTTTGAYTCACACATTATTCCAGGATGTATTATAAGAAAAAGAACAAAAAGGMCGAATTAAATTCGTCCTCAGCTCGTCGAGAAAGTTAATTTTTTCATAGATATTCAAAGGTGTTTTCGCCTCGATATGTTTGGATAAGTATAAAAAAAGATTGCTTCCCATTTATCCGAGCTTCGCTAGGTGGGTCGCAATCTTTTTTATATTCTGGCAAGCTGCAGTTAGAAGAACCTGCTCACTTGCGTTTTTAATTCCCCTAAACCTACAATAGCGAAGCCCATGCAGCTCTTTTGAGTCTGCGAAGCTTCGCTCCACTTTTTCTTTTCTAAATTTATATAGCTTCTTTCCAGGATTTGATAACCTATTTATCCTTACCTTCTCTTTATGTTCTTCCACATACATGACGGGTTACCACTTTCACA
>NZ_ABFU01000022.1 GCF_000171615.1 Bacillus coahuilensis m4-4 | reverse complement strand
GGCTTTTCTTATAATTTCTCATTAGATAGCTCTTTTAATGATTTTACTTTCCCATGAGGCTTTTGATCTTGTTTTCGAACATTCCATTGACGCTCTTTTTCATGTTTTGATTTTGTCAAATTCCTTTCCCCCTTTACTAATAGGATGACAACTTTCGTGGATTTTACTCCTTCTTGTAATAGAAAGATTGGATTCTACAAACAAACTTTGTTACAATAAATCCTATGATTTTTTAAGGAGACCACAATGAAAAAATATTTTACACTTTTACAGTTAATAGTAAGCGTACTTGTCATTCATGTGTTGATGATGTATACCTTTATGGATAAAGATATATTTTACTATGTTTTTTCAGCAGTAACCTTATTAGGATTTACTTTGTATTATTTTACTAATGAACCAGAAAAAACGGATCATACATTTTCTTCATCTTCAGCTTTTTATAGTGTTCTACTCGGTGGTGTATTATTTCTTTTCTTTAAGTTAGGATTTACGGCTATCCAATTTCTCGATTCAGGGTTAGAAAAGAATATTCAAAACATAGTGGCTGTTTATGGCCCAAACCATATAGTTGAATATATTTTACTCCTATTACTGTTCATTCCAGGTGAAGAGTATCTTTGTAGAGGGTTTATACAAAATCTTTTGCGAAAATATGTAAATGATCATCTTGCTATTTTGTTTACTAGTATCATTTTTGCTTCGTTATTTGTATATAGCGATGAGCCCATTTGGATGTTTGCTGCTTTTTTAGGTAGTATGACATTCGGTTATATTTATGAATACTTTCACCAAATTAAAGCTAGTTTACTCGCTCATTATTCCTTTACCTTATTATTGGTTACGTTTCTATGAAAAAAGGTGCCTTCTATGGCGCCTTTTTTCACGATTTTTTAACCACAACGCAAGGATATATATTAAGCAAATGTGACCAAATAGTGGATATAATCGAGAAAGCAATTCGCTATAATCAAAAAAACTGATGCTATAAATGGTGGAAAAAATCACCAAAAGGATTGGAATGGTTTTGTTAGGCATGTATGCTTCTAACTGTTTTTGTATTCCAAATACTCCTGCAATAACTGATGTGAAAATCTCGCTATAAATAATCATGACATACAACCAAAAGAAAGTACCACCAATTTTCATCATGATGATTCCCATTGGAATTTCATATTCCTTTACATCAGGTAGTGTGGAAAGAGAAAAATGAATGGATAACAAAATAAGTGTTAAAACAAGTCCTCCCATAAATGCCCCTAGTTTAATAATGGATCGATCATTAATTTTGGAAGCAATTGGAACTAGCACTCCTTGAGCCATGGCTAAATTGAAGGCAGTATAAGCGAAAGGTGCAAAAAGAAGTTTCCATATGCTTTGTACTTCCGGCACACGAAGAAAGATGGTAGGATCTTCTAGATTCATTAATGAAATAGATAAAATTCCAAGATTAAAGACAATCATTAATGGTACAACAAATGAATTCACCAGAAAAAGGCCTCTTGTCCCTAGTAAAATGACAAAGATCCCCACAAAGACCGTCAGCAACACGCCTAGTTGCTTTGGTAAATGTAATTGTTCTTCAAACACAGCTCCAGAACCAGACAACATAACTGCCGATACCCCTAGTAACATGATCAGAACAAATACATTTACGAAATGACCAAGCTTTTCACCAAAAATATATCTCTGTAAGTCTTCATAGGATTCTGCCTGAATATCCATACTAATCATCATCATTTTCGTCCCTAGATGAATAAATAAATATCCACTTACTAAGATTCCTATCAAGCCTAAAAAGCCATATTGAGTAAAGAATTCAACCGCTTCTTTACCCGTTGCAAATCCAGCACCAACAACTGTCCCTACATATACAGCAGCAACTTGAAAGGCACTACTCCATTTATTCACATGGACACCTTCTTCCCCAACTAGTCTTTACATGGGTATGTACAAGCTAGAAAACTTATGACTATAAAGAGGAGTACGTAGTAATAACATAGTACAAAGACAAAAAAGATCAAAGGACAATTTCAATCCCTTGATCTTTCGTGCTTTATTTATAAAGTGGAATCATCTATTGATTGTAACCAATCTTCAATTGGTTTCATAATACTTTTCAATGCATTTTCTTCAAAAGGAGAGGATAAATTGGCTTCCTCCACTAGATTAGTGAAAGATTTTGAACCACCAAGGTCGCATATATGTAAATAGGACCTCCATGCAGCATCAAAGTCCCTTTGACTCCAATCCCAGTATTGGTAAGCACAAACTTGAGCTAGTGTATAATCAATGTAGTAAAAAGGACTATTAAATATATGAGTCTGTCTATGCCAATACCCTCCTCCTTCTAAATAAGAATCATCACCGTAATTTCTATGAGGAAGATACTGCTTCTCTAATCTCCTCCAACATGCTTTTCGTTCTTCTTTTGACCATTCTGGATTTTCATACACTTCATGTTGGAATTCATCTACTAACACACCGTATGGTAAAAATATAAGGCCACTAGTCAAGTGAGAATAATAATATTTTTCCTTGTCTTCTTTAAAAAATTTTTCCATCCATGGCCAAGTAAAAAACTCCATACTCATAGAATGAATTTCACATGCTTCATACGTCGGCCAATTGTATTCTGGAATGGTAAAGTGTCTTGAGCGATACACTTGAAAAGCATGACCAGCTTCATGAGTTAATACATCTATGTCCCCAGCTGTACCGTTAAAATTCGAAAAAATATAAGGAACTTGATAATTTTCGATGTACGTACAATACCCTCCCGGTGCTTTTCCTTTTTTTGCTTCCACATCAAGTAGTTCATTCTCTACGAGAATGTCAAAAAATTCACCCGTTTCCCTGGATAGTTGACCATACATATCTTTACCATTACTAATAATCCAACTTGGGTCCCCTTTTGGAGCTGAATTCCCACTTTTAAATTGGAAAGCCTCATCATAGTAATTTAATTTATCCAATCCAATACGACTTCTTTGTTTTTCTTTTAACGAAGAGACAATCGGTACTACATGCTTTTTCACTTCTTCTCTAAATACTTTTACCATGTCGGCAGTGTAGTCTGTTCTCATCATTCTGTAGTAACCTAACTCAACAAAAGATGAAAAACCTAGAGCTTTGGCTATTTTGGTACGCACAATTACTAAATCATCGAAAATTTGATCAAAGTCTACTTCGTTTTGTTGAAAAAATGAAGAGCTAGCTTTAATGGCCGCTTTCCTAATCTCCTGATCCTTTGATTCTGAAAAAGGTGCTAATTGTGCTAAGGTGTATGTATTTCCATCAAAATCTATTTTTGCCGAAGAAATAAGTTTAGTATATTTTGAACTTAATCGATTCTCCTCTTTTAATAATGGAAGAACCTCATCTGAATAGGTCTTTAATTTCGCTTCAGCTAAAGAAAAAAAGCTGTTCTCCCCATTCCATTTCCAGCTGTTTTCTAAATGAAGAAGTTACTAATTCATGATAGTACCTCGAGACTAGTGCCTCTATCTCTGGTTCAATTTCATCCATATAGTCTTGTTCTGTTTGAAAAAATTCATCTGCTGTATTAATGGAATGTCGTATATAACATATATTGTACATTGTGCCAAAATCGTTACGAAGCTCATTTATTAAATGAATGGATTCTTTAACTTCTTCTACCATCTGTGCCTCTGTCATTTTGTTTAAATATTCTGCAAATTTTTTAGATATTTCTTCCATATTGGGGCGTTCGTACGTATACTCTGAAAATTTCATCGTTTTCCTCCTGTTTAATTTTTTTGAATGCATGTAAAAAATTCATTTATGTACAAAAAAAGACCTAACGTCATTGTACTACTATTTTCATCATAATAGTAGTTGAACGTTAGACTGGTTTATTAATAGGATAAATCTCTTATCGATAACCCTAACTTCTTTAATAGAGCTATGGCCTCATCTTTTTCTTCAGGTGACAAAACACTCATTACCTCATGAAGCATATCAACATGTGCAGGAAAAATATCACCAATGAATTTATTTCCTGATTCTGTAATTTCCGCATAGGTCACTCTTCTGTCATTTGGGCAGGAAACTCTTTCTAGGTACCCTTTTTTCTCTAATTTATCGACAACATACGTAATACTTCCAGAAGCAAGTAAGATTTTCTCGCCAATCTGCTGTAAAGGCTGTTTTCCTTTATGATACAAAAGCTCTAAAACAGCAAATTCAGTAGGATTTAAACCAAATGATGAAATACCTGAATTAGACTTTTCACTGATAACCTTAAATGCTCTCGATAACACAATAAATAGTTTGAGAGATTGCTCTTGTGGAGATAATCCTTCTTGTATACTCATACGACATCATTCCTTACCTTAACCAATTGAATTCATTATAGGTAAATTATTTCCATAGGTCAATCTACATAATATGTACTAAAATGAAAAAATTCTTCATAACGAACAATAAAACAAGTATAATGAAAGAAAAGAGTAGAAATATGTCGAAGGAGCTATTTATGAAGAACCATTCATCTCCTATTAAATTCCCTACTTATATGAAAAGTGTTCTTTTCCCACTTTTAATCATTCTCTTACTTTATTCCATCATTCGATTTCACTACATGAAAATAGAAGCAATGCAACATTTAGAGAGCAATAGTACTATTTATCAAATGAAAATTGAGCAGTTTTTCTATGAAGACCTAAATCTTCTCACATCCCTAAGTATGGTTCATTCGCTAACTAAGATGGAAGATACTGAATTATCATCCTTACTTTCTCTACAGAATCATTTAGACCATCATCTTTCCAACTTGATTTACTTGGACACATCGGGAAATATTAAAGATTCTTATAAGAAAATTGAAGATCCAGCACTATCAATAGAGCTTATAAAAGCGGCTAAGAACGTGACTCAAACCTATACATTAACCCCATTATTCGCTCAAAATGAAGAACTCATATTGATGACAATTCCGTTAAGCAATAAAGAGGTTTTAATTGGAATCGTACCTGTAAAAGAATTATCTGACTATATAAAAACCTTACCTATGAATGATTCTATTCAAATTCAATCTTTATCTACTAGATATACATATCCAACACTATCAACTACAAAGCACCTGTCGCTTACTTTTAGTAATGAAGTGGAATTAGATTTCATCCCTTGGAAGATGACAGTCTACTCTGATGATCAATGGCTTATAAGGCTTCTATTAGAATTAATACTATTATTAATTGGCGTATATATCTTTCTTCATGTCTTATACCTGGTTAGAAAATATAAGAGTCTTCAGGCATTGTCAGATGTTGAGAAAAAGGAAAACAATGCCCAAAAACTTGAATTAATAGGACAGTTCTCTGCAAGTATTGCCCATGAAATCAGAAATCCATTAACAGGTATAAAGGGGCTTATTCAACTATTAAATGAGAAATATAACGATAAAGCTGATGACATGTACTTCTCTATCATCTATAAAGAAATTAATAGAATTAACGATATAGTTGGTGAATTTTTAATGCTTGGCAAACCATCTGGTGTGTCTTTAAAGATAAGTGACTTACGTGATGTACTAATTGAAATTACACCCATTATTCAATCAGAAGCAAATCTTTATAATGTACATTATTCTTATGAATTTCCTACAAGACCGCTCCTTGTAAAAATGTCATCAGACCAAATGAAGCAAGTCCTTCTTAATTTATCGAAAAATGGATTAGAAGCAATGGAAGAAGGAGGACTCCTACACATTAAATTATCAAGTAAAGGAGAATGGATAGAAATAAAAATAAGGGATACAGGATCTGGTATAAATGAAGAAAATGTACCAAAGTTATTTGATCCTTTTTTTACTTCTAAAAGTGAAGGAACAGGTTTAGGGTTACCTGTATGTAAAAGAATAATTGAATCTATTAATGGTCAGATTTCAATTGCAAGTAAAGAAAATGAGTGGACTGAAGTAACGATATTACTCCCCTCACCATAGTAAACGTCCTTATACTAAATACCATATTGGTTTAACAGTATATCTAGTTCTTGACTAAGACGGATAGTCCTAGGATGAGACAGTCCATGATTTAGACCATGATAGATCATTTCTTTTCTTTTTATTTGTACTAGGAAGTCAAGAGTATGTGTTTCGTTTGTTTTCAATTGAATTCGCACGCTATTTTTCTCCTTTTTTGAAGGCTGATTGAATTCATTCATCATAATTATACAGCCTCATCACATTACTTACCTAGTATAGAAATCTTTTACCTGAATGTAAATTCAATCGCAAAACTAGACAATATTCACTCATATCTTAATCATAATCGACAAAAAAGTAGCAGTTCAACAAATTGAAACTGCTTACTTTTTTTATTTTTTTTCTTAATTCTAGCAGGAATTGTTTTTATCCACCTTATCTCCAGCGTAACCGACTAATGACTTGTTTTTGCCTATTACACGATGGCAGGGTATAAGGAGAGGTAGTGGGTTGCGGCGACTGGCTTGACCAACAGCTCTTACACTTTTCGGCTTGTTCATCATAACTGCAATATCTTGATACGAAACCGTTTCCCCATACGGAACAGAAAGAAGTGTTGTCCATACACTTTGTTGAAATGAGGTTCCTTCAGACTTATATGGTACTGTAAAAGATCTTCTCTTCCCTTCTAAGTATTCCAAAATTTGCGTTTTTGCTTCTTGCAGTACTAAATTATTCGTTTCCTTTAACTCTTCATTAGGAACATCTATATATTCTATTTTTTTTAGCAACCCATTTTCTTCTGTAATCTCCAGAAAGCCTATAGGTGATTCGATTTGTAATTGTTCCATTCACTTACCTCTTTTCATGGTGAACTGGAAGTCTAATATGAAAGGTTGTACCTTCATTCTCAATACTATCAACCTCTATAGTACCGTTGTGTTCTCTAATAATCTTAAAGCTCACCATTAAGCCTAAACCAGTTCCTCTTTCTTTTGTTGTATAAAAAGGTTCGCCCAATTTTTTAATCTTATTTTTAGGTATGCCTGCACCGGTATCCTTAATCGATATTTTCACTTCATTATCTTTCTCTTTCGTTAAAGATAGGACAACTTCTCCACCACTTGGCATCACCTCTATTGCATTTTTTATTATATTGATAAATACTTGTTTCAATTGATTAGGTTCAGCATAAATTTTAGGTAAATCTTTATCACAGTGGATAATGATTTGGACATTATGAAGTAAGGCTTGAGCATTTAATAGCTCAACTGTTTCCTGCACGATTTTTTCTAAATTAGAATCTTGATATTGTACTGCTTGAGGCTTTGCTAAAATAAGGAACTCAGTTATAATGCTTTCAATACGCTGTAGTTCTGATTTTATCACATGAAAATACATGGAATGGTCTTCTTGCATGCTATTTTCTAATAACTGAATGAACCCTTTTAATGCAGTCATTGGGTTTCTAATTTCGTGAGCAATTCCAGCTGCGAGCTCTCCAACCACGCTTAGTGTATCAGATTTTCTTAGCTGTTCTTGCATTTCGACTTGCTCCGTTATGTTTCTAATAACCGTTAAATTAAGATTACTTAATACTTTATATTTAGATGATATTTCAATAAATCTCGTTTTATCTCTAGAATCCGGTACTTCTAGTGTGATATTTCCTTGGCCTTCTTCTTTTAAATAAGATAGATACCGATTAAATCGATCCTGTAACTTTTTTGGGAGATTCATAATCGTTCTTATATCTCTTCCTAAAACCAAATCTTTATTCAAGGATAAAATACCACACGCTATTGGATTAATATCTACAACCCTTAAATCATGATCACTTATAATCATTCCATCAAATGTTCCCTCAAAAATTTTCCTGAAACGTTCTTCACTTCTTCTTAATTCTTGTAGGATGTGATATCTTTCACTTACATTCCTTACAATCATCATATTGTATTGATCGACAGAGTGCAGCTTTGCAGTGAACTCTAACTGCTTCAGCTGGCAATTTGGCATCAAAAATAACAGTTCATCACGAACAGCACCATTGTTTTTTTAATTCATCCATCACGAGATGAAATTTTTGAATGGAACTAGGATAAACAAAGTCCTTTATATTTTTAGAAAGCATTTCTTTTTCCGTACTCTCAAAAATCTTCAGAGCTGAACGGTTCGCTCGTATGACCGTACCATCATTCTTCCATAAAACGATGCCATCAATCGCCTCTTCAAAAAGTTCTTTAAAGAGCTCTTCGCTCCTTTTTAACTTTATTTCCATTTGTCGATTTTCTGTTACATCTTTAAATACAACCATATGAATTCCATCATAGATACTTGGTGTAAGCGAATATTGAATGGTCTTTGTTGTGTCCTTAACCACTACTGGCATTTCACCAATAAGTGGTTCATTTTCAAGTATCGATTCTTTGATCTTTAGTAAATGTTCTTGTTCCCCTTTGTTCACAAAATTTCTTAAATTCAAATAGATAATATCTTCCCTAACCTTATTCACAAACCGAAGGAATGATTGATTTACATCAATTATTTTTCCTTCTAGGGAAAATAATACTATGCTTTCAGTAGCATGCTGAAAGATATTTTTTAATAATTTTTGATCTGTTATTCCATTTACTAACTCTTCATCTTCTAGGATGGTTAATATCTGTAGAGATAAACTTTGATAACACTGGCTTTTCACCATAAAAGAATTATTGGATGAACTCCTTGTGTCTATAAACCATTCAACACCTTGCTCTTCTTGAGGGGCATTGTTCTCTGAATGAGCAAGCAATTTTAGAGGGAGTATCGGCCGTGTATTTAATAATGCTCCTTCTTCACTTTGAAGAAGGTTAGCGAACGATTTATTCGTAGAAAGAATGTTATAGTGTAAATCCGTCACACACATGGGCCTCGTGTTTTGACGAATTAAATCTAGCAGCGGTTGGAATAATGATTCCTTTAGACTTGGTTCTGCCATCGAAATTCCTCCTTTACAATAAAGTGTAAATATGTATAGTAAAGTTAAAGTTATAGTGTTTAGAATAATTTAAAAAAGCATCCTACCAATTAGATTCGGATAAAAGATGTCAAATTCCTTCTTTACATTTGAAAAAGGTCAATAATCTGACAATTAACAGACTATTCCTTCACTATTTCTTTGGTTAATTATTGTAAAGGTTGAGAAATTCTCTATTATTCTATACAATAATAGTTTGATGTTAATGATAAGGAGAATGAGAATGAACGTTGTACTTAGTACACTAAACGCTAAATATATTCATACCAATTTAGCGATACGATACCTAAAAAGTTACGCAGCACCAGAATTTGAAGTTCAATTAAGTGAATATACAATTAAAGACCCTAGCATGAACATTGTGACTGATCTTTTTCACAAGCAACCTGATGTGTTAGGTTTTAGCTGTTATATATGGAATATAGAAGAAATCATTCGTGTCATTTCCATGATTAAAAAAATTAATGCCGAATGTAATCATTGTTCTTGGGGGCCCGGAGGTTACGTACGATGTGAATTACTGGTTAGAACGGATACCTGATGTAGATTATATTATTATTGGTGAAGGTGAGCTATCATTTAAGCAGTTATTAAACGCAATAAAAAATACAAGAAGATGTTTCAACTATTCCAGGCTTAGCATACAGAACAAATGAACAAATATCAAAGTTGAACCCTCAAAGCAATAAGTTAGATTTACGTGAATTACCTTCTCCTTTCCGTTTTAAAGAAGATCTACCTCATCTTTCAAAACGTGTAATTTATATCGAAACGAGTAGAGGTTGTCCTTTTAGATGTCAATTTTGTCTATCTTCCATTGAGGTAGGCGTGCGTTACTTTGATCGAGAAAAAGTAAAAGAGGATATTCGCTATTTAATGGAAAACGGTGCAAAAACAATTAAATTTGTTGATAGAACGTTCAATATTAGTAGAAGCTATGCGATGGAAATGTTTCAATTTTTAATTGATGAACACAAACCTGGAACAGTGTTTCAATTTGAAATTACTGCAGATATTATGAGACCAGAAGTCATTCAGTTTTTAAATGATCATGCTCCTAACGGACTATTTCGATTTGAAATAGGTGTCCAATCAACAAACGATGAAACCAATGATTTAGTCATGAGAAAGCAAAACTGGGACAAATTGACCCGAACTGTCACAATGGTGAAACAAGGAAAGAAAATTGATCAACACCTTGATTTAATTGCTGGACTTCCAGAAGAAGATTATAATTCATTCAGGAAAACATTTAATGACGTATTTGCTTTACGTCCTGAAGAGCTACAACTAGGGTTTTTAAAATTACTAAGAGGCACTGGTTTAAGAGTTAGGTCAGAAGACTTCGGCTATGTTTATATGGATCACGCTCCTTATGAAATGTTAAGCAATAGGGTTTTAAGCTTTTCAGAAGTAGCCAGAATTAAACAAGTTGAAGACGTATTAGAAAAATATTGGAATGACCATAGAATGGATGAAACGATTGAATACATTGTGACTCATGAATTCAACACTCCTTTTGACTTTTTCCAAGAATTTGGAATGTACTGGGAAGCAGCTGGATGGTCACGTATCGGTCATCAGCTTGAAGATTTATTTATACGACTTTATGAATTTTTAGAGACCAGAAATACTGGTTCCCTCTCAATAATTAAAGACTTAATGACCTATGATTATTTTGCCAATCAAAAACAATAAACCAAGAAAGTCGTGGTCCTCAGAGATTCTTTCTAAAGAAGAGCAGCAAAGCGTCTATCTCAGTATATTAAATTCTAAAAATGAACCAGAACCTTTAGCCCCTGCATTAAAGTTAACGGAAAAGAGTTAAATAAGCATACAATTGTTGAGAAAATGAGTTTTGATTTACAACATTATTTAGAGAAGAAAGAAATTGTAAATGCCTCAACTTATATGATCACGTATTTCGACCCTACGAGTCATACTGTACAATTTTTTAATCTACCTGCTGAAAATTTAAATACGACAAAAAAGGAATAGCTATGCAGCTACTCCTTTTTCTTGTTATCCTTCTTTTTGGTATTGTGCGAGACTTCGTACTGTTTTACAGCATTTATGTCACCAAATTCCATGCCATATTCTACATGACCTTGATTAGTTATTTCGGTTGTTTGTTTGTTTTTCATGACTGTTTACCTTTTTTGCTATTTCGGTTGGCACGTTTTGCAACATTTTCATCCGCAGCAAATTCAGCTGAAAAATCTTTTGTTTCTTGAAGGTTTTTCTTTGGTGTTGTGTTCACTTTCTCTGCTGCATTGTGTTCTGCTTTTCTTTTCGCCATGACCCATTCACTTCCTATCGTTTGATAGGAATAGTGTACCCATCAGCCAATGATAATACGCTCTTTAGGGTAGTGGTACATGACTCTTTTTTCTTTTCCTCCTATAATAAATAAGAAAGATAAAATTCCTACACGTCCGATAAACATTAATATCATCAGAACTACCTTACCAAAGGTACTCATCTCAGGAGTTATCCCCATCGATAAACCTGTTGTTCCGAAAGCAGAACATACCTCAAAAAGAATTTCTATAAGAGCATGATCTTCAGAAATGGACAACACTATAATGGCAGTAAAACAAAGCATTAAAGCAAACGTAGTAACGACTAGACTCTTAAAAATATCCTCTTGATGAATTTCTCGTTTGAAAATTTTAATATCTTTTCTTCCTCTAGAAAAATGGAACAAGAATAAAATATTTAAAGCAAGGGTTGTTGTCCTGATTCCGCCTCCTACTGAACTAGGTGAAGCCCCTATAAACATTAACCCACTGATAACCAGTAAGGTCGGCTCTGATAACACACTGACATCCATAGTTGAGAGACCACCGCTTTTAGTGGATGCTGAGTGAAATAATGCATAAAAAAAACGCTTTATGCCAAGACATTTCTTTAAAAAAGCCATTTAGTTCTAATAAATAAATGAGAATGGTACCAACAACTAAAAGGATAAAAAACGTGATAGAGGTGACTTTGGCAAAAAGAGAAAACCTTGCATTTTTTGTCCCCACATCTCTGTTTATTAAATATGACTTTACCTCGATTAATACTGGAAAGCCAATAGCTCCTAAAATCATTAATAAAATGACAATAAATTGAACAAAGTAATCTTCAGCAAATGGAATTAGAGATTGACCGGTAATGTCAAATCCTGCATTTGTTGTTGCCGTAACCGATGCAAAAATTCCATTAATTACAGCTTCCTGCCAAGTTGGAAGTACGTCAAAAAATAGATACTCAAAATAATCGATCCAACTAGTTCAATAATAATAATCAACCATAAAATTTCTTTTAGTATCTTAACAAGTCCTGACAATGAAGTTAAATTTTGATCCGTCATGATCAATCTTCGTTCTTTTAACCCAATCTTTTACCGAAAATTACCCATATAAATGTTCCCAAGGTCATTACCCCAATTCCTCCAACTTGAAGGATTAACATTAGAATAATAATACCTACTGTATTAAACGTTTCGGCTGTATTAATTACTGTGAGTCCCGTAACACTAATTGCGCTTACTCCAGTAAACAATACATCTATAAAGGAAAGGTCTACCCCTTCTTGATGGGCAAATGGTAAACTTAGTAAAATGGTTGAAACTGTTATAGCAATAAAATAATAGGTCCCAATTAGTTGGGCAGGTGTAAATTTAAATCCAAAAAATATTCTTTTCTCAACATTCAATACCCTTTCCTTCCATAGTCATCTTTATCTTAAAGAATCTTGGACAAGAATGAAAGTACTATGTTGTAATTTCTATAATAAAACCTTCTTCCATGACGTTTTGGAGTGTATTAATGTTGTATGTAAGGCATCTGAAAGTAATTAGTTATTTTGTTTCCTTTATATTGATGACAACCCCTCCAATCCATACGCCCCTAAACAGTCGACTCCGCTTTTCTTCATGTCTAGCTTCAGCGGCTAGCCCTTCGAGACATAGTGGTGACCTTCCAAAAGGCAAAG
>NZ_ABFU01000023.3 GCF_000171615.1 Bacillus coahuilensis m4-4 | reverse complement strand
CATAAGAAAAAAGACACATGCATCATGTGTCTTTTTTCTTACTACTTTGATAAAAATGTTCGTATTGTTCAGCTTCCATAGCCTATTAATGGGTAACGGCTTCTTTTAATATGGAATAATTTTTGTGGTTGACCACTGTTTTTTCTTCTAGTTCAAGTTCACGATAGTGAGGCATATAGGTTAAATCAACAATCACCGAGTTCTCATTTACCTTTTCAACAATGCCTTGCAACCCATCCTTGAATTCAATAAGATTTCCTACTTCAGCTTTTTTCATACCTGCCACTCTCCTCTACCAATAGATACACTTGATATTATGTTAAGTTTGCCTTATCTTGTTAAAAGAGTAAAGGCTTTTATTTCAATTATTCTAATAATAATGGAAATTATACGGAAAGGAAAGGGAATAGTATTGACTGAACATGAAGTAACTCAATTACTACAGCAATTAAGATTAAAAGAAGTTAACAAGATTAACGTTTCCAAAGAAGATTTCTTAACGTTTCGCTCATTCCTCGTACAACAAGACGATTTCAAACAGTTTAGAGGAATTGCTCAACAGGGCGGGCATGTCCAATATACCTATTTAGATGAGCCGCGTAGTTAATATTCCATTCTTCAAGCTGACTCAAGAAGATCCGTCAGCTTGAAGAGAGTTTTATGAATTACTATGTTGCATCAGTTCTTTTCGGAGCTTTCTAAAAGCTCCTGCCTTCCAGTTCTTTACTGCTGAAAGTGATACTTTGTGTTTCTCTGCTATTGTCTGGTGATCGAGTTGTTCTACATACACATAATGAATGTATAGCTTTTCTTTTGGAGATAGATGGCCACAATATCCTTCTACTATTTCAGTTTCTAAAACGTGCTGGTCATACGATCCTTCTAAAATTTCATCTGGAGAAACTAAATTTTCTACTTCCTTTGCTTTTATGTCTCGTCGTATTTGTGTTTTCATCATTCCCATCATCGTCACATATAAATAGGGAGGAAATTCCCCACGTTCTTGATTATATGTTTCCATCGCTTTCCAAATAGCTGTTAATCCGATTTGGTGATAGTCTTCTCTGTTTTGATAAACATGTAATTTTTTCATCACGTGAAATATCATATTTGAATACTTTTCAATTGCTTCCTCAAATAAAAAATCGTTCTGATTCATGTTCTCTTCCTATCTGAGTACTCTTAAATTGACCGGTCAAACATAGTGTAGTTGGACTAATTTAAGAAAGCGAAGAGGATAAAAGGTGTTTTACTCTTAGTCATTAAAAGGAAAAATGACTTTTCTATTGAAAAAACTAGGGGATCTATAATAGAGAAGTAGAAAACTACCGAAATGTTAGAATTTGTTAAAAATGTCACTATGTTATTGACATTATTTTCAATTTACTAGATAGTAGTATAGGTGAAAGTAATAGTTAGGAGGATCTAATTGAGGATGAAAGTGATGGACGAATTAAATAAGCATACTTATGCTATTGGTCCAGCCTACCATGAAGATTTTACAAGTATGATTTATACCAATGCTGGGTATTATTTCTCAAAACACAAGCCAGTTGAGTTATTAGATCGTTTTTGTCATAAGTTTGGAAATTCTTATCTTGGTAGTATCACTTCAGTTAGAAAGCAGCTAGGGTATAACAAAAAAACACCAATTATCATATCACCTGAAGAACGATTATATTGTTTTCCAACGATTTCTCCTGATAAATATGACTGCCTCTGGCTGTTTCCTAAGTATATTCTACAACAGGAAAGTAACAAGAGTTTGGTCATGTTCAAAAACGGCCACAGCTTGCCTTTAAATTGCTCTTATAAGACATACAAAGATCAAATTCAAAAGTCTTCGCATTGTTTACTTATGTTTACCCAAAGGAAATCCTTTCAAATTACCATTAAAAATGATGAAGAGGAAGAATAATATAGAAAAGATTGATTTATTTTGATAAAATAGTAAAATATTAGTAAAGATAGGAACGAGGTGGACGAATTGCTTAAGCCAACATTATTAAAAATAGATAAATTAATAGAAAATAAACGTAAAGAAATGATCTTAGTTGGTTTAAGGAAAGGGTTAACCCATAAGGATACGTTAAGACTAAGCCGTGAATTAGATGACTTATTAAATATTTATCAAAAAAGATATTCGTTACATAAAGGAAACCAGACAAAGAATATAATCGTAAGCTAAACCCCTGTCTAAGTAGACAGGGGTTTTGTATAGGTTATTTTTGTTCGACACTAGCTTTTCCTTAACAGTCCAATGTTAATAATACCCACTAATTGAATAAATAAAATGCAAATCACAATATCAAACAAAGTTGAATCACTCCGTTTACTTTTCCTTTTACTATATTCGGTCTTCATAAATTCAGTTCGCTCATTTTCTAAATATTATGTTAAAATACAGTGACAAAAGGGGTAACAGATTGGTTGACTTATCATTTTAACATGCATTGGCACCGTTCGGAATGGTTTCATTGTTGCATTTAATGGGCATCATAGAGAATCTATACAGATTGGTTTGGCATTAGCACACTTCAAAAAAGGCGTAAACACCTATGTATGATCTTCCGTTTCTTAAAAATGTGAAAAGAAAAGAAGGGGAAAGCATAAGACAGTGGGCCAAAAGAATAGGTGTGGAACATGATCAATGGTTAGCTCTCTATGAAAAAGGGAGATATGAAGAGAAAGAATTATCTTCAGAAGAAAAGGCTGAGTTAATAGAGTACTCTAAGCTTATAGAAGACCAAATTAAAAAGATACAGAAGGAGAGAAGATAGGTGTTTCATCTAGAGGAAATTAATGTTCAAGATATTCTTTCCATGCAATCCATTCACTCGTTATTAATGAAGGCATTACATTTATTATAGGAGAAAGTGGAGGGGGAAAATCAACCATATTAAAATTAATCAATCGATATGTTGTACCAACGGAAGGAAACATCTATTATCACGAACAGCCTATTACTGCTTTTCCGATAGTATCTTATAGAAGAAAGGTACCACTATTATCACAAACACCTTTTTCTCTGAAGGTAGTATTGAACATAATCTTCAGTACGGCAGAGAGTTGAATAATAACTCCTTAGTAGGAAAAAAGAATTAGAGGATTTACTGACAGCTCTAAGATTATCTAAAGGATTACAAGATGAAAGTACAGAGCTTTCTGGTGGAGAAAAACAAAGAGTCAATCTAGGAAGATTTTTGTCGTTGGATGCAAAGGTATATTTAATGGATGAACCTTGTTCTTCTTTAGATGAGGAGTTAAAACATGATGTGTATTCTTATATGGTAGATAGGATCCGTCAAAAGGGTGCCTCTGCTATTATTGTCACCCATTCTGAAGGTATAGCAAAAAAATTTGCAGATACCATCATTCGTGTTCAAAGGGGTCATTTAAACGTTTAAACAAGAACTGATTAATATTGAATTCTTAAACTTAGTTGGCGCCTATGTATTTATTCTTCTATTGCTTTGGATTGTTGCAAAATGGAAAATTTACCGAAAAAAACAAAATCATACTAGCAACGGTTCGTATGACACTTCAATTAGTTGGAGCTGGATATGTACTCTCATGGGTAATCTTTTCAATGTTTGTCGGTACTGTTGGTGTTTTGGGCTCTTATGTCCTAATTATAATTCAGCCAGACCCGTGGTTTGAGCCTAAGTATATGATACCTCTTTCAGGTATGATTATTGGGAACTAAATGACAGGTATTACGCTCGGAATTAATGAATTGATCGGTACTGTTTATGATCAACGTGAAAGAAAGGAAGTTTCTTTGTTGATGGGTGCGGAGCCAAAACAGGTTATAAAGCCCATTATCAACAAGTCATTTGGTTCTGCCATTCTTCCTACTATTAATAGAATGCTAGGAATGGGCATTATATTCCTGCCAGGAATGATGACAGGTCAATTATTAGCAGGTGCGAGTCCGCTAACAGCTATTGAATACCAAATTGCCATCATGCTTGGTATTGTGGGAAGTGTTACATTAACAACATTTATTTTCCTTGTGACAAGTTCCTATGCATTCTTTACAAATCATAATAGTTTAACCTTTCGTTTTATAAAGAAGAGTTCTAATTAACATTCCTTCTACATAGGCTACTAAATAAAAGAGAGAGGAGTAGACCTTATGAAGAATGAAACAGAATTAGCACTACATGTGAAAGCTATTGCAAGCGATATACTGGAACTCATCCTCAATGAGGAAAAACAATATGATGAATCTCAAATGAGAAATAGTCTTGAATATATGACAAGGTGTGTACGTGATTTAGTTAACGTCTATGTAGATACCATTGAAGACCATGAAGAACACTTAAAACATACCGTATCAAAGGCAAAAGTTAGCTTAAATATACTATCCCTACCGACTCACTCATTTAGTAGAAAAATGGAGTGTAGTTTTTTTGTTATTAATACAAAAAAATAGGGAATAGTACAGAGTAGATTGATAAATCTTGACAAGTTTATGAATTCACAATAAAAATAAGATAATTTCATTGTGAATCTAGTAGTTGCATGATATTCTTTTTAAATGGATAAACTACTTAAACGTATTGACATATTTTATAGTATTACATACATTAAGTAGGAACTATTCTTTTAATTTGAAGGGAGAAAATTAAAATGGCAGAAAAAACATTTACAGTAACAGCAGATACAGGAATTCATGCTCGTCCAGCAACTCTATTAGTTCAAACTGCAAGCAAGTTCGATGCAGAAGTTAACTTAGAGTACAAAGGTAAAACAGTTAACCTAAAATCTATTATGGGTGTTATGTCACTTGGTGTAGGTAAAGGTGGAGAAATCAAAATCGTTACAGAAGGTAGCGACGAGACTGAAGCGTTAGCTGCTTTAGAAGAAACGTTAACAAAAGAGGGTTTAGCTGAATAATGTCTACTCTATTAAATGGGATAGCGGCTTCAAGCGGTATTGCTGTTGCAAAAGCATACCGCTTAGTAGAGCCAGATCTATCATTCAAAGAAACAGTTGTTGATCATGTAGATCAGGAGGTTACACGTTTCCGCGATGCTTTAAGCATTTCTGTTCAAGAGTTAGAAACGATTCGTGACCGTGCTCGTGAAGAATTAGGTGCAGATAAGGCTGCTATCTTTGAAGCACATTTACTAGTTTTAAGCGATCCTGAACTTATTTCGCCAATTGAAGATAGCATTAAAAATGATAAGAAAAACGCAGAAGCAGCTCTTAAAGTAACAGCTGATATGTTTATTAACATGTTTGAAAGCATGGATAATGAATACATGAAGGAACGGGCAGCGGATATTCGTGACGTAACCAAGCGTATATTAGCTCATTTATTAAACGTTCAAATTCCTAACCCAAGTATGATTTCAGAGGAAGTTGTCGTGATTGCAGAAGACTTAACTCCTTCTGATACAGCACAGCTTAACAAGAAATATGTGAAGGGATTCACAACGGATATAGGTGGAAGAACGTCTCACTCTGCTATAATGGCTAGATCCCTGGAGATTCCGGCTGTAGTTGGTACAAAAGAAGTAACTTCTTCTATTCAAAATGGTGACCTTGTTATTGTTGACGGCTTAAATGGTGAAGTACATATTAACCCAACAGACGAGGTTTTAGCTCAATACGAGAAATTATCAGAAGAATATGCTAAACAAAAAGAAGAATGGTCAAAATTAGTGAATGAGAAATCGATTTCATTAGATGGTCATGAAGTAGAGTTAGTTGCCAATATTGGTACTCCAAAGGACTTAAAAGGGGTCGTTGAAAACGGTGGAGAAGGAGTAGGACTATATCGTACAGAGTTTCTATATATGGGAAGAGAAGAGCTTCCAACTGAGGAAGAGCAATTTAATTCTTATAAAGCAGTTTTAGAAGGTCTTGCAGACAAACCCGTAGTTGTCCGTACGTTAGATATCGGTGGAGATAAAGAGCTTCCGTACTTAAATCTTCCACATGAAATGAATCCTTTCTTAGGATATCGTGCTATTCGACTTTGCTTAGATCAACAGGATATTTTCCGTACTCAACTTCGTGCATTGTTACGCGCAAGTATTTTCGGGAATTTAAAAATCATGTTCCCAATGATTTCCAATCTTGATGAATTCCGCCAAGCTAAATCTATTCTTCTTGAAGAAAAAGAGAAGCTTCAAAACGATGGTATTGAAGTAGCAGAAGATATTGAAGTAGGTATCATGGTTGAAATTCCAAGTACTGCTGTAATGGCGGATACGTTCGCTAAAGAAGTTGATTTCTTTAGTATTGGAACAAATGATCTTATTCAATATACAATGGCAGCAGATCGAATGAATGAAAATATCTCTTATTTATACCAACCATATAATCCAGCGATTCTTCGCCTAGTTAAAATGGTTGTAGACGCAGCACACAAAGAAGGTAAATGGGCTGGTATGTGCGGAGAGATGGCTGGTGATGAAATCGCAATCCCGATTCTACTGGGTCTTGGTTTAGACGAATTCTCCATGAGTGCAACCAGCATACTTAAAGCACGTTCACAAATTCGTGGTCTATCAAAATCAGACATGGAACAATTAGCATCTGACGTTTTAGCTATGACGACTAATGATGAAGTACTTGAGGCAGTGAAAACAAAACTTTCACTGTAAACTAAATGTAACAAAATTCATGTTAAAACTATTGTTATAGGGGTATTTATAAAGTGTATGAAAGCTACAAGCTTTTTCATTCACTTCCCCCATGTTGGCCGAACTACCATACGTAGTTCGGCTTTTTTCTTATTTTAAACTACTATTTTTTTGCCTAACTGAGTAGTTGCTAAAAATAAATAAGTTAAATTGGTTTAGCCTTCACAATACATGGGTATAATAGTAAAGCGCACAACTTAATTGGAGATAGAAAAAAAGAACCTAAATCATTGAGGGCACTGAAAAAGTCCCTTAGAAAGTAAAAGGTATCATTCCCTGAAAATTTTCAGAGAATGATACCTTTTTTAGTTGTATAATTATAGTATCAATTTGAAACGGGTGGCTAATATGATTCAAAAACAACAATCAATGACTTTCAGTCCTTATATGGATATATATAACTTAGTTGTTCCGAAAGATAATCTTCTGCGTAAACTGAATGATCTGTTAGATTTTACCTTTGTTTTTGATGAACTTAAGGATAAATATTGTCTTGATAATGGTCGAAATGCTATCGACCCTATTCGCATGTTTAAATATTTATTGTTAAAGACTATCCATGACTTGTCAGATGTTGATATTGTTGACCGTTCAAAATATGATATGTCTTTCAAGTATTTCCTTGACATGGCTCCGGAGGAGCCAGTAATTGATCCAAGTTCATTAACCAAGTTTCGCAAACTTCGTTTGAAAGATGTAAACCTTTTGGACTTGCTTATTAATAAAACTGTCGAAATTGCCCTAGAAAAAGAAATCATTAAAAGTAAATCCATTATAGTAGATGCAACTCATACACGTGCACGATACAATCAAATGTCCCCAAGAAAAATATTGGTCGATCGTTCTAAAAAACTGAGAAAAGCTATTTATCAAATAGATGAATCTATGAAAAGTAAGTTCCCTGACAAAAATACAACTGATGTTTTGGAAAGTGAAATTGAATATTGTCAGATACTCATTGAAGTGATTGAAAAGGAAGAAACTCTTGTCGAGTATCCAAAGGTAAAGGAACAGTTAAATCTTCTTAAAGAAACAGTTACCGACGATATCGAACATTAGCAGAGCACCGAAGATGAGGATGCAAAGGTAGGTCATAAATCTTCGGATTCTTCTTTTTTTGGATATAAAACCCACATTGCAATGAGCGAAGAAAGAATTATTACAGCCGCAACTGTTACTTCTGGAGAAAAAAATGATGGTAAGCAATTAGAAGCTTTAATCGAAAAAAGTATTAAAGCTGGGATTGAAGTCGAAACAGTTATTGGTGATGCAGCCTATTCTGAAAAAAGTAATATAGAATATACAAAAGAGAATGAAATAAAATTAGTATCTAAATTAAATCTAGTCGTTACACAAGGTAATAGAAAAGAAGAAGATGAATTTGAATTTAATAAAGATGCGGGTATGTATGTTTGTAAGGCTGGGCATATGGCTATAAGAAAAGCTCGACAAGGGAAAAAGGATGTAGGAGTAAATCAAGTAGATACATATTACTTTGATATAGAAAAGTGTAAACACTGTCCTTTTAAAAACGGGTGTTATAAAGAAGGCGCTAAAAGCAAAAGTTATTCTGTAAGTATTAAATCAAATGTTCATACAGAGCAGATAAAATTCCAAGAAAGTGACTATTTTAAAGAGAAATCAAAAGAGCGATATAAAATTGAAGCTAAAAATAGTGAATTAAAACACAGACACGGGTATAATGTTGCGAAATCCTCGGGTCTATTAGGCATGGAGTTGCAGGGCGCCATGGCCATATTTACAGTAAATCTTAAGCGAATACTAAAACTAATGAAATAAATAAAGGCGAAAACAGCCCCAAAATCACATGAAAAACGACTCTAAATTCAAACTTTGAATTTTAAGAGTCGTTTTTTTAGTTACCACAGTTTTTTCTTTTCAAAAAACCGAAGGATTTTCAGTGCCCTCAAATCATTAGGTTCTTTTTTTGTCGCTCATATAGCGCTCAAGTCGATTTAATCCCGCTTCTAATTGCTCAAAGGAGCAGGCATAGGAAAGTCTAAAGAATCCTTCTCCCCATGAAGAAAATGCACTCCCTGGAACGAGGGCCACTTTGTAATTTTCAGCTACATCCATACAAAAATCAAATGAAGTAATCCCTTCAAAAGGAATTTTAACAAAAAAGTAAAAATGCTCCATCTGGTTCAACACTATATAAATTCATTTCTTTTAAACGACGTAACACATACTTTCTTCTATGATCGTATTCTTTTTTTCTATTTCAATAGGATCATTCATTCCATTTTTTTATGGCCTCATAGGCAGCCTTTTGACTAATAGAAGAGGCACAAGAAACATTGTACTGATGAACTTTTAATATATGTTTCATAATCTCTTWAGGCCCAAAAATAAATCCAATTCTCCATCCTGTCATACTATGGGATTTACTTAATCCAWTAATCACAATCGTTTGTTCTCGTAGTAATTGACCCATTGATGTATGTTCCCCAGTATAGGTTAATTCACTGTAGATTTCATCCGAAAGTATAAAAATATCTTTTCCTTTAACAAATTCAGCAATCTCCTCTAATTCACACCTTGTTAAAGATACCCCAGTAGGATTTGAAGGATAGGGAAGAATAATACAACGGGTCTTTTCTGTTACATGGCTCTGTAGAAGTTCTACGTTTAGTTTGAAATCCGTTTTTGTCGTATCCACATAAATGGGGACCCCTCCAGCTAACCGGATGATTGGCTCATAACCAGGATATACAGGGCCAGGTAAGATGACTTCACAGCCATTAGAAAGAATAGTTCGAAGCGCAGCATCAATACCTTGTGATGCGCCTGTAGTGACAATAATTTCGGATTCAGCATCATAATGAGAATTGTATTTGCTTTCCATCCATTTTGATAATTCTTCCCTTATCTCGAAAAACCCAGCATTATGAGTATAGTTAGTAAAGTTTTGGTTAATTGACTGTATAGCATAGTCTTTAATATGATCTGGTGTTTTAAAATCAGGTTGTCCAATGGTAAATGATATAACATCTTCTAAATGAGCGACTTTATTAAAAAATTAGTCTGATACCAGATATTTCTATTTGTTTGACCGATTGATTCAGTAAATGCTCCACGTATTGTTCATCCTTTCTATTGGTGTACTTATTTTATCATAGTCATTCTTTTGAATATATGTCGAACATGCAGTACGATAGATTATTCCTATTCGTTTTAGGGAATAGGTGAGACTGGAGGGTACAATGTATGATGACAAATTATATTATTTTAACAAGTGGTGAATGCAAGATCAATGTTCCTGTGAGTGAATGGAAGTCCCTTGATATGAAATGGATGTGGGTTGATTTTTATCAGGCAACCAAAAAAGAAGCGAGAGTGTTAACAAATTACTTTCGTTTTCATCCACTCGCTATTGAAGATTGTATGGAAGAATATAAGCAACGGCCTAAAGTGGATTATTATGAAGACTATATTTTTCTACTATTACATACTTATGAGCAAACGTCTGGAGGGGCTAGAGAATTAAATATGTTCGTAGGAAAGAATTATCTGGTTACGTACAGGACAGAGGGCATAATAGAAATCGATGAAAAGCTAGACTTAATGGGAAGAGAATATACGAATTATCACACTACATTTGAACTAACTCATCGAATCATTGATGATATTATCGATCATTACTTTACACCTGTATACCGAATAGAAGACCAACTCAATAACATTGAAGAAGAGAATAGAAGTAATCGAATAAATGATATCATCGAAGAATTATTTGATATTCGACTTCAAATGTCTCATCTAAGAAGATCACTTGTGCCGATGAGGGACTTAATCTATCGACTAGTTAATAGAGAGCGATTAAAAAATTTCGGTGGGGACTCTTTTTATTTTCAGGATGTGTATGATCATGTTTTAAAGCAAGTCGAAATGTTAGAATCCTACAGAGAATTTTCTTCAGATATTCGAGATAATTACCTTTCCATTAATTCCGACCAAATGAATAAAACGATGATGACATTAACACTCTATTCGATGGTATTTTTACCTTTAACTTTTATTGTGGGCGTATATGGAATGAATTTCACTAATATGCCTGAACTACAGTCGCCATATGGATACCCCGTTGTTTGGGGTGTGATGATTTCAATTGCAATTATAATGGTTGTTATCTTCCATCATATTGGATGGCTTAATTTTACATTTAAAAAGAAGATAAGAAGACGAAAAAAAATTAGATTATAAGTAAAAATATTGTAAATTTACTAAAAAGTATCCCGTTTGTTCCACTTGTCCTCTAAAATATAAGCATGACATACTAGTTGGAGGAAACAATGGAGTCACAAAAAGAGAGTAGGATAAATCATAATCAGAGGAAGCCATCAGGTAACATAGCACTTTTTTTATCTTTACCCGTATTAAGTTGGGCATTTTACGATTTTGCCAACACTATTTTTTCATCAAATATCAATACAATTTTCTTTCCTTTTTATGTAGAAGAATCGGTTGGTACTAATGAACAGATGAAACAAATTGCTTCTACCTTTATTTCTTATGCTAATTCAATCGCGAGTTTCTTTCTTGTCCTTTTTGCCCCTCTATTTGGTGTTTTAATTGACCGTACTGGTCAGAAAAAGAAATATATCATGATGTTTACGCTCATTTCTGTATGTGCGACATTTTTGATGGGGATTTTTGCTCAAACCAATTTAGGAGCAACACTATGGGATTTACCGTTATCTATTATTTTGGTTATTCTCTTTTTTATCATCGCCAAATTCTTTTTTAATTCTAGTTTAGTCTTTTATGATAGTATGATAGGTGATTTGGGGACAAAAGAACAAATTCCTCTTATATCTGGATTTGGAGTTGCGGTAGGATATATCGGAACTTTAGTAGGATTAGCGGTCTATCCTTTTGTGGATGCTGCTTACCAAGCATTTATACCTACAGCTATTTTATATTTATTATTTTCCATCCCATTATTTATCGTAATAAAAGATACTCCTATTGTACAAACGGAAAAGAAATCAATTTTTAGTGGTTATAAGGATATATACAAAACGTTTAAAGATATGAAGAGCTATCGTAATATATTTACTTTTATGCTTGCTTATTTCTTTTATTAATGATGCATTAGCTACGGCTATTGCGTTAATGGCTGTTTATGCCACAGCAATTGTTGGATTTTCTTCCGATGCTTTCGTATTATTGTACTTAGTCTCCACGGTGACAAGCATTATTGGTAGTTTTGTTTTTGGTTATATTACAAAAGCAGTGGGAGCAAAGCGAGCTGTAACGTTTGTTGGAATTCTATTAGTTGTTTCCCTATTAATTGCTGTGTTTGCTGTCTCTACATCCATGTTTTGGATTGCAGGATCCTTGTTTGGTGTATCCCTAGGCTCGATGTGGGTAACATCTAGAACATTGATCGTTGAGCTTACGCCTGATGAAAAGCGAGGAGAATTCTTTGGATTGTTTGCATTCTCTGGTAAGGTATCTGCGATTATTGGTCCGCTAGTTTATGGAACGATTACGTTATTATTAAGTGATTATGGTAACATTGCTAGTAGAATAGCTATGGGATCTATGATTATTCTGGCATTCATTGGGTTAATCATTCATACAAAAGTAAGAACGGAAAAAATTTAAGTTAATCAACAAATGAGGTTTACTCAAAAGGTCGTTAAAAGACGATTTTTTTGAGGCACCTCTTTTTTATAATTATTTTAGAATTTTCACATCTTTTCTTTTGATTAGGTTGATTCTCGCTGCAGGTGCGAGAATCCCAAGGGCATTAGCGGAAAAGGTGAGACCC
>NZ_ABFU01000024.3 GCF_000171615.1 Bacillus coahuilensis m4-4 | reverse complement strand
TGTTTTTTTATAATCCTAGAATCGCTTTAAACACAGACGTTGTTTCTCCACCTTTATAAAATACATATAAAAGTAGGTAGACTAAAACTCCAGTGATTGCCGTAAAAAACCAAACAATTGACGTAATTGGGCCCAGTTTACGATGTCGAGCTAACTGGTTCTTATAGCCCGTCCAAAGAGAGATTAGACCTAAAACTCCACCAGTAGTGGCTAAGAAAATGTGGAACACAAGAAAAATTGTGTAATAGATCTTAATATGATCAGGGCCACCAAATGAGGTATTACCAATAAAGATTGTTCTACTTAAATAAATGATAAAAAATGTTAAGGCAAATATCCCTGCTAAGAACATGGTCTTCTGATGAGCCTCAATTTTTCGTTGACTAATTTGCCACCAACCAATGGCAACAAAAATCGCACTTAACACAATGAAGCTTGTGCTAATTGTTGGAAGTATAGGTAAACTCATTACATATTCTCCTCTTTTTCTATTTTTTTAAGGTATGGACATGAGCAACCTCTATCGTCCAAGAATTACATTACTCTTCTACTAATAACGTATGCTGTAAATTGTTAGCCTCTTCTTGATCTTTTTTGTACCACTCAAAGAAGACAATGCCCAGTAAGAAACCATAGACGATTTCTTGGATAATCTTCATCAAAACGCCACCTAATTTTTGGTCCTCTATCAGTTGCATATTCGTAAAGATTTCTGGTCCGGCTAAGCTTAAGCCATCTAATGTTCCTGTTGGTACACAGAGTGCTAGAGCTTGCATCCAAGTACTCTGATCGTAATATGTCGCATATAATGGGCCATTTGCAAAAATAATTAAACCACATGCAGGTGTTAATAATACACCGCTTGCAAATATATACCCCACCTTCTTCAACCCACTTAATTCATTTAACTCCAGTTTATTAATCATTGGCCACCACATTAAAATGGCAAATATAAATAACCCTACGGTATAAATTCCATGAAGCGTTTCATCAAGCTTTACTGCATCAAAAATGAGCGGTATATGATAAAAAGAGAAAAAGCTGTTAAATAAAATGAGAGCTAACAAGGGGCGTGTCAATAATGTGAATACATTTGTTATTGGCTTAAGGTTTATAAACGCCTTCCAGACCCATTTAGGTATTCCAATAATCATTAAAGGTGGAATAACTAAGTACAATGTAGCCATTTGAATCATATGAACAGAAAACATAATATGTCCTAAAAGATCAACTGGTGAGCCTTTAATGACATAGAGAAGAACCATAGACAGGATAAAAAATATAGCTTGTTTAATAGACAAAGGCTCTGATTCTTTAAATTCGCTACGCCATTTAACCGTTATTAGAAAATATAAGACAGTTGCAAACACAACCGCAATAGCAAAAAACGGACTCCATAACGCTAAAAAGCCAAATATTTCTAAAGGCATTTCTTCACCTCTCATGAATGTTTTAATTCTATACTATTATACTAGTACGTGTACTCTACTTCAATGTAATGTAATGACAATCTCGTGAAGTTTGCACGTTCATTCGGTAGATTCAACTAATAAATATGAAAGAAACCAACCGAATAACGGCTGGTTTCTCTTTATTAGATCCAAACAATCGTAATAAAAGCCAATACAGTTAAAAATGCAACAAACGCTCCTGAATATAAGAATAATGCAGGTGCTTCATGCCCTTTATGACTCATATGCATAAAATAATACAGTTGGAAAATAACTTGAATGACAGCAAGTAGTAAAATGAATGGAAAGATAAACCACTCAGAGAATCCACCTGCAACTGCAATAAATGCAACTAATGTTAAGAAAATCATCAGAGCAAATGTTACCACTTGCATTCTCATGTCCTGTGCATTTTTTCTACGACGGTACTCATAATCGACTTTTGGGTTACCTGAATTTACTTGATTTGCCATCAGTTTATCCCACCAATCCCATTAAATATACTACTGTGAAAATAAATACCCATACAACATCAATAAAGTGCCAATACAGTGATGCCACATAAAATTTAGGAGCGTTGTACAGACTTAATCCACGTTTACGGTTACGAATTAATAAAGTGGTAATCCAAAGTAATCCGAATGCTACGTGAAGTCCGTGGGTTCCTACTAAAGCATAAAAAGCTGAACCAAATGCACTACTTGTAAACGTATGTCCGTAAGCATGTACATAATGATAGAACTCATATACTTCAAGACCTAAAAATGCTGCACCTAATGCAACGGTAATAAATAACCAAGCAACCATTCCGCGGAAATTATAATTTTTCATATGGTGCATGGCATATACACTCGTTAATGAACTTGTAAGAAGTAGCATGGTAGCAACAAAAACAAGTGGTAAGTCAAAAATCTCAGCTGCCACTTTCTGTCCAGGAAGCACCTTATCTTTAAGTGCAAGATATGTTGCAAACAAGGAAGCAAATAATACAGTTTCACCGCCTAAGAAAAACCAAAAGCCATAAAACTTATTTTTCCTTCTAACGTTTGTAACTCGGGAGAATTGGGCCAAGTGCGTGTTGTGTGTTTTTCTTCTACATGCATTAGTTTTTACCTCCCTTGTTCTCATCTTCAAGAAGTTCTTCCTTATGGATATGATATCCATGGTCGTCAATAACAGAACGTAAGAACATAGCAAACAGAGTAATTAAGAAACCGATGATTAATACAGGAATTGCCCATACTTTATCATCTACATTATACATTGCTCCAAAGGATGCTACAAATAATCCAAGTGATATGATGAAAGGAAGAATAGAATTATTCGGCATATGAATATCACCAATCGGTTCAGCCGGCGTCATTTCTGTTTTCCCTTCCATTTTTTCAATCCACCAAGCATCTAATCCACGTACTAGTGGTAGCTGCTTAAAGTTGTAATATGGCGGAGGTGATGCAATCGCCCATTCAAGCGTACGACCATCGCCCCAAGGATCATTGCCCACTTTTTCGTTTTTAATTGAGGTAATAACAACATTGATTAATAAGATGATTACTGCAATACCCATGAAGCCCGCACCAATTGAACTGATCAGGTTACCTGTGTCAAGTCCTTGGTTCGGTAAGAACTTCCATATACGACGAGGCATTCCCATTAATCCTAAGAAATGTTGAATAAAGAATGTTAAGTGGAATCCAATTAGGAACAACCAGAATGTAATCTTTCCAAGAAGCTCGTTTAACATCGTACCAAACATTTTTGGCCAGTAGAAATGAGCACCTGCAAGAAGGGCATAAACGACCCCACCAATAATAACATAATGGAAGTGGGCTACAACGAAATATGAATCATGGAACTGATAATCAGCAGGAGCTGCTGCATTCATTACACCTGTTACTCCTCCAGCTACGAATGAAGGAATAAACGCGACAGCATATAGCATTGGCGTCGTAAATGATATACTCCCACCCCACATAGTGAATAACCAGTTAAATATTTTAATACCTGTTGGAACGGCAATGGCCATTGTTGCTACCGCAAAAATAGCGTTTGCGATTGGTCCTAGACCTGTAGTGAACATATGGTGAGCCCATACCATGAATCCTAAGAAACCAATTAATACAGTTGCGAATACCATGGAAGAATATCCAAATAATCGTTTTCTTGAAAATGTTGGGATAATCTCAGAGAAAATACCAAACGCTGGTAATACTAAGATGTAGACCTCAGGATGTCCAAAAATCCAGAAGAAGTGTTCCCAAATAATCGTGTTACCGCCACCAGCAACGTTGAAGAAATGAGATCCAAACATTCGATCAAAGATTAATAGAAACAATCCGACAGTTAAAGCTGGGAATGCAAATAAAAATTAAGGCAGATGCAACAAATGCTGTCCACGTGAATAGTGGCATACGCATATAGGTCATACCAGGCGCTCGCATTGTAATGATCGTCACAAGGAAGTTAATCCCTGCAATTAATGTTCCCGCACCGGATATTTGGAGTCCTAGCGCATAGAAATCTATTCCGTGTCCTTCTGATGCAAGTGATAATGATGCATAGGAAGTCCATCCTGCATCAGGTGCCCCACCTAAAAACCATGATAAGTTTAAGAAAACTCCTCCAAAGAAGAATAACCAAAAACCTAAAGAGTTTAAGAATGGAAATGCAACGTCACGCGCTCCAATTTGGAGTGGGACAATTGCGTTCATAAATGCAAATAGTAATGGCATAGCTGCCAAGAAAATCATAGTCGTACCGTGCATGGTTAATAATTCATTGTAAAGATTTGCACTTACAAAGTCATTATTCGGTACTGCTAGTTGAATACGAATCATTAAAGCTTCAATACCACCCATTAAGAAGAAAATACCACCAGTGATTAAATAAAGAATGGCAATCTTCTTATGGTCTACTGTCGTTAAGTAGTCCCAAATGGTACCAAGGAAGCCTTTGTTCTGTGGATTACTGCTCACAATTAAACCTCCCTCTTATCGTTCAGTTCACTATTCTTGAACTTTTAAGCTCATTAAATATTCAGCAAGAGCATCTAACTCTTGTTCATTTAGCTCTTTGTAGGCACCAGTCATCTTATTGCCTGGTTTGTATTGTTCTGGATTTCTAATCCAATTTTTAGCTCTTCTTCATTATGATCTAGGATACCAGCAACTTTTGTGCGGTTTCCGAAATCAGATAAATTCGGTGCAATTCGAGCTGCAGCCGGTGTACTATTGTCCGGGCTTACTGCGTGGCAACCTAGACATTGCTCGTTATAAACTTGTTGACCTTGAAGAGCAAGCTCAGTTTCTGCAATAGGTTCTTCAGCATTTTGCATTGCTGTTACCCAGCTAGTAAATTGCTCTGAATCGATTGCTCTAACCTTAAAGTCCATTAGAGCATGTGAAGGTCCGCAAAGCTCTGCACATTTTCCGTAGAAAACATTTCCTGCTTCGTTTGCTTTTTCGTTGTCAAACTCAAGGTAGAAAGAGTTAACATTGTCAACGTTTGTATCAATCTTACCACCAGCAGCTGGAATCCAGAAGCTGTGTTTCACATCAGATGCGGTAACATTGAAGTAAACATTTTGGTCAGTAGGAACAACAAGATCTTGCGCTGTAACAATTCCTAAATCTGGATACTCAAATTCCCACCAATAAAGGTTTGCACGAACATTAATGACTAGATTCTTTTTATTTCCTTCCTCGTCTACTAATTCGGCATCTGACGTGTCAGCTAAATCAAACGTCATAGCAACAGTTGGCACTGCTAAGATAAGAAGTAAAATAATTGGTATCACCGTCCAAATTAACTCAAGAACGTGACTTCCTTCCACTTGCTTCGGTACACTATCATCACCTTTTTTACGACGGAAACGAATTAGTGCAATAACATAAATAACTACAACGATTAAAATTACGCCAACCATGATTAACGTACTCAATATCATTAAGTCATATTGAGCTTGAGCAACTTCTCCAGCTGGTCGTAATGTGGAAAGAAAAGGCTCTCCACAACCTGATAAGACAAGCGCTAGTGCTGTAAGAATTGCAAGCACGCGCCATTTAGGTAGCCTTGCTTTCATTGATTAATCAAACCCCTCTTTCGTTATTTGGTCTCTTAAGTAAACAAGGACTTCATAGATTTATGTGGATTTCTTATGAAGAAAGAATTCCTAAAATAAAGGTTAAATCACGGTAACAATAACCATTGCTACAAAAAGAATCGTGAGATAATTAATAGAATAAACAAAGTTTTTCGTCGCCCACTTTATATCGTCTTCGTGGTTTCTCCCTTTGATAGCAAGAATTAGCCATCCAATATTTAAAAGTGTAGCAAACACTACAAAACCTACCCCAAGTTCTAATAAGAAAAATGGAAGAGGTAATAAAGCGATAACCCATAATAGAATATGCTTTTTAGTGGTCTTAAATCCTTTAACAACTGGTAACATAGGTATATTTGCTGCCCTATATTCTTCGCATCTTCTCATTGCTAACGCATAAAAATGAGGAGGCTGCCAAATGAACATGATTAAAAATAATACCCATGCCATAACACCCAAATCTGAATCAACGGCAGACCAACCTATTAGTGGTGGAACAGCTCCAGATACACTACCAACTATTGTATTACTAACATGTTGTCGTTTTGACCACATTGTATATATCACAACATAACTAACGACCCCTATTAATCCAATAACCCCAGCCGTTATAGTTGTCATAAACAAGAATAATTGACCGAGAGTAATTAGTGCCAAACCAATGATCAAAACCTTTTTACCACTAATTCTTCCTGTCACGGTAGGTCTTGATTTTGTTCTTTCCATTAATGGATCAATATCACTGTCAATAAAATTGTTTAATGTTGCTGACCCAGCAATAACCAGCGATGACCCTACCAAAGTCAAAAACATAATATCTAGGGAATCTAAAAAATGTGTGCCAGTAAAGTGAAAGGCCAGCCACATTCCAGTAAATGTTGTGATTAAATTGGAATTTACAATTCCAATTTTAACTAAAGATAGTATTTCTTGAACCATAGAAGGCTTTGGAATTACTGTCTCGCTCAATTCTGAAGTAAATACCCTACTGTTTGACATATCTTCCCCCCTCTCTTCAAAACACAAAAAGCTTCACTCTATCATTACTATAATAGAATTCAACACAGTTTTCTATAAATGATAGTAAAATTCCAATGACATCCTAAATTAATGTGAGAATTTACATTATACAAGCAATCATATACGTAATAATTATACCGTTTACGAGAATTTTATTTATACTTATTTAATGCGTTATATCTAAATGAATGCATCACACTATATTAAAACATATAAATAGGATGATTTGTGAAGAGAATTTGACGTAAATATGTCAAAATTGTGTCTCTAATAAACCCTCAAAAGTTGTTCACAACTTAGACCCTAATTTACTATCATCATATCATATAATATTTATAAGCGCTTTCATTTTTTCGAAGAACTATTCTATCAACATAATTCTTTTACTAAATCAAAAATGTTGAAATGGTACTTATTAATAGTTGTCACTTTCGCATCGTTCCGTTATCATCGTATAAGTAAATATTTTTCTACAAAACTACTGTTTTTTTATAAGAAGGTGAAATTTTTGCATAAAGGCTTAAAATGGCTATCGGTTCTTACAACAATCGGTATGTTAATGGTTTTACTTGGTGGAGCACTTGTGACCAAAACGGAGTCCGGTGCAGGATGCGGTACATCGTGGCCATTGTGTCATGGTCAGATTATTCCTGAAGAATTTCCATTAGATACAGTTATCGAGCTTGCTCATCGACTAGTATCTGGTGTAGTAGGATTATTAGTGCTCGCCCTTTCAATTGCAACTTGGAGGAAAATTGGCTATATTCGGGAAACGAAATTTTTATCATTCGTTTCGTTCATCGTGCTGGTGTTACAAGGCTTGATTGGAGCTGCCGCAGTAAAATGGGGCCAATCAGATTTTGTCCTTGCCCTTCATTTTGGAATTTCGTTAATTTCGTTTGCTGCTGTATTTTTGCTTACTCTATTAATATTTGAAGTAGACAAGAAATTTAACGCAGACACTTTACGTATTGATAAAAAAATGAGAGTGCATATGGTAGCTATTACCGTATATTCATACTTAGTGGTTTATTCTGGGGCTTTAGTACGTCATACTAAATCTAGCCTCGTTTGTCCAGACTGGCCGCTTTGTCGTAATGATGCTAGCTTCCTTCCAACTAATATGTATGAATGGATTCAAATGGGACACCGCGGGGCTGCAGGGCTTATCTTTATATGGATCATCTATTTGTTTGTTACAAGTTATAAACACTACCGTGACCAAAAGATTATCTACTACGGGTGGCTCATTGCCCTCATASKTGTTTCGTTACAAGTTTTAACAGGAGCACTTATCATCATCACGAAGTTAGCTTTACTTATTGCACTCGCTCACGCTTTAATTATTTCTTTATTATTCGGTCTTTTGTCTTACTTTATATTACAAGTTTTTAGAGTGAAAAGAWWAAAAAAACAAAGTCCATTCTATTGGACTGTTTTTTTATCTTCATTATTTATCCGACTGTATTTCGATTAATAAATCACCAGTTGTAATAGCTTCTCCGTTTTGTACATAAACATCTTTGATTACACCGTCAAAAGGTGCTTGAACCGTTGTTTCCATTTTCATCGCTTCAGTTATAAGCAAATGATCTCCTCTTTTAACCTTTTCTCCTTTTTCACTCACCACTTTAATAACGGTACCTGGCATTGTTGCCCCAATATGTGAGGAATTGGAAGGATCTGCTTTAATCTTTGAGACCACCTTCGATTTAATACTTTCATCTTTTATATTAATTTCACGTGGTTGACCGTTCAACTCAAAATAGAGTGTTCGATACCCATCGATTTGAGGTTGTCCGATCGAAACAAGCTTTACGATTAACGTCTTACCCGTTTCAATTTCAACTCGTACCTCTTCTCCTAACCTCATACCATATAAAAACGTAGGGGTATCTAATACAGAAACATCACCAAATTTTTCTACTGTTTTACAATAATCTTTAAATACTTTTGGATAGAGAGCAAAGGCTATAGCGTCAAAACTAGTGACTTGACGTCCTAATTCGTGAAACAATTGTTCTTTTAAGGCATCAAAGTCTACTGGCTCAAGTAGTTCTCCAGGTCTTACGCTTAGCGGTTCTTTCCCTTTTAGAATAACTTTTTGTAGTTCTTCAGGAAATCCGCCATGAGGTTGACCTAAATACCCCTCAAACAACTCAATAACAGAATCAGGAAAATCGATTGTAGCTCCTTTTTCGAGGACATCTTGTTCGGTTAATTCGTTCTGTACCATGAAAAGCGCCATATCTCCTACAACTTTTGAAGAAGGTGTAACTTTTACTATATCCCCAAACATCTGATTGACGCGGGCATACATATCTTTTACTTCATCAAATCGATCGCCAAGTCCAACCGCTTTCGCTTGCTGTTGGAGATTACTATATTGTCCACCTGGCATTTCATGCTTGTAAACTTCAGGATGCGGGCTCATCATTCCACTTTCGAAATCTTGATAATATTTACGTACATCTTCCCAATAATTAGCTAACACTTCCATTGATTCATGATTTAAGTCTATTTCTCGGTTACTCCCCTTAAGTGCATAATAAAGTGAGTTTCCACTAGGTTGAGAGGTTAACCCTGACATGGTACTTAAAGCAGTATCTACAATGTCGACACCTGCGTCTATGGCTCTAGCATACGTAAAAATACCATTTCCACTAGTGTCATGAGTATGAAGGTGAATTGGTAATTGAACCGTATCCTTTAATTCTGAGATTAATCGATAAGCTGCTTCAGGCTTTAATAAGCCCGCCATGTCTTTAATGGCTAAAATGTGTGCGCCTTGCTGCTCAAGCTCTTTTGCCATTTGCTTATAATAGTCAATGTGATATTTTGGTCTATTAGAGTCCATAATATCTCCAGTATAGCAAATAGCCGCTTCAGCAATTTTCCCCGACTGTCGAACAGCATCGATAGCCACTTCCATCCCTTTTACCCAGTTCAAGCTGTCAAAAATTCTAAATACATCTATTCCAGCATAAGAGGACTTCTCAACAAATTCTCTAATCACGTTATCAGGATAGTTTTTATAACCAACAGCATTAGATGCTCTAAGTAACATTTGGAATAAAACATTTGGAATTTGCTCTCGTAATGTGAGTAAACGCATCCATGGGTCTTCTTTTAAAAAACGATAGGAAACATCAAATGTAGCCCCACCCCACATTTCTAGTGAAAACAGTTCAGGCATTAAATGTGCCGTTTCACTTGCGATATGCTGTAAATCTTTCGTACGCACTCGAGTAGCTAATAGAGATTGATGTGCATCTCTAAAAGTAGTATCTGTAATCAAGACATTATTTTGTTCTTTAATCCAAGATGTCAATCCTTCAGGCCCTACTTCATCAAGTATTTGCTTCGTTCCATTAAGAATCGTCCCATTTTTATCAAGAATTGGCTTTCTCGGTTTTGGGTATACTGGTTTCTTCTTTTTTTCAACACCAGGAAAACCATTTACCGTTACATTCCCAATGTAGGAAAGCATTTTCGTGCCACGGTCTTTACGTTTAGGGAAAATAAATAATTCAGGCGTTGAATCAATAAAGGAAGTGTCATAGTTTCCAGTTAAAAACTTTTCATGCCGAACCACATTTTCTAAAAATGGAATATTCGTCTTAATACCACGGATACGAAATTCCTGTAGATTTCGATCCATTTTACTTGCTGCTTGTTCAAAGGTTAAAGCCCAGGTAGATAATTTAACGAGTAACGAATCATAGTGAGGTGTAATGACCGCACCTTGGAAGCTATTACCAGCATCTAAACGTACACCAAATCCTCCCCCTGAACGATACGCCATAATTTTACCCGTGTCTGGCATAAAATTATTTAATGGATCCTCAGTTGTTACACGTGATTGAATCGCAAAACCATGTGTATAGATTTTTTCTTGAATGGGTATTCCAAGTTTACTGCTATGTAACGAATGGCCTTCTGCAATTAAAATTTGGGACTGAACAATATCAATTCCCGTGATCATTTCAGTGATAGTATGTTCAACCTGCACACGTGGGTTCACTTCAATAAAGAAGAACTCGTTGTCACTAACCAAAAATTCCACTGTACCAGCATTAATATAATCCACATTTTTCATTAATTTGACTGCTGAATGGCAAATTTCTTCGCGTAATTGGTCAGAAAGGCTTACGCTTGGTGCAACTTCTACAACCTTTTGATGTCGTCGTTGGACTGAGCAGTCTCGTTCAAATAAATGAACAATATTGCCTTCTTTATCTCCTAGAATTTGCACTTCAATATGTTTCGGGTTTTGAATAAATTTTTCAACATATACTTCATCGTTTCCAAACGCCGCTTTTGCTTCAGACTTGGCACGATCGTATGACTCCTTTAGGTCTGACTCAGACTGGACAATCCTCATCCCACGGCCGCCACCACCTAGTGAAGCTTTTATGATTAGTGGATAGCCATATGTATCACCGAACTTAGCCACGTCCTCTATTTGCTGAATTGGACCGTCGCTACCTGGTATCACAGGAATATCTGCTAAAACAGCTTGTTCTCTAGCCTTGACTTTATCACCAAACATATCTAAATGGGTTGAACTTGGACCAATAAACAGAATGCCTTCTTCTTCGCATCTTCTTGAAAATTGAATGTTTTCTGATAGGAATCCGTATCCTGGATGAATCGCATCCACTTTCGCTTCTTTTGCCACTCGTAAAATGTCTTCAATATCTAAGTATGCATCAGTTTGGTTTTTTTCCATCTCCAACCAAATACGCTTCATCTGCTTTGTATCGATGATACGAGCCCGCATCTTCGTTGGAGTAGATGGCAACGGTTCGAATGTTTAGTTCTGTACAAGCTCTGAATACCCTAATAGCAATCTCACCACGATTGGCAACTAGTTACTTTTTTTATTTTTTCCATAATAATCCCCCTATTCTCTCTTCCTGTGTCTACATTTTTCAAGAACGATCTTGATGTGTATAGGTTAGGCGTGATTCTCATATGATCGTTCATTTGAAGAGTGTGAAGTATGCCCCTTTTTCTTTTTTCGTTCGTATGATCTCATAGACATTGAAATATTGACTAATATCCCCATTGAAATGGATAGAAGCAAAATGGAAGTACCCCCATAACTAATAAAAGGTAATGGTACACCGGTTAATGGGATTAAATTTGTTACACCGCCTAGGTTGATGAACGATTGAAAACCAATCATCGAACTAATACCAACGGCTATCATTGCTCCCATACGGTCATGAATTTTTAATGCAATATAAAATCCCTTAAACACAATATAAAAGATGCCTAATAAGACGATAGAAACCCCTAGAATTCCTAGCTCTTCTGAAATAATCGCCATAATAAAATCCGTATGGGGCTCAGGTAGATACCCAAGTTTCTGTACGCTTTTTCCTAATCCAAGACCTGATATTCCCCCAGAACCAATCGCTAACAATGAATTGACTGTTTGATAACCATCGCCTTGGGCGTATGCAAAAGGATCTAAATATGTGGTAATCCTACTCCCTTTTTCACCGGTAAACACAGAGCCTGTTGTCACGTAAAGATAGGTAATAATACCACCAATAGAGAGGGCACACAAACTTAAAATTTTAAATATGTTTTTCCCACTCATACCAGAGCAAAGAATAACTGACCCCCCTGTCGCCAAAATAATCATCCCAGTTCCAAAATCTGGTTCTAAAATGACTAAACCTGCTAATAAAACAAGCATAATTAGAGGTGGCATAATGGCACGGTTCATATCATTTATGTAGGATTGTTTTTTAGAGTACACAGAAGCTAAATACAAAATAACAGCTAACTTAGCAAACTCTGAAGGCTGGACATTCATAACATATAAATCTAACCAACTTTTTGCTCCATTTACTTCAACTCCAATGATTTTAACAGCAAACAAAGCGGCAATCGTTCCAAAAAAGATTAGCTTTAAAACTAATTTATTTTTATAGAATTTATATGGGATAACCGCTGCAACAAAAAAATAAGAAAAAAACCTAATGAGAATGTTCCGAAGTTGGCTTTTAAAGAAGTGGTCATAATCATACTCTAATACTTGCACGGATGTTACCATACTTGCACTAAAAATCATGACAAGGCCGAACAAACAAAGAGCGATGTACACGATGATTAAGGAAAAGTCGTACGGTTTAAGCGTCCGTTTTTTCATATATTCTCCATCCCTTGTCTATTATTATTATTCGATAATATTCTGAATTTTCCTTCTTAAATTTCAACAATTTTCGCTCTACCTTTTTTAGAAATTAATTATTGAGTAAGAAGTAAGCATGTCCTTATTCTATATTGAATCCATCTATATATCATCTACTATTTTTTTAGTATGATAAAAAAACTCAAACAATTCACTTGAATTGTTTGAGTTTTCACGTTATTTTTTAGTGGAAGCCTCGTGAAGTGCTGAGAGTTCTCGTTCTAGGGAATCTAATAAAGCCTTTCCATCCTTTTCATCTACAAGGTTAAGTCGCACTGCAAATTCGATTTCTCTTGATAAGCCAAACATCTGAGTATCTAATACTTCCTCATATAAAGGACATTGTGGCATCGTTAAGTTATCCATTTGTACTTTTATTAATTGCAAGATTTTTTCTGCATCTATTTTTAAAAGCTCATACGCTTTTTCCCTATGGTTAATCGTTGTTTCTGATGACGCCAAAGTTATCCCCCCACTTCCGTTCAATAACCATTCTATCTTCAAATTTTATCGTGAAAATATACGAATTGCAAGAAAAAGCTTAAACACCTGCACATTTTCATTCTGATAAGAATACGTTGTTATTTGATTATTCTACTATTTCTTTTCTTCTTATATAGGATTATGTATACTGTACAGTGAACAGAAGAGGAGGTATGAGCATGAATACTATTTTAACCATTACAGGAAACGTCCGGTTTTCTATAACATTGGATCCAAGTACTTGGATATTTGATGATAGAAAAATAGAAGAAAAGGACTTTTTTTCGGTTTCTGAAGAAAAACTTGAGGATTACACAGAAGTAATGTCAAAGCATTGGTCTAGAGAAATACAAGAAGGACAGGCTTTTCCTCCAACATTAAAAACTGAAAAGCGCTATGAAAAAGAAAAATTAGTGACTAGTACATATGGTATTCTTTTACATCCATTTATAATGAATGCTGAACCAAGCGAAGATGCAATGGAGATTGAAATTGTAACGAAGGAGAAATCTTATTATTTTCCTTTAGAAAAGGTAAACAGCATGCTTCTTTGTTTTTCAAAGCTTGGGAAGCCAATTAAAGAAAATGGTCCTGTACTCCTCTATTTTAGAGACGGATCTAATAAGGATAAGCCGATTAGTTCGATTGAGCGATTTACTATTCATTGATTTGTCTTGTTTGAGATTTATAGGAACTACTATCAACTGAATCCTCTAAGCAATCTAGAATTTATTACATTCAATCATTTAACTTTCCTATCATTTATTAACTACCAATCTAATCATAATAACCCTGTTAAAGAGAGGAAGCGATGAGTTTATGCGCTTCCTCTCCTTACATGTTCCGAGCAGAATTTGCTTACATACTTTTTGCTTCTTTGTAAATACTAGTAGGAATCAACATAATTTGTTCTTTCAATGAAAATAGTCCTATTTGTTGTAACGCTTTTATAGCTAAGACATATAGTATTACGAATTTTATAATATGTCAGCAGCAAGTTGAGCTAATCCAGAACGTTCGCCTTTAATTAATTTAATATGTCCTGAAATGGAATGTTCTTTAAAGCTCTCTACCACATAGGTTAATCCATTACTATATTCATCTAAATAAGGGTGGTCGATTTGAGCAGGATCCCCCATTAAAACAATTTTACTTTTTTCACCAACACGAGTCAGAATGGTCTTCACCTCATGCTTCGTTAAATTTTGAGCTTCATCAATTATAATGTATTGTTCAGGAATACTGCGTCCTCGAATATACGTTAAAGCTTCCACTTCAATAGACCCCATGCCTGCTAATATGCCATCGATTTCTCCTGGCTTTTTGGTATTAAACAAATACTCTAGGTTATCATATATAGGTTGCATCCAAGGTCTTAGTTTTTCTTGCTTCTCTCCTGGAAGGAATCCAATATCCTTTCCTACTGGAACAATTGGCCTTGCAACCAACAATTTTTTAAAAATGTTTAAGTCTTCTGTTTGAAGTAATCCAGAAGCAAGAGCTAATAATGTCTTTCCAGTTCCCGCTTTGCCGATGATGGTTACTAATGGGATGTCTTCTCTCAAAAGTAGTTCTAAAGCCATGGTTTGTTGAACATTTCTCGGTTTAATTCCCCAAATTGGTTCTTGATCGTACACAAGTTTTTTCATGTATTGCGATGTTTTATCTACCATTCCAATGGCAGAAGCATTACTACCTAATAGATCTTTAATAATAATAAATTGGTGAGGATGTAATCGCTGGTTCGTAATTTCATACAAAGGTACTTGACCATGCTCATAAAAGGATGCCACTACTTCTGGTTGGGTATACAATTCTACAAAGCCATTATAGACGTCTGTGACGTCAACTACTCGGTCGCTTAAGAAATCCTCAGCCCGCAGACCCATGGCATCGGCTTTTACGCGCATTAGCGTATCTTTGCTAACTAAAATGACCGCTTTTCCATCAGGTTTTTCCTTTTCTTCATTTGCTAAATTTTTCGCTACCGCTAAAATTCTGTTATCGTTGGTTTTTTCTACAAATATTTCTTGAAGCTCGTGAAAAGAGCGATGGTTTAGTTCAATTCTTAATGTACCACCATTATGGAGAGGGATTTTTTCGTGGAGCCTTCCTTCTTCTCTTAAGTTGTCAATCAGTTTGGATACGTGCCTTGCATTTCTACCTACTTCATCCATATACCTTTTTTTAGAATCCACTTCCTCTAGTACAACTGCTGGGATGATTACCTCGTTTTCTTCAAATGAAAAGATTGCATATGGGTCTTGTAGCAAGACATTGGTATCTAATACATAAATTTTACTCAAAACGATGCCTCCTGCTCCTATATTCTTAAACTATTGTATGTAGCGACATATCTTCTCGTTAGTAAATCTTTCTCCAATCGTTATCGTTTGCTAAAATATATGATTTTACGTATAAAGATAGAAGAAAATTACACACTAATTACTAAGAAAGCATCTTTTTAGGAGGGAATAACCTATGTATCGACTACTCGCACTCCTATTAATCGTAGTGATTAGTGCATGTCAAAATGACAATGAACTTGGCCTAAACGAAAATGAAGCACCTAGAACCATAAATGTAAATGACTCTACTATTGAACAGAATATTGACAGAGATGACAGTGAAACAACTTCCAATCGCCTAGCAGAACTTGCTGCATCTGTTCCTAACGTGAAACATGCTACAGTAGTAGCACTAGGAGAGTATGCTATTGTTGGGATTGATGTAGATAAAGACCTTGATCGTTCTGAAGTGGGAACAATCAAATACTCCGTTGCCGAAACCTTAAAAGATGATCCAGACGGAGCTGAAGCTCTTGTAGTAGCTGACCCGGATATAACAGCAAGGCTAACAGAAATACGTTATGATATACAAAATGGGCATCCTATCCAAGGTATTTTAAATGAACTCTCAGACATAACAGGAAGAATCATCCCCGAGCTACCGAAACACTTACAAAAAACTAACCCAGAAGAAGCTCCTGAGGAACCAGAATCAAAAATAAATGAAGGGAAAGAAAATACTCTAGACAAAGAGCAAGAAGATCAATCTAATAACTATCTAAATGAAAAAGAATAAAATGAAATACTAAAAGCCATGAAGAGCGCTATTTATTAAGCTTCTTTCATGGCTTTCATTACTTGTATATCTAATTTTTCCGCAGCTTTTTTGTCATATGTTTTATCATATTCAGGATATTGGACAATTTTTGAACCATAAAACATTACATCTCTAACTTCTTTTACAGATAGTTCCAGCAATGCTAGTTTTAACGGCACACCATTTAAAGTCTCTTCTTTAATCTTAGAGAGACCAGTAATGGTATAAGAAGTTTCGTTTGCTAAGACGTTCACAGCCATTGAAGCATGCTGCTGAATATTCTCAACCATTCTAGATTTCTTATCAACCGCAAGATAGAGCGTCTTCTCATCCTTTGCTATTACCCATGAAAGACTAGTTACTGCTGGACCACCAGTATCTTTATCCACCGTCGCAACTGTAACGAATCTTTCAGATTGAAAGCAATCAAACAATTCTTGAGATAACCTATCTTCCACTCGATTTGCCAACGCCATCCCTCCCAAATCTCAGACAGTTCTTGTTTGTAATTCTTGCTGTTATAGTCAGTATACTATACACCTTTGTAAAATATAAGTAGAACTCTCCTACTTTATGAAAGAGTATTTCACGTGATATACTTATGTTAAATGCAAATTAGGAGGAAACTATGAAAGTAAAATGCGTAATTTGTGAACGAATCGATACACTTCAAGACGAAAATCCCTTGGCAAAAAAGCTACGAAACCGCCCGATACATACTTATTTATGTGATGAATGTAATGATCGAATTGCGACAAAGACAAAAGAAAATCGAGACCCTGAAACATATCGTCTTCATCATCTACTAAACAAGGAAGCGGATTTTTAATGATCCGAAAAGGAATCATCATAGGGACGATTTCAGGTCTCCTTCTAGGGTTCTTTCTTAAGGGGATTGAGTATTTAACTGGAGTTAAAGTATATACATTATTATTAAATGTTGATTTTATACCAATCATCGGAGATATTCAGTGGCCAGAATTTATCGAATTCTTTTTTCATTGTATCATATCCTTTTTAATTGGTATTTTATACTTGTATATAATTGAAAAATCTAGCAATAAATGGTTCGGTGAACACCCACTATTCACAAGCTTTCTCATTACTCTCCCTACCATACCATTATACTTTCCTTTAGTTTTATTAGCTGAGAAAACCGTCCCACCTTTATGGGACATCGTTGCATTCACTTATTGGGGACTAGGTCATATTGTGTATTTCTTTAGTTTATATGTAAGTTATAAATGGCTATACAAAAAAGGTTGACCTAGTCGGTCAACCTTTTTTATTTAAGCCTCGGTACTTTTCTTTTCTTGTCGTAATCTTATTTTATATATGATTAAGATTAACGCTGCAACGACGAGACCCTCGGCAATGGGTAAGAAGATGCCTAGGAATGTTAATACCGTACAACCCAAAATTAAAAATGCATAAATAACAACATTCTTTAACAATGGGAGCTTTTTAGCAAACCCTAGCTTAAACACTAAAATCGCTAAAGCGACAATTGTAAGATAAAGTAACCACATTCCTAATTCTGTGTTTGCGTCTACTCGATAAAGAGATGCAAAAAAGGATAAGCGTTCTGTTACATTCGCTTCCACTTTGTGGCCCTCCCTTCTAAGAGATTAGTCGTTCAGTTCTGCGTATTTCTTTTTCTTCGCTACACGTTCACGCTCATTTTTATCAAGAATTTTCTTACGGAGACGAATGCTTTCAGGAGTAATCTCACAATATTCGTCATCATTTAAATACTCKAAAGATTGCTCTAAAGACATAATTCTTGGTTTTTTAATGGTAACGGTTTGGTCCTTATTAGCAGAACGAACATTTGTCGCTTGTTTGGATTTCGTGATGTTTACGGTAATATCATTTTCACGAGTATTTTCTCCGACAATCATTCCCGCATAAATCTCTACACCTGGTTCTATAAAGATGGTACCGCGGTCTTCCACTTGCATGATACCGTAAGTTGACGCTTTTCCAGTTTCCATTGAAACAAGAACACCTTGGTGACGTCCACCCACTCGACCTTGTTGCATTGGCTGGTAGCTGTCGAAGGTGTGGTTAATAATTCCAAATCCTCTAGTTAAACTCATGAATTCCGTAGAGTATCCAATAAGTCCACGAGACGGTACAAGGAAGATCAAGCGAACTTGTCCACTACCATTATTAATCATATCAAGCATTTCGCCCTTACGAGAACCTAATGACTCAATAATAGATCCTGTATGCTCTTCTGGAACATCAATTTGAACACGCTCAACTGGCTCACATTTTACCCCATCAATCTCACGAATAATAACTTGAGGTTTCGAAACTTGTAGCTCATATCCTTCACGACGCATGTTCTCAATTAAAATAGAAAGGTGAAGTTCTCCACGACCAGAAACGGTCCATGCATCAGGAGAATCTGTTGGTTCTACTCGTAAACTTACATCTGTTTGTAACTGTTGTAATAAACGCTCTTCAATCTTACGTGCTGTTACCCATTTACCTTCACGCCCTGCAAATGGAGAATTGTTAACCAAGAAAGTCATTTGTAATGTTGGCTCATCAATACGTAACACTGGTAGAGCTTCTTGTTGATCAACAGGACAAACCGTTTCCCCTACGTTAATGTCTTCCATTCCAGATACGGCTACTAAATCCCCAGCTTTTGCTTCTTCAATTTCAACACGCTTTAAACCTAAGAAACCAAAGATTTTGGTTACACGGAAGTTTTTCACGGAACCATCCAATTTCATTAAGGATACTTGTTGCCCTACTCGCATTGTTCCACGGAACACACGTCCAATTCCAATACGTCCAACATAATCATTATAATCAAGTAAAGCTACTTGGAATTGTAACCCTTCATCACTATTATCAATAGGAGCTGGAATATGTTCGATAATGCTATCATAGATTACTTGCATGTTCTCATCTTGGTTTGCAGGGTCTGAATCTAAGCTAGCTGTACCGTTAATTGCAGATGCATAAACTACTGGGAATTCAAGCTGGTCTTCGTTTGCATCTAACTCAATGAATAATTCAAGCACTTCATCAATAACTTCTTCCGGTCGTGCCGAATCTTTATCAATTTTGTTGACTACAACTATAGGTGTTAAATTTTGCTCTAATGCTTTCTTTAAAACAAATCGTGTTTGAGGCATACATCCTTCATATGCATCTACTACAAGTAGAACACCGTCTACCATTTTCATAATACGCTCAACTTCTCCACCAAAGTCAGCATGCCCAGGTGTATCAAGAATGTTAATTCTTGTATCTTTATATTGAATCGCAGTATTTTTAGCTAAGATGGTAATACCACGTTCTCTTTCTAGATCATTGGAATCCATTGCACGTTCTTCCACTTGCTCATTAGAACGAAAGATTCCAGATTGTTTTAATAATTCGTCCACTAATGTTGTTTTTCCATGGTCAACGTGGGCAATAATCGCAATATTGCGAAGATCTTGTCTTGTTTTCAAAAAATATCCACTCCTGATATCGTGTGATTCTACACACATTCTATTAACTTGATTATTATAGCACACTGTATAGAAAAGAATAAGCAGAAGATGTACAATGATGATGGATAGGAGGGGAAATTATGAAAAATATACAATGGATTTTTGTGTTATTGGCATGTTTAGCAGCTGCTTCTATTATGGGTATTGGAATTTTCATTAGTGAAGGAAGCTTAACTGGCGTGCTTTTATCAATTGTGGCCCTTATTTTTATTATGGGCTTTGGCTTTATGACCAAGAAAAAAAGTAGAGAGAATAATGAGAAATCTTAACAAAAATTTTACATAAAAAAGCTTCACAATGATGTGAAGCTTTTTTCATCTAATTCAATTCAACAGACCTTAAATATTTCTCAGAGATCTTTTGATGAAGACCTGGTTTTGAAATAAAACAGAGGATTTTGAAGTAATGGTAAGTGGTTCACCTGTTAGGCTCGTAACAACTCCCCCAACTTCTTCTACTATCACTTTTCCTCCAGCAAAATCCCAAGGGGAGAGTCTCATTGTAATATATGAATCTAATCTCCCAGAAGCTACATAAGCAATTTCCATTGCAGCAGAACCGTACGATCTAGTTCCTCGTACATTCTGAACTAACGGCCCAAGAACATGACGATTTATACGGTGGTTATCGGTTACCCATAACGCATTAACCCCAATAACAGCATCCTCTATTTCCACTTCACTTAATGGGCTGAGACGTTGATCATTTAAAAACGCTCCAAATCCTTTTCTAGCATGATACAACTCATCATGAACCACATCATATATGTAACCAAGCTGGCCTATTCCATCTTCATAAATACCTATACTTATGGCAAAGTTTCGCTGTTGATGGACAAAATTCATCGTGCCATCAATAGGATCAATCACCCAAATTACTCCATTCTCATCCTCTACAACATCACCAAATCCTTCTTCACCTAAGATTCGGTGGTCAGTATAAGCTTCATTAATTTTTTTAATTAAAAAACTGCTCAGTTTCTTTGTCCATATTCGTGACTAAATCATTTCTATTTGTTTTTGTTTCAATTTTTAATTGCTGGAGAAATGATGCACGTATTTTGCTTCCCGCTTCTTTTATCCATTGTATAGCCTGCTCATTTATCTTTTCCCAATTTGTCATGGTACTTTCCTCCCGTGCATATGCTATGGGTTTAAGCTTATAGAAAAATGCACGGTTATTCAAGTAACTACTCTTCAAATTTCACAAAATAAATGCGAGCTTTTCGCCCGCAAAAGGAGTTATTGTTGTAATGCTTTTAATCTCATTAATTCGTCTCTAATTCGAAGTAGCTTTTTCTTCGTTTTTGACTTTAAATCACTATCTTTATTTTCCATTGCTTCAAATAGTACGGCTAATTCGTAATCAAGTTCTAATCTTAATACAGCCAATCGTTGTTGAAAATAATCTTTTCTTGTAGAATGTTGAATCACTTGTTTCATTTTCCATACACTCCTTCCAATATTTGTTCCATTTGAAGTGAAGTAGCAGTTTGATTCATTTCATTTGATTGTATTACATTATCATATGAAATTTTAAATAGGATGTAACTAAAATGTGCGTTAGTCTATCTATGTTTCACTTCGAGTTCACACACTATATTTCCACAATTATCTCTATTATGTTAGAATGATTCTAAATTATTCTTAGGAGGAATTGTTAGATTGTCTACTACTACATTTTCACAGTCAGATTTCGACATATTTAAAATAGATGGTTTGGAGCCTCGAATGGAAGCCCTTGTTTCTTCTATTCGCCCCAAATTAGAGGCTTTAGGTCAAGAGTTCGCCCCTACACTTAGTGCCTTAGTTGGAGAAGAGATACATTACCACGTTGCAAAGCATGCGCGCAGGTCCGTCAATCCCCCTGCTGATACATGGGTAGCCTTTGCACCAAATAAACGAGGGTATAAGATGCATCCACATTTTCAAATCGGATTATGGGAATCACACGTTTTTATCTGGTTTGCTGTGATATACGAGGTACAGAACAAAGAAGAATTTGGACGTACTCTACAGGACAACCTTTCAAACATTCAATCCATAATCCCTTCCGATTTTGTTTGGTCAGGAGATCATACAAAGCCAGATTCTGTTCGTATGGATAATATGAGTTCAAATGACTTATCTACACTTTTTGAACGCCTCCAAACAGTTAAGAAAGCAGAGATTTTATGTGGATATCGAATTTTTCGTGATGAATTCATCAAGCTAACAGAACAACAGTGGCATGATATTATTCATAATGTATTTGTAAAAACAGTACCCCTTTACAAAATGGCTTAAACATTGAGATAAGCCCATTCTAATTCCTCAACTGTTCTAATAAACACACAAAACCACGGGACTACTCCCGTGGTTTTGATCATTTCATCGTAATGCTTTGACCGTCTTCTGCTTCCTTTGCTTTCTTGACAACATGGTAAGAAGAATATCCACTAGACTCTTCAAATTCATTACATATTTTCTTTTCTTCCGATTTGCTTGGAACAATTTCTTTAAACCGTTTATATGTGATCATGAATTGTTCTTTGGATACGTTTTTTTCATACGCTCTTTCGACTAGCTCAAAAAATTTAATGACGTCTATCACTTCATCCTTTGACCAATCCAAAGAAAAAGGATATTGATATTCCATTTCCTCACCTACATTTCTACCTCTTATACCCTTTACTATACACGTTTTAAGTAAAATTACACGGATGCCCATTTTGTTCTGAGTGTTTCTGCATCTGATATCATCCGGTCTATTAGTTCACTACAGGAAGGAACATCATGAATGAGACCCATTACTTGCCCTCCCCATCCATATCCTTCATTCAAGTTACCATGGTGAATGAAATCTTGATTTCTCTTTCCGCTAATATGATCCTTTAACGTTTCGTAGGAAGCTTGTTCACTTTCTTTAAGTAAAATCTCATCTGTCCAGGCGTTTTGAATAGCTCTTCCAGGTGCACCCATACTCCTTTTAATGACGACGGTGTCTCGTTCAGTACCTTTAAGTATAGCTTCTTTATAATTTGGATGGGCATGCTCACATTCTTTCGTAGCAATAAATCGAGTCCCCATCTCTATTCCTTCAGCACCAAGTGAGAGTGCTGCCATTAACCCTCTTGCATCTCCTATTCCTCCAGATGCAATAACGGGTATAGATACCGAATCTACAACTCTTGGCACAAGTACCATAGTACCAACATCTTCCTTACCTAAATGTCCTCCTCCTTCCTGTCCTACTACCATCACCATATCCGCACCAATTTCCTCTGCTTTCACTGCTTGTCTTACTCCTGCAACAAGTACAAGAGTTTTTACACTTGTCCCTTCCAAAAGCTTAAAAAAACCAGTAGGATTTCCACCTGTAACACTCACAATCGATACTTCTTCTTCTAGAGCGGCTTCAAGCATATGCTCAAAAGGTCTTCCATGCTGACCAATCGCAAAATTAACTCCAAATGGCTTATTTGTTAATTCATTCGTTTTTCTTATTTCTTCACGTAACTCTATTGGTGAAGGTAAGCTCATGGCAGTTATTTGACCTAAGCCACCAGCATTTGAAACGCTTGATGCAAGCTTACTATACGCTAAGTACGCTAAACCGCCTTGAATAATAGGGTATTGTATACCTAATTCCTTTGTGACTCTAGTCGACCAGTTCAACTTTTTCATCCTTTCGTTATGAATTCTATATAGGTGAGCATGCTAAAAAAGAGGTTTATATATCTTCAAGATGCGTTAAACATATACGGAGAATATAATGTAAGTAAAAAAAAAGAAGAAATGCTATAATTCTCGGGAGTAGTTAGGAACAATATCCCTTTACTACCAAAGATTTTATGTATTTAAATAAAGAGGTGTGAATTGATTGTCTCAAGAAAAAACGCCGTTATATACTGGCTTGTTAGAACACAGTAAAAAGAACCCTGTTCAGTTTCATATTCCGGGTCACAAAAAAGGTGCAGGGATGGACCCTGAATTCCGAGCATTTATTGGTGAGAATGCATTATCTATTGATTTAATAAACATTGGTCCTCTCGATGACCTTCATCATCCAAAAGGGATGATAAAAGAAGCACAAGACTTAGCAGCAGAGGCCTTTGGTGCAGATCATACTTTTTTTTCTTGTTCAAGGTACCTCGGGCGCCATTATGGCTATGGTAATGAGTGTCTGTGGTCCTGGGGATAAAATAATTGTACCGCGAAATGTTCACAAATCCGTGATGAGTGCTATTGTTTTTTCAGGTGCCACTCCTATTTTCATTCATCCTTCTGTTGATGAGAATTTAGGTATTTCCCACGGAATAACTTCAGATTTAGTTGAACGTGCACTACTTCAACACCCTGATGCTAAAGGTGTGTTAGTGATTAATCCTACCTATTTTGGGATTTCTGCTAATTTAAAAGAGATTGTAGAATTAGCTCATTCCTATAATGTCCCAGTTCTAGTCGATGAAGCTCATGGTGTGCATATCCATTTCCATGAAGATTTACCGCTTTCCGCGATGCAAGCAGGCGCTGACATGGCTGCTACTAGCGTTCATAAGTTAGGTGGCAGTATGACTCAAAGCTCTATACTTAATGTAAAGAGCGGGTTAGTGTCTCCGAAGCGTGTGCAAGCAATTTTAAGCATGCTAACTACTACCTCCACTTCTTATTTGTTGCTGGCTTCATTAGATGTAGCTAGAAAAAGATTAGTTATGGAAGGTCATGAATTAATTGATCGAGCCATTCGTTTAGCACAAAATACGCGCAGTCGCATTAATGAAATAGACCATATTGACTGTGTAGGAAAAGAAATTTTAGGTACGAAGGCTACTTATGATTATGATCCGACAAAATTAATAATTTCTGTTAAAGATTTAGGCATTACTGGCTTCGATGCAGAAAAATGGCTAAGAGAAACCTATAATATCGAAGTTGAAATGTCAGATTTATACAACTTATTATGTATTATAACACCTGGTGATACGGAGAGAGAAGCAAATATCTTGGTTGAAGCCTTACAAAAATTATCTGCTACCTTTATTGATCATTCAGGAGAACGTGAGATTGCCGTGATGTTACCAGATATCCCATTACTAGCTGTTACACCAAGAGATGCCTTTTATGCGGATACAGAAGTCGTTCCAATAAGAGAGTCAGCTGGTCGTATCATTGCTGAATTTATTATGGTCTATCCACCAGGCATTCCAATTTTTATACCTGGGGAAATTATAACCGAGGATAACATTGACTACATTCAAAAAAATATTGAAGCGGGGTTACCAGTTCAAGGTCCCGAAGATTATGATTTAAGTTACTTACGCGTTATTAAAGAGCATCAGGCTATACGATAAAAAAGATGTATCCGTCCTCGGATACATCTTTTTATTCCCCTTTGTCAAATCGCTTTAATCCTGTAATTCTTCTTCTTCCCCGCATCCACAATCAGAATACAAAACCGTTACTTTTTCCTCATCATAGTGCTCCATGGTACCTAAACAAGATTTACATACGATTGTACCCATTGTTTCAACCCCTTTGTTTAGTGTTGTTTGTAAGCGATTTCTTTCTTTGAATCTATAATAATATAACACATTTAAAATATCAAGCCTAAACTGTATGTCACATTAAAATAAATGTACCATAAATTAGGTCTATTATTTAAGTTCGTTGCATAAGAATAATTTTTGGTAACATCGCTGTCTGATTCCGTAAAAAAGCTTTGCGTTCCGAAGCACATTGCATAGTAGTCATCATTATAATCATCCAAAGAAAGTGGTCCTGCACCTCAAGGAGCCATCATCATTTTACATTATTCAACTTCTAAAAAATGCTTTTATCTACCATACTATTTATAAAAGCATAAAAAAAAGCACCCTGGGGGTGCTTTTTTGTTATGGGGTTTGTATTTCATTTGGGTCTACCATTTCATAGCCTTTATCGCGCAGACCTTGTACGATATCTTCTAGTCCCTCATTAGTCCAAGTACGGTCATGCATTAATAAATTTGCTCCATGATTTAAATAAGGAGTATTTACCATGATATCTGCAATCGCTTCTTTTGTTTGATATTCTTTTTCCCAATCGTATCCATATGTCCAGTTCATTAGCAGCATCTTTTCTTCCGCTACAACTGATTTACTGTATTCTGTGTTACTACCAAAAGGAGCTCTGAAAAATTTCGGTCTCTCACCGGTTATTTCTTCCACTAAGTCACTAATCGAAATGATTTCTTCTCGCTGCTTTTCTTCTGATAAATCTTTCAGATTACTATGACTATACGTATGGTTTCCTATTGGGAAGCCTAAATCATAAATTTCTTTTAAAATCTGTTTTTCTTCAGGAGTATCAAGAAAATGTCCATTCACAAAGAAAATAGCTGGGGCATTCATAGCTTTTAATGTTTTCGCCATGTCTAATGCATGTTGATCAGGAGCATCATCAATCGTTAATAATACAACCTGTGGGTTTGCATCTGATATAGGCTCAATAGACCAGTTAGATTCATTAAGTTTATATTGAGGCACTGTTGGCTCTTGAACTACTTCCTCCGTTGGTTCTACCTCGTCTAATTTCTCTTCCGCCGATTCAGTAGGTTCTTCTACTATTGATTCCTCTCTTTCCCGATCTTCTACCTCGTCAATAATAGTATTTTGTTCTGTCTCTTGATCAGTTTGACAGCCTACGAGTAGAAGTAAACTGGTTAAAATAGCCGCTCTTTTTCTCATTTGTGTCACCCTTCTACGTTTTAGTCTTTTTTCATTTTATCATAGTCAAATTGATTAAACGGATAGTATAGAAAAATATATCCAAAACAATCCTTTGACTATTTCGTAAAAAAGCAATGTTCCTAACGTTAATAGTACAGAATGAGTTGGTTTATAAGAAAACATTCTACTAATTCGATAACAGATAAAAATAAACACGCCAAACATGATCCACTTTACTACTGTTCCATCTAATGTTAAGAACTCAGTTAATGTAAAAAGACTCCATAAAAGCATATGAATAGAGATAGCTGCTACTCTTATCATGATATCACTCTCTTTACCGTCTTTTTACCATACTATATTTAGTTGTGAAACGATACATTCCTATCAGAACAGATTATTTCTTACTGGAAATAAATTCATTTCTAAATATAGTAATATAATCATGAAAATTCCACTTTTCTAGAAAATGATAGGCAGAGGAGTATCCAGCTTGATACAACCATTCTTTTTGTCCTTCAGTTAAACCAAAATCAGTACTAGATATGGAGTCAGTAGGAATAAGTATGGTTCTTGCCAATGCTTCCTCGTCTAAATGCCGATAATCATGTGCTTGCAGCATCGTTGATAATAATGACTTTACTATACTAAAGATTCCACTTGAATACCTTGAAACCGTTTCTTCTCGTTTAAAATGAAAACCAAATGTTGGCCATCTAGGAATATGGGGAGAATCGAAAATCCAAATTGGAAAATTACTCAGTAATCCTCCGTCGACCATTAAATTAGGGGAAGAAAACTGTTTTGTTTTCCATATAATCGGTTGAAAATAGATAGGTATAGTGCAGCTCATGGTCACGGCCTTAGCAACCGAAAACTCATCCGTTTCTCCGTACCACTCTAAATCATCTGGAAAAATAGTCATTCTATTATTGGTGATGTCTGACACGATAATTTTAAGCTGACATTCTTCTAAATCATTAAATGAATACACATTTTTATGTGCTAATTTCTCCGTTAACCACTGTTCTTGAAACGTATTTTTATAAAATCCTTCATGAAACAGTAAGTTCAATCCTTGTCCAATAAACGGCACATAATTTATCCAATTCTTTTTTAAGAATCGTACATAATCTAATTCCTTCATTATGACTCTTAATTCCTTCGCGTTATATCCACTTGCAAGTAAAGCAGCGATGATCGCCCCTGCTGAAGTACCAGCCAAACGATTCCACGAATAGCCTTGGTCTTCAATAGCTTGTACTGCCCCTACATGAGCAATTCCTCTTACCCCGCCTCCCTCGAATACACCGTCCACAAGTTTCATAATCACTTCACCTCACTATTATTTAGTATGATTAGAAAGTCTATTAAGCTGACAAGTTATCCTATCTTTTACTTTTACCTTAAAAACTTTAGGAAGACTATTGTGAAAGAACTTTTCTGTTATAATTGGCAGGTTAGTGACAAGTAATTTGATTGGTGTGATGAAGATATACCTTCTACAGTTAATAAAAGTCAGAATCGGTAGAATGGGATGCAACATTCATAGTCCCTAACATGTTATAGAATTTAAATCATTTTGGATCAACCACATGACGGGAAGTATTGTGAAAAACCATAAGAATGAGTTCAAATCAAAGAGTTAGAGAGTTTTGAGTTGATACAATTCGTACAACTTGGAGCTTTCCAAAAAAAATTTTCTGATAACAGTAATCAATCAGTAGAAATGAAAAGAAAAGGTAAGATATACACTATTATTCTTATAAAAAGTTTCTTTATCATATTATAACTCATGAAATTCAACAAATTGGACAAAATTCCTTTTGGGTTAGATAAATCTTCGTATGTAAAGATTTCTTTAACACTAGCAACAGTGGATGATACTCCCTTAACTATTTTCCTTTCTTTTATCACACATAATAGCAGGGCAATTCTTCATGTGAGATAAAAGTAAGTGATAAAATATGCTCCTGAAAAGGAGATTTCCATATAAAAAACCGATCTCACATACGCGAGATCGGTTTTTACATACATTTATTTCATAATATGAATTGGGCTACCCATTAGTACTTCAGCAGCTTCCATTGCAATTTCACCTAATGATGGGTGAGCATGGATTGTCATAGCAACATCTTCAGCTGTCATACCAGCTTCGATGGCAAGACCAAGCTCGGCAATCATGTCAGAAGCATTTGCTCCAGCAATTTGAGCACCAATTAAAAGTCCATCTTGTTTACGTGCAACGAGCTTTAAGAAACCATCTGTTTCATTAAGTGCAAGTGCACGACCGTTTGCTGCGAATGGGAATTTCGCTGCGGACACTTCAATGCCCTCATCTTTTGCTTCTTTTTCTGTGTAACCAACAGAAGCTAATTCTGGTTCAGAGAATACGACCGCAGGAATTCCTAAGTAGTCGATTTCAGCTTTTTCACCAGCAATTGCTTCAGCGGCAATTTTACCTTCATAAGAAGCTTTATGGGCAAGTGGAGGTCCCTCTACGATATCTCCAATTGCATAGATATTTGAAACATTTGTACGGCATTGTTTATCAATTTTGATAACACCGCGATCAGACATTTCAACTCCTGCTTGCTCAAGGCCAAGCTCATCCGTATTTGGACGGCGACCAACTGTAACTAAAACGTATTCAGCTTTAACTGTGTGAGTTTCACCTTTTGCTTCATACGTAACTGTTACGTCTGAATCAGTTTCTTCCACACCTTTAGCCATTGCGTTTGTAACAATTTCAACGCCTTTTTTCTTTAAGTTCTTTTTAACAATGGCAGACATTTGCTTCTCAAATCCACCTAGGATTTCATCCGTTCCTTCAAGAACTGTTACTTTTGTTCCAAAGTTTGCATAGGCAGTTCCAAGCTCTGTCCCAATATAACCTCCACCAATAACAACCATGCTTTCTGGAATATGGTCAAGGTTAATTGCACCAGTAGAATCAAGAACGCGCTTTGAGTACTTAAAAGCACCAATTTCAATTGGGCGAGAACCCGTTGCGATAATCGCATTTTTAAACTTGTATGTTTGTGCAGAATTTTCATCCATAACACGAACTGTTTCGTTGTCAACGAAATAGGCTTCACCGCGTACGATGTCTACTTTATTTCCTTTTAGTAGACCTTCAACTCCACCAGTTAGTTTCTTAACAACCGAACCTTTCCAAGCTTGAACTTTTGAAAAGTCTACTTTAACGCCTTCAGCTGTAATACCCATGTCTTCAGAATGAAGAGCATTTTCATAACGGTGTCCTGCTGAAATTAAAGCTTTAGATGGAATACAACCTACGTTTAAACAAACTCCACCAAGTTCTCCTTTTCAACAATCGTTACTTTTTGTCCAAGTTGTGCTGCACGAATCGCCGCTACATATCCCCCAGGACCTGCCCCAACGACAAGAGTATCTGTTTCAATTGGGAAATCTCCTACTACCATGTATTACCCCTCCATTAATAATAATTCTGGATCATTTAATAGACGCTTAATGTGATTTAAAGCGTTTTGAGCAGTTGCACCGTCAATAATACGGTGATCAAAGCTCAATGATAATGCTAACACAGGAGCCGCTACAATTTCACCATTTTTAACTACAGGTTTTTCTGCAATTCGACCAATTCCTAAAATAGCTACTTCAGGATGATTAATTACTGGAGTAAACCATTGTCCACCAGCAGAACCGATGTTTGTAATCGTACATGAAGCACCTTTCATTTCTGCAGGAGCAAGACGTCCTTCACGTGCCTTTGAAGCTAGTTCGTTAATTTCATTAGAAATTGAGAACATAGATTTACGATCAGCATTTTTTACAACTGGTACTAGTAGACCTTTTTCAGTATCAGCTGCGATCCCAATATTGTAATAATGCTTTTGAACGATTTCATCTTTGCTATCATCAATAGAAGTATTTAATACAGGATACTCACGTAAAGCACTTGTAAGAGCTTTAACCACATACGGTAAGAACGTTAACTTAACGCCTTTTTCTGCAGCTACGTCTTTGAACTTCTTACGGTGAGCCCATAGTGCTGTAACATCTACTTCGTCCATTAGTGTAACGTGAGGAGCTGTTTGCTTAGAGTTTACCATAGCTTTAGCGATAGCTTTACGGATCCCGCTCATCTTCTCACGAGTTTCTGGGAATTCACCCTCAGGTACAACCGCCGCTGCTGCAGCTTTAGGGGTTTCTTCTTTGGTAGCTTCTGCTTTAGGTGCTTCTTTAGTTTCAGCTTGAGGTGTAGCTTCAGCTTGAGTAGCTTGACCACCATCCATAAAGGCATCGATATCTTCTTTTACGATACGACCATTTTTACCTGATCCTTCAATTGCACGAATATCTACACCTTTATCACGAGCATATTTACGTACAGAAGGCATAGCGATTACTCGGCGACTTTCGTCAACTTCTACTTCTGTAGCTTCAGTTGCTGCTTCTTCTTGAACTTCTTCTACTGCTTCTTCAGGTGGCGCTTCGTCCCCGTGATCGTCACCTTTGAATTTTAGATCCTCATATCCTGGAGCATCAAATTCAATAAGAACGTCACCAACGACAGCTACTGTTCCTTCTTCAACTAGTAGTTTTTCAACTGTTCCTGCAACAGGAGACGGAATTTCTACAACCGCTTTATCGTTTTGCACTTCAGCAAGTACATCATCTTCTTCTACTTTATCGCCAGGTTTAACAAACCATTTTACAACTTCACCTTCGTGAATACCTTCACCGATATCAGGTAGTCGGAATTTAAATGACATGGTAGATCCTCCTTTAATTCTTTTATAAAAGGAAGGGAGAGCCCTTCCTTTGGTCATTAGAATGTTAAAACTTTTTTAGCCGTTTCTATTACGTCTTTATGATTTGGAAGCCATACGCCCTCAGCTTGAGAGAATGCAAAGACCGTATCAGGTGCTGCAACACGTAATACAGGTGCTTCTAAGCTTAGGATTGCACGATCGTTGATTTCAGCTACGATATCAGATGCAATACCAGCTTGCTTTTGAGCTTCTTGAACAACAATAGCTCTTCCTGTTTTTCAACAGATTCGATAATAGTAGGGATATCAAGAGGAGCAATTGTACGAAGGTCAACCACTTCAACTGAGTATCCTTCTTTTTCTAGTTCGTCAGCAGCTTTTAGTGACTCATGTACCATTGCACCGTAAGTGATGATGGATAGGTCAGTACCTTCACGTTTCACATCTGCTTTACCAAGAGGAATCGTATACTCTTCTTCTGGCACCTCTTGACGGAATGAACGATATAATTTCATATGCTCAAGGAAGATAACTGGATCATTATCACGAATTGCTGATAATAGTAATCCTTTCGCATCGTAAGGAGTTGAAGGAATAACTACTTTTAAACCTGGTTGTTGAGCCATTAATCCCTCTAAGCTATCTGCGTGAAGCTCAGGAGTATGAACCCCACCTCCGAATGGAGAACGGATTGTAATTGGCATTTTCAGGGAACCACCTGAACGGTAGCGGTAACGTGCCATTTGTCCACTAACAGAATCCATTACTTCATAAACGAAACCAAAGAATTGGATTTCGGGAACTGGACGGAATCCTTCAAGAGATAGACCAACAGCTAGACCACCAATACCAGACTCAGCTAGTGGTGTATCAAATACACGGTCTTCTCCAAATTCTTTTTGAAGACCTTCAGTTGCACGGAAAACCCCACCGTTTAGACCAACGTCTTCTCCGAACACAAGAACGTTTTCGTCATTTTTAAGTTCTGTGCGCAGGGCTTCAGTGATGGCTTGAATCATTGTCATTTGGGCCATGGCTTACTTCGACTCCTTTTCTTTGTAGATTTCATACTGCTCCTGTAAGTGGAACGGCATTTCTTCATACATAATAGACATTAAGTCTGTCACTTTTTGTTTTGGTGTATTGTCCGCTTCTTTAATAGCGTTCTTAATATCTTCTTTCGCTTGTTCGATTACTTCAGTTTCTTTCTCTTCGCTCCATAGACCTTTTCCTTCAAGGAATTTACGGAAACGTACTAGTGGATCTTTCTTTTCCCATTCTGTATCCATCTCAGAAGAACGATATCGAGTAGGATCGTCACCAGCCATCGTATGTGGACCGTAACGGTAGCAAAGAGTTTCAATTAGTGTAGGACCTTCACCGTTTACTGCACGGAGACGAGCATCTGCCGTTACAGCATATACTGCAAGAGGATCCATTCCATCAACTAAGACACCTGGAATACCAGCTGAAACAGCTTTTTGAGCAATAGTTGCTCCTTTTGTTTGTTTGTCACGAGGTGTCGAAATGGCAAAGCCGTTGTTTTGTACGAAGAAGATTGCTGGAGCATTGTAAGCACCTGCAAAGTTAATACCTTCGTAGAAATCACCTTGAGAAGAACCACCGTCACCTGTATATGTAACAGCTACAGCTTTCTTACCACGTTTTTTAATACCTAAAGCAACTCCAGCAGTTTGCACATACTGAGCACCGATAATAATTTGTGGAGGTAGGATATTAACACCTTCAGGAATTTGATTTCCTTTATAATGACCGCGAGAGAATAAGAATGCTTGAGCTAATGGTAATCCGTGCCAAATGATTTGAGGAACATCACGGTAACCAGGAATCACATAATCTTCTTTCTCTAAAGCAAAGTGTGAAGCAACTTGAGAAGCTTCTTGTCCTGCTGTTGGAGCATAAAATCCTAGACGTCCTTGACGGTTTAATGAAATAGAACGTTGGTCTAGTACTCGAGTGTATACCATACGGCGCATTAGCTCTTGAAGTTGCTCATCATTTAAGTTAGGCATTGCATCTTCATTAACGATTTCGCCATTTTCGTTCAAAATTTGAAACATTTCAAATTGTTGTTCGATCGTTTCAAGCGTTTTAACTGCATCGAATTGTGCCTTCTTTGATTTAGAAGCCATCTAATTCACCTGTCCTTTCTTCCTTATAATTATTAAATACATTCATACAGGTATAGAATACCCAAAATTCACAGGTCTACCACACATAATCTACCTTATATGTATCCCACTATACCTATAAAAGAAAACCAATTTCTATAAAATATGGCTTAATGTATCTGTATCAATCATTTTTTCTCTTACACTAATACAATTATGTAAGTTCGATTCATAGTGTACAACCAAAAAAAAGACTATCGTCAATTGAAAAACACTGTTTTAAAAGAGTTTTTCATATAATGTTACTTCCTCTAATTTACATATCCAAAACTGTATCAATAATACAACGAAACTGTATTACTATATAAACCTCATACAAAACTGTTATACAGTACTAATTGAATTTTGACTTAGAATCCATTTGCTTCATAGACAAAAAAACACAGGAGCGCAAATTAGCAGTCGCTCCTGTGAACCTAAAAAATATTTTATGATTCTTATTCTTCCGTAGGATCTTCCAAGTTTAATCCTGCTGCATCATAAAATGCTTAATTTTTTTTCTATTAAATTCTGCAGTAACTTCATTGAATTCTTTGTTTTGTACAAAAATTTCATCATAGGCAGTATTAGAATCATTCACTAAAGTTTCAAGTTCTTCCATTTCAACATCTTCTTTTTTCATACTTTCATATAGTAATTGGTCTGCGTCTAACGCTTTGTAGTATGCTTGTGCTAACTTATCGTGCAGATCATATCGCTTATTCATCACTTCCACTAATTCATCTGCTTGTTTTTTTAACGATTCGTTTTCTATTTTTTCTATCTCTTCGGCTACTAAAGAAAAATGCTCCTTAGACTCTTCCATTGCAGCCACTTCTTCTTCCATTTTTCTCTTCTTTGTCCAATATTCTCTAGTGCCTGGTCAGATAACGTTACAATTTGATCAAACTCTTCATTAGATAATTCTACAATTTGACTGAAAATAGTATTACCTTCTTCTTCCAATTGCTTTAACGGTTCTTGAACTTCTTGAAACGGCTGCTCCTTCGTGACAGTCTCTTCCATAATGGTAAACATATTTTCTTCTGGAGACGGTCCTCCTAAACAACCAGTAAGCAAGATGATTCCTACTAAAACACTGGAGATCATTCGTTTTTTCATACCTTTTCCCCCTATCTATTTCCACTATCTACTATATCTAGGATGTGTAAAAATAACAATATCCTTTTCTTATTATGTTAACCTATCATCGATAGTTGTAACCCTATTACTGGCTGTTTTTCTTCCTTTCGATGTGGTTAAATTATTGGACCCACTGAGTTTAAGATAAACAAACTTGTAGAATTCTCTTATAAGAAGAATATATACAGGAACTTGCAAAAAAATGTTATGATTAGCTACATATTAATAGGCTACATGATGATTTTTGTATTAAAGGAGGACAATCCATTGATTACAATGAGTGATATTATTAGAGAAGGCCACCCAACATTACGTGAGGTAGCAAAGGAAGTGAAGATTCCACCTAGCTTAGAGGATCAAGAAACGTTAAAAAGCCTTCTTGAATATGTTAAGAATAGTCAAGACCCAGAAAAAGCAGCAACATTTAATTTACGTCCAGGTATTGGTATAGCTGCTCCTCAAATTGATGTATCAAAAAGAATGTTAGCCATTCGAGTTCCTAACGAAAAAGGTGAGTTAATCGAAGAAGCTTTGTTCAACCCAATAGTAATAAGCCACTCTGTTGAACAAGCCTACCTTACTTCCGGTGAGGGATGCTTATCCGTCGACCGAGATGTTCCAGGTTTTGTACCTCGATATAGAAAGGTTACAGTAAAAGGATTTGACATAAATGGCCAACTAAAAACACTAAAGCTTAGAGGCTTACCCGCCATTGTTTTTCAACATGAAATCGACCATTTAAATGGTATCATGTTCTATGATCACATTAATCAGAAGGACCCTTTTAAACCAATCGAAAATGCCGTCGCTATTGATCGATAAAAATAAGAAAAGCTCAGAATCTCTCTTCCATTCCTGTGAGATTCTGAGCGACTAAAACTATAGTAGCCCTAATTTTTTTAATCCGTATGGAATTCCTTCTTCTGCCACATCATGAGTCACAAAATCAGCATACTGCTTTACTTCATCTGACGCATTCCCCATGACCACACCTGTGCCTACCTCTTGAATCATTTCGATGTCGTTTAACCCATCACCGAAGGCGTACACATCTTTCAAATCAAAATTTAACTTCTTAATCATTTGTTTAATACCCTCAGCTTTAGAACCACCTTTAGGTAAGATATCCATAGAATACTTGTGCCAGCGAATAAAAATGAAAATCATTATAAGCCTCTCGGTAATAATTTTCTTCACCTTTTTCACAAAATAAAAGAGATTGATATATCTTTTTGTCTTGATAAAAGTGGTCATCTCTCTCTGGATGAATAAACTTTAAGCTTTCCATACTTTGTTGGATAAATGGATGATGGTCAGTATTAGCTTTCATCGTTTGCTCATTCAAGAAAACAAGTGGATGATTACGATTGGTTGCATCATCTATAATCTTTTCTAATTCTGGTTGAGATAAAGGATTTTCATAAATCACTTTATTCTCAAACTGAACGTATTGTCCATTAAAGCTGACATATGAATCTAACTCTAATTCATCTATTAACCATTCGAACATAAAGGGCGCTCTTCCCGTTGCAATAGCTACGAAGATGCCATTATCCTTCAATTGCCTAATCGCCTGTTTTGTTGTAGTAGGCAATTTTTTCTCGTGATCTAATAGTGTTCCATCAATATCAAAGAATACAATTTTGCTCATGTTAAACTCCTTATTTGAAATTTCCCCTTCACTTTACAGTAATTTCCCCCAAGATTAAAGTCAATCCTTCCGATCATTTGTACCAAACTTATCCATGAAAGATTTGGAGAAAAATACATATACTACACTTGACTAATGCTAGCACAGAACGAATTATCCGTATCTAAGACAATAGGTTTCTTTACTTCACAGACGAAAATCGGTAAAATGACAGTAAGGAGTGATGATTATGTTAAAACGGCTCCGGAAGAAACTAGCAAAACAGTGGAAAGATCTATTAAGAAAAAAAACAATTGCGTAATTAATAGTGCACCCTTCCACCAGCGGAGGGTCTTATTCTTATGGTCATATTGATTTGTCCAATTCACTGCTTTAAATAAGTGAAAAAGTTGATAAATTTATATATAATAGAAAAAGTTACATTTTTGAAAACGGATAAGGAGAGAGATTATGAAGATTTACAAAGTTTACTATCAAGAAAGTAAACAGCAAGCACCAGTAAGAGAAAACACTCAATCATTGTATATTGAAGCTGAAAGTGAAGGGCATGTACGTCGACTATTAAAAGACCGTCCATATAATATCGAATTCGTACAAGCTCTTGATACTCATTACTTAGAGTATGAAAAAGAACATGCAGCTTTTGAAATGGAGCAATAATCCCTATGAAATTTGTTAAAAATGATCAAACAGCTGTTTTTGCCTTGGGCGGACTTGGCGAAATCGGTAAAAACACATACGGCATTCAATTCCAAGATGAAATTATCTTAATTGATGCAGGAATTAAGTTTCCTGAGGATGAATTACTAGGAATTGATTATGTTATCCCTGATTATTCCTACCTTGTTAAGAACGTGGATAAAATCAAAGGACTCTTTGTCACTCATGGTCACGAAGACCATATCGGCGGAATTCCATATTTATTAAGGGAAATTAATATCCCAATTTACGGTGGTAAATTAGCGATTGCCCTTATTCGAAACAAGTTAGAAGAACACGGGCTATTAAGAAATGCTACACTAAATGTGATTAAAGAAGAGGACATTATCAAATTTAGAAAAACGTCCGTTACATTCTTTAGAACAACTCATAGTATTCCTGATTCATACGGAATAGTAGTTAAAACCCCGCCAGGTAGTGTGGTTCATACTGGTGACTTTAAGTTTGATTTTACTCCAGTTGGGGAACCTGCAAACTTAACTAAAATGGCTGAAATCGGAAAAGATGGTGTCCTTTGCCTACTTTCTGACAGTACGAACAGTGAAGTTCCTAACTTTACGATGTCAGAACGAAAAGTAGGAGATAGCATTCATGACATTTTCCGCAAGGTAGACGGCCGAGTTATTTTTGCAACGTTTGCTTCAAACATTCACCGACTTCAACAAGTCATTGAATCGGCTGTCATCAACAATCGTAAAGTTGCTGTGTTTGGCAGAAGTATGGAAGCAGCCATTGAAATTGGTCGTGAATTGGGCTATATTCAGGCTCCTAAAGAAACGTTCATTGAGTCAAACCAAATTAATCGCTTACCAGCTAATGAAGTAACTATACTTTGTACTGGTAGCCAAGGGGAACCAATGGCTGCGTTATCACGCATTGCCAACGGAACTCACCGTCAAATTCAAATTCAGCCTGGTGATACAGTCGTATTTTCTTCTTCTCCAATTCCAGGAAATACGATTAGTGTAAATCGTACCATTAACCTTTTATACCGCGCAGGCGCAGAAGTTATTCACGGTTCATTAAATGACATTCACACGTCAGGACATGGTGGACAGGAAGAACAAAAATTAATGTTACGATTAATTAAACCAAAATTCTTTATGCCAATACATGGTGAGTTTAGAATGCAAAAAAATGCATGCTCAATTAGCTGTTGATTGTGGAGTACAACCAGAAGATTGCTTTATTATGGATAATGGTGAAGTTCTTGCACTGAGTAGCGATCAAGCTCAAGTTGCTGGAAAAATTCCATCTGGTAACGTTTATATCGATGGCAGTGGAATTGGTGATATTGGAAACATTGTATTACGAGATCGCCGAATACTTTCTGAAGAGGGCCTAGTTGTCGTAGTAGTAAGCATGAATATGAAAGAATACAAAATTTCTTCAGGACCTGATTTAATTTCTAGAGGATTTGTATACATGAGAGAGTCCGGAGATTTAATTAATGAGGCTCAAAGCTTAATCGCTAAACACTTAGACAAGCTACTTGAGAGAAAAACAACTCAGTGGTCAGAAATTAAAAATGAAATCACTGATACGTTAGCTCCATTCTTATATGAAAAGACAAAGCGTCGACCTATGATACTTCCTATTATTATGGAAGTATAATCAAAAAGAGGAATGTTCTTCTCACAGAACATTCCTCTTTTTTCTCCTATGTTTTGGACAAATCGTTGCAACTCCTTCTTGGATGACAGATGAAAAAATTTATCCTGATACCGTCCAGCAACCTTTATGATATTGGATTTGCCCCTATTTTCAAATTGTCGATTCCTCTTGAACATTTTTAAGAAGATTTGAAGCGTTGGTTTGTATGCTGACTTTTCAACTCGAAGGACTTGAAGAATAAATCGCTTACTAATTCTCCAGGTTCTAAGATGAAATGGGAGGTCCAAGAAGATGATGACATCACTCTCTTTAAAAGCATCATAAACCCATTCCTCATTATGAACCCCTTCTATTATTTAATTTTCTTTATAAACTATACTCTGTAAAAGTGTATGTCTTTCTTCCTCAGTTCGTCTTCGATCCCCGTTTGCATTTCTCTCCCAACATAGGTCATCAAGACTGTAGCACGGTACTTCAAGAATGCATGAAAGCCTTTTTCCTAACGTCGATTTTCCACTACCCACAGAACCAACTATATGGATTCTAGCAAACTCTTCCTTCAAACCCCTATTCCCCCTATTTAAACAAAATACTGAACGACTACTCCTACTCCGTTATCCACTTCTACCTCAGCGAAGGCCCCATTAACAAGCGTCATTTGAGGTGGAACATGCCCAAAATCTAAATCATATACTATGGGGATCTGTAACTCTTCAGCTAAATCTTCATAGGCATCCTGTGCCGTATAATTTCCTACGGACTGATTTGCAGGACTACGTCCAAACATAATTCCTGAACAATCAGTAAACCAACCGGCCAATTTTAACTGAACAAGCGATCTTCTTAAATCGGTCACACTTAATTCACAGTTCTCAAAGTACCAAATAATTTGATCGTGTTGAATATATCTTTCTTTAAATGTTTGAATATTCCCAAAAGGCGTTCCAGCTAAATGCCTTATTACATCAATACATCCCCCTAATAACCTTCCTTTTATTTTCACGGGTGTTGGTTGTACTGACTTCCAATACGTTTGTTCAGTAAGATGAAATACACATGAAGTAGGGTTATGATGCTGCCACTCTTTTTGAAACAATTTAGAGGAATATTGTACAATCGACTGATCAGGTTTTAAAGAAACTACACGTTCCCACATAGCTGTAGTGTCATCCCACTGCTCTCCTCTTAAATCTACAAGATTAGGCCCATGCACTGTAGCTATTCCAGTCTGTAAGGTGACAGCTAATGAAAGTAAACTAGTATCAGAATATCCCACTATCCACTTTTCCTGCATTTGTGCAAAATCCACGTATTCTAGTATCTCTATTAAGAGTTCTCCTCCCCAAGGAGGTAGAATAATAGAAACTGATTCATCCATCATCAACCGATTAAATTCCTCACCTCTCACCCATGCAGGTGCTGACTTTGCTTTATTTTGTGTCCAAACTGTTTCTCCAATCTTCAAGCTATATCCTCGTACCATCATACGGTTGCAGGCTAATATAAACATAGAATGCAATTCTTTAGGAATACCAGAAGATGGAGCAGTTATAGCCATATTCTTGTCTTTTTCTAATAATGGATACCTAATCACGGGTTTTCCTCCTCTATTCATTTTAGTAATCTTAACAAAAATGTATCAGTAGTTCGAGGGGATTTGTAATTTATTATCTATTCTTTCATACTATTCCAATCATTATGGTATAGTAGATTTATTAAAACGATTATACTATCCTTTACTACTTAAAAACAAATATAGTTATCTGAGGGGGAACAGTATGTTTACTGTTGGGAGTATTTTCATTCCAGTCAACAATTTGGAGGAATCGATTGAATGGTATCAAAAAGTGTTAAACATTCATCTATTGGATCGTTGGGAATCTGAAGAGGAAAAAGGAGCAGGATTTTGCTTTCATAAGGGGGATATTCAACTAGGCTTGATTGAAGTAAAATTAAGCGATTCCACTGAATTCAATGTAGATGATCACCAAAAAAATAGCTATTATAACTTTAAAGTAAGGGATATAGAGGCAGCTTACCAACATCTTATGAATCAAGACGTTAAGGTAACCAAAATAGAGAATTTTGGTGGGATGAAATTCTTTGATTTCTTTGATTTACATGGTCATTCATTTTCTGTAGTAGAAGAAGTAGCGGGCTCGCCCTTTCACTCCGATCATATCAAGAGAATTCAGTCTACATTATAGAAAAAAGCTGTCCGAATGTGGACAGCTTTTTCTATAGCATCTTTTTCTCAAATCGATTAATGTCATTGTCAGCACCAATCACAATTAAGATATCACCCTGTTGAATGGTTTCTTCTGCTTGTGGAGATACAATAATTTCACGGTCTCTCTTAATGGCGACAATATTAAGTCCGTACTTGGCACGGATATCTAGTTTTAGAATAGAATTTCCATCCAATTGATGATTGGCTACAATTTCAACAATAGAGTGTTCATCGGATAATTCTAAGTAATCTAAAACATTATTTGATACGATGTTATGAGCAATTCTTTTTCCCATATCACGCTCAGGATGAACAACTGAATTAGCACCAATCTTCTTTAATACTTTTTCATGATAGTCATTTTGGGCTTTAACCGTAACATTTTCTACCCCAATTTCTTTTAGCATTAAGGTCGTTAGGATACTTGACTGAATATCATCACCAATCGCCACGATGACATGATCAAAATTGCGTATTCCAAGGCTTTTTAATACCGATTCATCTGTAGAATCAGCTGCTACAGCATGAGATGCAATGGAAGAATATTCGTTTACTTTATCATGGTCCTTATCTATAGCCATAACTTCCATACCTTGCTCGGCTAATTCTTTTACGATGCTTCCACCAAATCGGCCCAGCCCAATCACAACAAATTCTTTACTCACTGAACATTCCTCCAGAAACCTTCTGTTTACGATTCCATTTTAGCATATACAGAGGAAGAGTCTATCATTTTTTACCCTTAACATAATCGGCATCAAATAAAAACAATTTCATTAACAAAATTAAGGATGGGATGAGTAACAAAAGTCCTGCAATAAATACAATGACAAGTGCTTGGCCCATTATTGGATTCGTTACACTTCCTTCAATCGTAATAAAGGGATAAAGAATATATGGTAAATGAGATGCTCCATATCCAAAGAATGCAAATAAAAATTGTAGCATAACAGAAATAAATGCTAATCCATAGTTTCTCTTTTTATAGATTAAGATGGACGCAATCAAGAAAAATAGTAAGGACAATCCAAACATCCACCAATAATTTAATGCGTTTTGAAAGTGCTGCGGGTTATGCTCGCGTAAACTTACAAACACTAAAAATGACGCCAAAATAGTAGGAGGACTCCAGAAAAGCGCAAATTTCCGAACAATAGTTACAGCTTGATCATCTGCTGCTCGATTAGCATAATACGTTAAAAAAGCGGCAGAGATAAATAAAACAGATACAATCGCTAGAACAACTACACTCCAGGAATAAGGACTTGTAAAGAGTTCTCCAGCTAAAAACACCACTTTATCTCCGGAAACTTGAAGGAACCCTCCTTCAGAAATCGTCAAAGCTGTAGATAAACTAGCAGGTATTAATAGGCCCGTTGCGCCGTATAAAAACAAGTAAAACATATTATCTTTCGACCCATAATTACCAAAAGCATAAAAAGATCCTCTAATGGCTATTAAGATGATAGCTATACTACCTGGAATAAGTAAAGCTGTACCGTAATAGTAAGCTGTATCAGGAAAGAATCCTACAATACCGACAAAGAAAAATACAAAAAATACATTCGTCACTTCCCAAACAGGAGAAAGGTACCTGCTGATTAAGTCATTGATGAGATGATCTCTTCCTGTCCATTTACCATAAAAAGCAAAAAATCCTGCACCAAAATCTATACTTGCCACGATTAAATAACCGTAAAGAAACGTCCATAGCACCGTAATTCCTAATAGTTCCAACGTCATCATCATGATCCTCCTTCCAACCCTTTACACGAGATAAGGAGAGAAACCTCTCTCCTTAATTTTCCTCTTTAAAACGTTTTTCTAGCTCTGCTTCAGCAGGTTTATTCTTAAACATTTTAATTAATACTGAAATCGTCACAATGGCTAAAATCATATATAACAAAATGAATAGGACAAACGTAATGCCCACTCCATCCCCTTTAGTTGCTGCTTCAGAAACCGTCATATATCCACGTAAGATCCATGGCTGTCTTCCAACTTCTGCATATAACCAACCAAATTCAATGGCAAGCATCGATAAAGGACCAGCTGCTACAATTCCCCACAGAACTGGTTTTGAGAAAGGATTACCTTTCTTCCAAATCCAAAGTCCGAGGAATAATAAAGCGATAAACATTCCGTACATCCCAATTGTCACCATTAAATCAAACATATAGTGGATCCATAAAGGTGGACGTTCATCTTCTGGAAATTCATTTAATCCTATTACCTCAGTATCAAAGGAATTACCAGCCAAAAAGCTTAAAGCACCTGGTATTCGAATAGCATTCTTTACTTCATTATTTTCATCAATCGTTCCGAATACAACGAGATCAGCATTTGATTCAGTCTCAAAATGCCATTCTCCTGCTGCTAATTTCTCAGGCTGATATTCAGCTAAGTATTTTGCTGATAAGTCACCTGCAACCATCGTTAATCCAGTAAAAATAAAGGCAGATACCATCGTTAGCTTTAATGCTTTTCTATGATAAGCCCCTCTACTTCCTTTTAGGAATGCATAAGCGGCAATTGCAGCTAGAATAAATGCACATGTCATATAAGAAGACGCAATAACATGAAACACTTTAGTAGGCATAGCAGGGCTCATCATCGCTGCAAGTGGATTAATATTAATTGCTTTACCATCTGATAAATCAAACCCTATCGGAGAGTTCATAAAAGCATTAACTGTTGTAATAAAAAGGGCTGAAGCTGAAGATCCTATCATAATCGGAATCGTTAGAAGCCAATGACTCCATTTATTTTTAAAACGGTCCCACGTATAAAGATAGATTCCTAAGAAAATAGCCTCAAAGAAAAATGCAAAAGTTTCCATAAATAGCGGAAGAGCAATTACTTGACCAGCCACCTGCATAAAACTAGGCCATAATAATGAAAGCTGCAGGCCAATAGCAGTTCCTGTCACGACACCAACTGCAACTGTAATCGTAAATCCTCTTGCCCATCTTCTAGCTAATAATAAGTAATGTGAATCATTGTTTTTTATCCCCATAAATTCTGCAATAGCAATCATGACAGGAACCCCAACACCTATCGTTGCAAAAATAATATGGAAAATTAAGGTCGCCGATGTTAGTAATCGACTTAGCATGACATTATCTAGTTCCAATGAGGGTACCTCCTAACGATCTCTATAAAGATATATATATCACTCTATCATTATTGTAAAACGAAAACTACAATTTGTGAATAATTGAACATGAACATTTTGTGACATTTATCACAAACAAACTTTCGGTGAATGGAGCATAAAAATACCAGGTCCAGTTTGGACCTGGTTTTATCTTTCATTCAGGCAAATTTTTTATTACTAGTATTTCCATTTTTCTCTTTGAGTTTCCAAACTTTTTTTACTTTGATTCTTGATGAATGGTTGAATCCAATAATCTAACCCAATTCTTCCTGCATTAGCACCTGCCACGATTATAAAGATTGAAAGTAGTAACATCATTGGATTAGTAGAAACTGTACCACTAAATAAGAAAGCGAAATTCATTACCATTCCAAAGAATACCGCTGCTGTTGTTAAACAACCCAATAATAAACCCAATCCAACTAAAAATTCACCCCAAGGTATTAAGAAATTAAAGAGTCCTACATTAGGGATGGCAAATCCTTCTAAGAAACTAGCCCACCAGCCTTGAACAGCAGGATGTTCTCCTGTTGCCTTTGCTATGGATCCTTGTAAATACCCGCTTGCATCAAATCCACCAGTAATTTTACCCCACCCTGCCGTTAACCAAGCGTATCCTAAATATAAACGAAGAATAGTTAATACATAAGAAGCAACTTTACTTTCCCTTAAGTATGCTACCATCACTTATCTCATCTCCTTGGAAATTACTGTGAAACAATTCACATGAATAAGGATGAGTTTGTGAAACGTTTCACTATCTTCTACACTTTTAGTATATGCTTGGGAGGACAGCTTTTCAATAGGTTTCCAAATCGTTCAAAAAGTATTCAATGTTTTTCCAAAAACGAATAAAAAAACTATGAAGAGAGCAGCCTCTTCATAGTTTTCACGGCTATAATGCCTCTAACATTTTAAACTGAGCTTTAACAAGACCATAATATTCTCCTTGAAGGTTCATGAGTTCTTCATGATTGCCTTGCTCTATTAAATTCCCATGCTCTAGCACGATTATTTTATCGGCTCCTCTAATGGTGGAGAGTCGATGAGCAATCATGATAGCTGTTCGACCATTTAACAACCGTTTTAATGCTTCTTGAATCTTCATTTCAGTTTCTGTATCAATCGAGGCAGTTGCTTCATCTAGAATGATTATTTTAGGGTCTGCTAACAGGCTCGTGCAAAGGAAAGTAATTGCCTCTGACCAACGGAAAGCACATTTCCTCGTTCTTCCACTTCTGTTTCATATCCATCTGAGAGGCTCATTATAAATTCATGAGCTCCGATTGCTTTTGAAGCTTCTATAACCTCTTCATCTGAGGCTTCAGGGCGTCCAAAGCGAATATTATCTTTAATCGTGCCTGAAAAAACGAATGTGTCTTGAAGTACAATACTTATTTGACTACGTAAGCTAGTAAGTGAAACATCACGTAAATCATTACCATCTAATAAAACTCTCCCTTTCGTAGGGTCATAGAAGCGAGTAATTAAATTAGCAATCGTTGTTTTGCCTGATCCTGTGTGCCCAACAAGTGCGACCGTTTCTCCACCTTTTATGTGAAGATCTATGCCATTTAGGGCCTTTCGTTTGTCATCGTAAGAAAATTCCACATTGTCAAAGCGTATTTCACCTCGAATATCACTCAGTTCCTTTGAATTTGTTTTTTCACTAACGATCGGTTGTTCGTCTAAAAATTCAAAGATACGTTCAGAAGAGGCCATTCCCATAAGAAGTTGGTTGTAAACCATTCCCAATCGAGATATTGGCTCCCAGAACATTCCTAAATAAAAGGCAAAAGAAACAAATTCACCTAACTCTAAAGTTCCACCTTGAATTAACGTAGCCCCGTACCATATCAACACAGCTGTCCCCACAGCATTAGTCATTTCGACTAATGGACGAAACATGGCATTTTTCTTGGTAGCTACTCTCCAGCTCTCAAAATTTTCTGTGTTGACTCCATCAAAGAACATCATATTTTCCTGTTCTTGTGTGTAAGTTTGAGTCACACGAATTCCTTGGATACTCTCATTCAGATGAGAATTTAGTTTAGATTGCTTTAAGCGAACATCTTGCCAGGATCGACGAATTTTTTTACGTAAGCTAGTAGAAAATAAAAAAACAATTAAAGGCAAAATCACAAGAACCGCTAATGTAAGCTCTGGACTCAAGGTGAATAATAGTACGACAATACCCGCCAAGAGAATAATATCCATTAATAAATTGATAACTCCGCTTGTAAACAATTCTTGTAATGAATTAATATCATTTAAGATACGTACTAGGATACTTCCCGCAGAACGCTGATCAAAGAAACGATGAGAAAGCCACTGTACATGGGTGAACAAATGCTTTCGCAAATCATAAATGACACTTTGACCTAATTGATTCATCCAACGAATACGTAAAAAGTTCGCAACATAATTGATGAAATATAGTCCCAACGCAACTCCAACTGTTATAAATAAAAGCTCTTGGTTAGGGCCATCAGGATTCAGAATGGCTTTATCTAATGTATAAACACCGATAATTAACGGAATCGCCAATCTAACGGCAGTTGTAATTAAAACCATAACGATAGAGAGCGGTACTAATGTTTTTGAATAAGGCCTGAAGTAGCTTAATAATCTATATAGCTGACTCCAGTTGAATGGCTTATCTATGATTTGATCGGTGGAGTAGCGAAAACGTTTTAATACACTTGGATTTTGCTTCATGCTCTCCCCCCACTTTCTTGTCCTTGTAAAATTTTCTTTTGATCCTTATATTGGATTTCATAAATGCGTTGATATGGTCCTCCAGAGGATAGTAGCTCCTCGTGCTTCCCTCTCTCTACAACTTCTCCATTCTCTAATACTAATATTTCATCCGCATGCTTTAGTGAAGAAATCCGGTGAGCAATGATAAAGGTTGTTCTGTTTTTCATCACAGTCTGCAGTGCCTTTTGTATGCTAAATTCTGTTTCCATATCAACAGCACTAGTTGCATCGTCTAAAATCAAAATACTTGGATCGGTACAGATGGCCCTAGCAATGGCGATACGTTGCTTTTGCCCACCAGACAATCCTAAACCACGCTCACCAAGAATGGTATCATACCCGTCAGGCAGCTCTATTATGAAATCATGGGCTTGTGCGATTTTTGCTGCTTTCACAATTTCCTCCATAGAAGCATCGGGTCTTCCATATGAAATATTGCTAGCGATGGTGGAAGAAAACAAGAAAGACTCCTGTAAAACTACCCCTACATTATTCCTTAAACTTTGAATGGAATAATCCTTAATATCACGTCCATCAATAAGAATCTTACCAGATGTAGGCTCATAAAATCTTGTAAGTAACTGTGTTAAACTTGTTTTACCAGACCCTGTCTCTCCGATTAATCCGATGACAGACCCTTTCGATGCTACAAAGCTAACATCCTTTAAAGCTTTTTCACTTTCATCATTATATTGAAGCGTAACATGTTGAAATTCTACATCCCCATCTAAGTGAGGAAGCTTTATAGAACTAGGAGAATCCTCAATATCCTCTGACTCATCTAAGATTTCAAGTAGACGTTCACCTGATGCTTTTGCTTGAGAAAAAAGATTGATAGTAAAGCCTAGATTCATAATTGGCCAAATAAAATACCACACTAAGCTATAAAAGGCGACTAGCTCACCTGGTTGAAGACTTCCGTTTATAACTAAATATCCACCATATCCTAACAGTAAAACCACACTTAAATTACCCATTAACTCCATAAGAGGAAAATATTTGGCCCAAATATTTGATGTAAACAAATAATTTTCTTTATAATTTCCATTGGAAGAATTAAATTTATCGATCTGATAATTTTCTCTTGATAATGATTTTACCGTGTTGATGCCACTTAAATTCTCTTGTACGTTTGTATTAAGCTTACCAAACGACTTTCTGATTCCTCTAAACGCAGGGTGGACCGCTTTATCAAACCTGTATACGGCAACTGCCAGGAAAGGTAAAGTACTTAATGTAACAAGTGTCAGCTGCCAAGAATACGTCATCATGACGCTAAAACTTATTGTAATAAGTAGTATAAAGCGAATAAATTCTGTAATCCCAAATGATAAGAAGAAACGAAATGCCTCAACATCTGCTGTTAATCTAGACATTAGATCACCTGTTTTCGCATTATCATAGTAGCGAAACGGCAAAAATTGAAGCTTTTCATATAGAGAATTTCGCAGTTTATAAACTGAAACAATTCCAAATAAATCTCCACAATATTGGTGTACATACGTAAAAATCCCTTTAATAATCATCAACCCAACAAAACCTAGGGCTAAATAAGGAATCCAATTGTAATTACCTTTTAACACGGCCTCATCAATGGTTACCTGTAAAATTATTGGATAGACAACGGTAATGACTGTTACAAAAAAGTAAAAAAACTAAAGGAAATGATAAAGTACTTTTTATACGGCCAATAAAATGACTTTAACTTTTTTAAATGTATCCATGCCAATCCCCCTTAAATTTAAAAAAACATGATAGTAATAAATATAACGGTTTTCGAAATTTATTTCTACTTATTTGTTTTAATTTTTCTTTATTTTTAGACAATAAAAAAATACCCATATTCTCCAATAGGATGGACAAACGGGTACACTTATTCACTTATTCACTTATTTACTTATTCACTTATTCTCTCTCAACTAACAACCGATTTATTCGACTTTCCACCATATTCATACTGCTTCCACCAGCTTGATAATGCCTAAGAATACCCTTCTCATCAAATAAATAATAGGAAGGTACATATTGATTTTGAAATTTTTCTTTTAATATATGATGCTGATCTAGTAGTATTGGTTGAGCTATATCATGTTCGAGTGCTACCTTCTTCACCACATCAATATCATAATCACCTTCAACTCTAGGCATATGTATGGATAGTACCGTCATGTCTTCCTTAAACTTGTCACGAAGTTCGTTAACCTTTGGCATAGCTACTTTGCACAAATGGCAGCTAACAGACCAAAAATGAATAAAAATTGGTCTTTTTTCTATAGAGTTGTGGTCTGTTTCTTCTGCATTTAGCCACATCAAAGCTCCAGATAGTTCTGGTATAGGGTCTCGTAATCTCATAGGTATCAACACCTTTCTTATAAGATCATTTTAAACCTAGCTTTGTCTAGATAAGCGAAAATATAGAACAATTCATTGAACAATGGAGAGAAATTGTCGCATTTTGACTGTTTGACATTTCCTTATTTTTTCTTTCAGTATATAGTTTAGCATGGATTGCTTTAGGGTTAAGATAAAAGGATGAGTAATATGCTAAATGAGTTTTATGGAGAGTGATAAGTTATGGATCGTATTTTTGAAAGATTTGAGAGTATTGATTGGAATAATATTTTAGTGTTTGTGGGAGGCGCAATCCTTCAAATTATTGCTTTATTCATTGGATTTTTAATCGTTAAATCTATTGGGAATAGTGTAATCTCTAGATTTTTTACAAACTATGAAAAATCTAATCACATTTCAGAAGCCCGAGCGACAACATTAAAAGGATTAACAAAAAATATATTAAATTACATATTAATCTTTGTTTTCTTTGTAACGCTACTACAAATTTTCGATATTGAAGTGGCAGCTATTTTAGCTGGTGCTGGGATTGTTGGGTTAGCAGTAGGGTTCGGTGCTCAAGGACTCGTATCAGATATTGTAACTGGATTTTTCATTTTGTTAGAAAAACAATTAGATGTTGGTGATTATGTGTCGACGGGTTCATTTTCAGGAATTGTCGAATCAGTAGGTTTACGTACCACTCAAATTAGAGGATTTGATGGTACATTGCACTATATTCCTAACAGAGATATCACATCTGTTAGTAACCATAGCCGAGGCAATATGAGAGCGCTTGTTGATATTGGGATTTCCTATGACGATCATATCGATACAGCTGTAACTGTAATGCAAGAAGTTTGTGATCAGCTAGCAAAAGAAAATGACCATATTATAGAGGGACCAAATGTTCTCGGAGTTCAAAGCTTAGGATCTTCTGACGTTGTCATAAGAATAGTAGGAAAAACGAAAAACGGAGAACAATGGGGAGTAGAACGTGAGCTACGTAAACAGTTAAAAGCAGCTCTTGATGCAAATGGTATTGAAATTCCATACCCTCACCAAGTGTTTGTCCAAAAAACGGAAACAGAAAATGCAAATGGGTAAAATATAGGACGAGAAAAAGGATGGGTGCTCTCATCCTTTTTCTATTCATCCAATTGCATATATTCAATATATTCTGTGATGGTATCAATCGCAAACGGAATCGCATCCTCCTTAGGATTTAACTGTCCATTGTGTAACCCAAAGGGAGAATCTACCCCTAACCAGAACATAAAGCCCGGAATACTCTTTAACATATACCCAAAATCTTCACCAGTCATAGCTTCCTTACTATGAACAAATTTTAGTGTATCTTTATTTTCTGCCCATTGGATAAAATGTTCAGTTGTTTTAGGATCATTATAGACTTGATAATAATTGCTTCCGTAGTCGATCCTAGCTTGACAATCAAACTGCCATTCTACCCCCTTAACAATTGACTCTATTCTAGATTTAATGCGCTCCATTGTCTCTGGATGTAATGTTCGTATTGTCCCTTCTAGACGGGCATTTTCAGCAATGACATTCTGTACAGTACCAGCGGTTAGTTTCCCTATCGTCAATACAGCAGAATCCAAGGGATCTATATTTCTCGATACTACAGTTTGTAGATTGGAAACAAGACTCGATGCTGCGACCACCATATCCTTCGTTTGGTGAGGGTAGGCAGCATGACCTCCCTTACCAAGTAAATCTATAAACAATTCAGACGTATTCGCAAATAAGAGTCCTTCCTTTGTTCCAATTTCTCCTACTTTTAATTCTGGGGCGATATGAAGGGCCATCATTACATCAATATTCAACCGTTTCATTTCGTCTGACTCAAGCATTGGCAGAGCACCGCCAGGTCCTTCTTCGGCAGGCTGAAAGATAAAAACGAGATGATCATTAATTGGATGTTCCACAAAGTAAGATAGGACACCTAACGCAATACTCATATGAAAATCATGTCCACAAGCATGCATTTGTCCTGTATGATTTGAAGAAAAAGACAAATCTGTTTGCTCTACTATCGGTAATCCATCAATATCTGAACGATATCCAACAGTCCTATTCCCCTCTTTACCGAGAATTTTCACAAATAATCCTGTTTTCCATTTCATTACTTCTATTCTCTCTGAAGTTAATGTATTTAAATAGTCAAGAATATAGCTTTGAGTTTTCCACTCTTGAAATCCTAATTCTGGAATTTTGTGAAGCTCTCTTCTAATTAATATAAAAGGATGGTCCACATTTTTCACTCCTTTCAAAAGGTCAGGTTTAATTCCAACCTGTAAAAAGGCAACTAGTCATTAGCTGCCTTTTTACTCATATGAATGATCCAAATGGTACTTGTCTCACTTAACAAGCTTTTAACTTAGAGTTGACGTAACTCTTGTTTAATTTCTGTTTTGCTCTTCGTTTTTTCATCAATTTCTTTAATAACGCGAGCTGGTGTACCAGCAACTACTGTGTATGGAGGCACATCATCAATAACAATTGCACCTGCTGCCACAACTGCACCTTTACCAACGGTAACACCTTCAAGAATAACAGCATTCGCACCTACTACTACATCGTCTTCAACCACAACAGGTTTAGCTGAAGGTGGCTCAATTACCCCCGCTAACACAGAACCTGCACCAATGTGACAATTTTTACCTACAGTTGCACGTCCACCTAATACTACATTCATATCAATCATTGTGCCTTCACCAATCACAGATCCGATGTTAATGGATGCTCCCATCATAATAACAGCATTATCTCCAATTTCAACTTGATCACGAATGATCGCACCTGGCTCTATACGAGCTTTGATCCCTTTCATATCAAGTAAAGGAATAGCTGAGTTACGACGATCATTTTCTATAACATAATCTTCGATTTTATCTTTTTGCTCTGTTAAAACTTTTCAACCGTCGCCCACTCACCAAAAATCACACCTGTATCACCATTTAAAAACGTTTGAAGCGATTGATCAAATTCAATCTCAGCCAGTTTCCCTTTTATGTATACTTTTACTGGTGTAGACTTTGTACTATTTTGAATAAATGAGATAATCTCATTTGCATCCATCATTTTCATAAATAACTCCTCCTCGTGGCGTTAAATTGAGATGTATGTTCATCTCCTCTATGAATCATACAAGAATTCGTTAGCAACTTCAACAAATGCCTCTACTTGACGTAATTTAAATGACGATTCATATCCTAAAAGCCAGGTATCTCTGTACAAAGCTTGGCCATGTTCATTCTTTAACGGTATTTTTGATACAACATCTGTTTGTTTGGAGAGCGTAATACCTGGTAGAATCGCATAACCAATTCCATTAAATGTCATTTGTTTGCATGTTTCAATTTGATCGACAACGATCGTTCGGTTTGGGACAGCTTTAAATTCTTGGTGCCACCATTCTTGTATTTGCTGATAATAGTTAGAGTCGCTTTTAAATTGGATAAAGGGGCGATCTGTTTTTCCTATTTCATCAATATTCACTATTTCTTGATCAACTAAGTAGAGAGGATCTTTAAAAAGATGAATCTTTTTCCCTTTCCAATCTGGCCTTCCTCTTATAATTCCAATATGGACTTCATCTTCATAAAGGGCTTTTAATATTTCTGAACTCCATCCAGTAATTAAAGAAATTTTTGCATGAGGGTACCTTTTAACAAAGCGTTTTAGCACTTGTGGTAACCAATTTTGTCCAACGATTGATGCACAGGCGATTTTTAATGTTCCATGCACTTCACTATGCAAGCTTTGAATCTCTTCTCTTACTCGTTCTTCTCTAAGTAACACTTCCTTAGCGAATTGAACTACCTTTTCTCCTACCGGTGTTAAGGATAATCCTTTTTGAGAGCGAAGAAATAATGGTTGTCCCCAGTTTTTCTCTATAGATTGTAATCGTTGCGAAAGTGCGGGCTGTGAAACGAAAAGTCGTTCTGCAGCCTTTCTCATATTCATTTCTTCCGCCAATACGACTAATAATTCATACTCTGACATTGTCATACAACTTCCCCTTACTTAAACTCACCCGTATGCACAAATCGATTTAAAACCTTTAATACGGAACGTCTTGTTAAAATCCCTTCGAAATTCTGCTCCTGATCTACCACGCACAAAAATGGGTGATCCACTACTAGAGAAAGTGCTTTTACGAATTTAGTTTGTAAGGTGACCGTAGCGATCTCTTTTTTCATAGCATCTTCTACTTTTTTCTTTTCTAATAATTCAAATTCAATCCGCTCTATCCCTAAAAGGCTATCAGTAATTAAACTCGAGCTGATAAGGCCATGTAATTTATATTTTGGATCTAAAACTGGAATAGCAGAATAACCACTCTTGGTTAGTACAAGTAGAGCGTGTTCTAATGTATTGCCTAATTGAACATGGGCCACTTTCTCAGCAGAAATCATTAAATCCTTTATTTCAGGCTGAAATGACTCTTTATTTTCTATCGTTAACATGTGTTAAAACCCCTTATCCCATGTGACTTACTCTTATATTTTAGCATAGGACAAGAATAATAGTGAAAACATATTATATTGAACAGACAAAAAGGCAATCTCTAACTTGAGATTGCCTCCTTCATTAAGCGCTTAAACGTTCTGAAAGGGTTTGAATGGATGTAATTACCGCTTCTAACTTCGCTTCAATGCGGTGTAAAAGATAGAGCGTTACAACAACTGGAAACCCAACTTCAGATAGTAATACAGCTATTTCATTCACGCTTTCTCCTCCTTTCCTTTTAATAAAGAATAGGTAGCAGACAATTGATCCGTCCGCTACCTAACACTTAAACTAATTCATAAGATGTAACCGTTCTATCTACTAGTCTCGCACCTTTAATCGATGCAACCGGACCATCATACGTTTGGAAAACGGTTGAAGCGATTATGGTTTCCATGGCATTTTTAACCGCTGAAGCATTAATAGGTTCGTTTGGTTCATCAATCGAAACGGTTGTTGTTTTTCCTGCATTATTTAAAAATTGAAGTTCTAATACCTTTGCCATCTTAATTCCTCCTTTCTTAAAACATTGTAACGTTCAAGTTATTAAAGAACGTCAAAATTGTCTGATTTTTCTACATTTAATAACGGTCGACTACTTAACGAAGCGATAGCTTGGGCTACTAAATGTAGATCATCTGCTGAAGCATTGAGCCGGATGTTTCCATACGTTTTAGCAATAATTTTTTGTACACCTTTTTCGTTTATTTCTCCACCATACTCTAATCGAAGCTTAGATTCTTTCAGATTTACTTGAGCCATTGTTTTCACCTCCTCCCTACACCCTTTAAGTAGTCAGAGGGACAAAAAAAAGGACAGGGTCTTCAAAAAAAGTGTAAACTCAGTTAAACAACGCTCCCCGATTTCCGCATAAAGACTTCGCTTTCCGCTGGGAATCGATGAAGCCGCATACGCTTTTCGAACAAACGCTACTTCCCGTAGAACCGAATACGTTTAACTGAATGGCCACAGCACTTTCGAGGAGTTTTCGCCATTTTGCTCCAATCAATAGCTAGTAAACAGCAAAAATCAACATCACTCTTTAACAGAACCAAAATCATATTCGAAAGAAATAAAAGGGATTTTCTTTTGAGGACGTGGCAATGCCTTGCTGGAAGGGAAACATGGTACAGAACTCAATCACTGCCGATTAACAGAGACAAAAAAAATAAGAGCAATGTGCCCTTATTTTCCTTCTTGCAATAATTCAAAAATTTCAATAGCAGTTATGTCAATATCATCAAACGGATATTTGCTAGGCTTCTTATCATCGTTGTATACTTCCAATTCAAACGTGTCTGTTGCAGGAAAATACTTAACCTGACAAAGCTTCTTTCCTTCTAACTCGAAGTATCGTTGAGGAATATCTCCACTTTCACCTGATTCTTGCATAGACTTTAGTCTTTGAATAATTCCTAATAATTGAGACATACGACCTCTCCTTTCATTCACGAACTCAATTTTTACATTGTTTAAGCGATAATGCAAGTAAGCCTTGCTGATTTCTTTTCAATCACGTTATCAGTTATTATACTATGTAAGGATATTTTTAGAGTTCATCTTTCATAATACCAAAAATATAGACAAGGAGGAACAGATTATTGAAAACTTTACAACTCTATACCCAGCCTAGTTGCCCCCCGTGTCAATTTGTTAAATTATATCTAGAAGACAATCAAGTCCCATACCAACAGCATGATGTAAAAAATGACGCGAGAGCTAGAAACCATATGATATCAGTATTACACTCTTCTGCTACACCCACGATAGAATATGGGGATATCGTTATAAGAGGTGTAGACATGGATAAGCTAGAACAAGTCATTAGCCTTATCCAGCTATCAAATAAATAATATAGAATGCAATCAAGACACCTGCAACAATATAGGTCAAAAATATAGGATTAGCTAGAATCCCATGTTTTTTAACAGATTGTGGAATACTTTTATCTTGCTCTTCGTTGTGCTGCTTTGGGACCTTCAGCGTATAGATGAATGAAGCAATTAAAACCAAAACAACTAGAACACATAGGACTAGAATATATTGACTCATAAATTCTCCTTTCGTCCTCTTTTTTATAGTTTGACAAGGATACGGAGAACTATACAAGTTCACACAGAAAAACTCTTTCGTATTTGTCGAAAGAGTTTCTTTTACATGGTATTTCACTAAATTTTAGAATGGATGTGGGTTTAACCACTGACCACCGTCCATTGTGACGCATTCCCCATTTATATATCCAGCTTTATCAGAAAGTAAGAAATAAGCTAATTCAGCAATTTCCTCTGGCTGGCCTAACCTTTTTAATGGAACACTTGCAATTGTGCGTTGTGCGGCTTCTTCTGATGTCCATAGCTTTTCAGCTCCACCCGTTTTATCAATTGGACCTGGTGCAATAGCATTAACACGTATACCATATCTACTTCCCCACTCAACCGCAAGGGTTCTAGTAAGTGATAATACTCCCGCTTTAGCAGCAGCGGAGTGAATGACACCTGCTCCTGCTCCCCATGCATATGTAGCTACCATATTTAAAATTGAACCGCTCTTACCATGTTGAATAAAGTATTCTCCTACTGTTTTGGAACAATAAAATGTACCATTTAAAACAATATCAATAACGGCATTCCACCCGTTTACCGATAATTTTTCAGCTGGAACGATAAAGTTTCCTGCTGCATTGTTGATAAGGCTATCGATGGTACCAAACCGATCATGTGTAAATTGAACCAGCTTTTCTAAATCTTCTATATTTCGAACATCCATTTGAAAGGTTTCAATACTGCCTGGTCCTGTTATTTCATCTGCTGCTGCTTTAAGTCTATCTACATCTCTTCCGGTAATGACAACAGAGGCCCCTTCCTCTACTAGCTTCATCGCCATAAATTTCCCCATGCCGCTAGAACCACCTGTGATAATGACCACTTTCTCCATCTTAATCCCCCTTAGTAAAATGAATGAATATTCAGTCATATTCTAACACAGAAACACACCTTGTGAAAGCGTTATCTTTTGCTTTAAGTTAGTTTTTTAAAAAATAGCTCTATTAAACACAGCTCCCCGAATTTTTGAATAAATCTTTGATTTTTGGGCTTTTTTCCACTTTCCCTTTGAAAATACTAAGCAATTTCCTTAGGTCATTGAAAGAGTTTTACTAAATAAACAACGAACTATGAAAATACGGAGAAAAGGGCAAAGAAAAAAATTAAACGCTTTAACCCAAATACAAGTTAAAGCGTTAAAATCATAATCGTTTCTCATCACTAACGAGAGATTCATGTAGTTGAGATAGACATTTTATCATGGTTTTCTTTCTGTTTCTTCCTTTATTTCTTAACACGACACTTTTATAGTAAAGCGTAACTTCTCCAAATTTCTCTTCTTTGAATCCTTTGATGTATAAACGAACATCCCCTATATCTAAAGGTATAATCATTATGTCATAGGTAGCATGCTGATTACTCACAATTAGCTCCCCCTTCTTCATTCTATGCTTTGTTAGAGAGTATTGATGACTTTTACTATTAATTTTCAGCAGTTGATTGGAGCAAAATGGCGAAGACTCCTGCGGAAATCAACAGCGTTGTTTAACAGAGCCTTATTCTAAGTAGTGACTAGAGTTTACCTATCAGACTATTACTCTTAATTCTTTACTAAGGAGCTATTTTACCATAAACTGTTTTCAAGTTCATAAATTAGTTAGAGGTGCCCAAATGAATGAAATGATAAACAGAAGACAGTTCATCAAAAAATCCATACGCTCTTTATCTATTATACTCTCAGTTCCAACGGTTGGATACGTTTATTCACGCTTTATTGAACCAAGAAGTCTATCTATAACAGAATTAACACTAGATGCTCCTATTCCAGACAGTTTTCACGACATGAAAATTCTACAGTTCAGCGATACACATTTAGGTTTTCAATATAATTGTAGTCAATTCGGTACATTAGTGGATAAAATCAATAGCTTGCAACCAGATCTTATTGTATTTACAGGAGACTTATTCGATTCGACCGAAAATTTTTCAGAGTCATTAGAATTAATTCGATTGCTTCGGTTACTTCAAGCCCCTTACGGAATATACGCAGTGAAGGGGAATCATGATCATGCATTTTCGTCTAGTGCGACAAGAATTGAGTACATATATCGAGAGGCTAATATCACATATCTAAATAATAGCTTTCATGAAATTCGTAATAGCCATGGAGATTCCTTCTTTATTAGTGGAGTAGATGATCCGGTTTATGGCGTTCCAGATTTAACCAAAGCACTTCCTTCTTCAAAAAAGGATCAGTTCACATTGTTACTTTCTCATGCTCCTGATTTTGCCATTGAAGCAAAAAATCATAAAATACATTTGCAATTAAGCGGACACAGTCATGGAGGACAAATTCAACTTCCCATTTTAGGGCCAGTTTTAACTCCCGTTAAAAGTAAGCTATACCGAGAAGGGCTCTATCATGTTAATGATACGTTAACGTTATATGTAAACCGTGGTATAGGAACAACGATCTTACCTTTACGTTTTTTAGCAAAGCCCGAAATTACACTCTTCGCTATTCGTGCTATTTAATGTACTTTATGATAAGTAAGGGAGGTGTATGAAAATAATCTTTTTATATGCCCAACCTTTATCTAGACAGGCTCATGCTCGTTTTCCTTCCATATGATAAATGTAGAAGGGAGGAGTTAGTATGCTTAGAAGAAGCCAATACCCAGTTAGATATCAATATAGACAAGATGAACGTTTTTTCCCGTTTTTTCCGTTTTTTGGAGCAATTCCATTCCTTGGAGGACTTGCGATAGGTGGTTTGGCTGGTGCAGCGTTTACAAATAGACCATGCTGCCCACCATACGGCCCATATCCACCACCATATCCGCCCTATCCACCTTACCCTGGCGTTGGTCCAGGATATCAACCCTATCCATCTTACCCTTATAA
>NZ_ABFU01000025.1 GCF_000171615.1 Bacillus coahuilensis m4-4 | reverse complement strand
GTCATTTAGACACCTTTTTTAATGCATTATTGATTAGATGTTTTAAGGTTTTGGGTAATACGGTCAAGGAATATCGCTAGAATGACAATGGATAAGCCCGCTTCAAATCCTGTACCAACTTCAATACGTGTTACTGCCCGGTACACATATACACCTAACCCAGGGGCCCCAACTAGTGACGCAATGACCACCATTGATAAAGAAAGCATAATGCTTTGGTTAATACCAGCCATAATGGTTTTAGTGGCTAAAGGTAACTGGACCTTAAATAACTTCTGACCAGTAGTTGACCCAAAAGCATTAGAAGCTTCAACCAAGTCCTCTGGAACTTGACGAATTCCTAGATTCGTTAATCGAATCGTTGGGGGCATAGCAAAAAATAACCGATGCAATAATCCCTGGGGTTACACCAATAGAGAAAAATAATATACATGGAATCAAATATACAAAAGCTGGCATCGTCTGCATAAAATCAAGAATCGGTGTGATAATCTCTTCTACTCTTTTTTCTGAGAAGACCATATACCAAGAGGTACACCTACAATGACGGAGATTAATACAGCTGTTAACACAAGGGCTAACGTCTGAAGTGTTGCTTCCCAATACCCAATATTTAAGATGAATAAAAATCCAACTAATGTAAAGACCGGTAATCCCCATTTTTTAGTAACCATATATCCTAAGCCTGTTAAAATAAAAATCATGAAGAAAGCAGGGACTAAATTTAACCCAAATACAAGAGCTTCTACAAAATTCTCAATCCCTATATCGATAATCTCAAAAAATTCTTCAAATGTATCTTGTATCCAATCAACTAATGAATCTACCCAGTCTTTTACGGGCAATCTAGGAATATTATTCATTATCTTTCACCTCTTCTAGATCAAATCCGGCAAGAGCTTGAATGACGCTTTCTCTTTTAATGATCCCTTTTACTCGTCTTTCTTCATCAAGAACAGGTAAAGGAAAAGGACTACTAGCCATTTTTTCAAACAAATCCTCTAAAACTTCATCTTTATTAGCAATTGGCACATTTCTATTCATGTAAGTTTCAATAGTTTGCTCTTGCTTAATCGCCACATTCACCTGTTCTGCTGTTAAAACTCCTTCAAATTGTTTCTTTTTATTTACCACAATTACACTCGATATTCCTGCATCCTTCATAAGCTTTAATGCAACTCTTGGTCCTCTATCCATTGGAATGGTTTCTGCTCGATTCATAACGGTTTCTGCTGTTAATACCTTGGCAAGATTTACATCTTCAACAAAACGCTCAACATAATCGTTAGCTGGATTCATCATTATTTCTTCAGGTGTTCCTACTTGAACAATACTTCCATCCTTCATAAGAGCAATTCGATCACCAATGCGTAATGCTTCATCTAAATCATGAGTAATGAACACGATTGTTTTATGCATTTTTTTCTTGAAGCTCTAGTAATTCATCTTGCATATCTTTACGAATTAAAGGATCTAAAGCACTAAATGCTTCGTCCATTAATAAAACGTCAGGGTCATTCGCTAATGCTCTTGCAAGACCAACACGCTGCTGCATCCCACCACTTAATTGGTTTGGATATGATTCCTCATACCCTCTTAATCCTACTAATTCTAAAGAATTCATCGCTTTTAGTTTTCTTTCATTTTTTTCTATACCTTGCACCTCAAGCCCATATGCTGCATTTTCTAATACTGTCCTATGAGGAAATAACGCAAATCTTTGGAAACCATACTTAGCTTCTTTCTTCTTACCTCTCTTAACGTTTCGCTATTCATTTTCACGATATCTTTCTCATCAATATAAACGTGACCACTTGTCGGTTCAATTAATCTATTAAGAAGTCGTACAAGGGTTGATTTACCACTACCTGACAATCCCATAATCACAAAAATTTCTCCTTGTTTTACCTCGAAACTAGCTCGATTGACTCCAACTGTCATTCCTGTTTCTTTTAAAATGTCACTCTTACTTTTACCATCTGATAATAATTGGACTCCCTTTTTCGGGTTTTTCCCAAAGATTTTTGTCACATCTTGGACTTTAATTTTCACTTGATCCATAAGGTCACCTCATCTGTCAATTTGTCGTTTAGTTACAACTTCCTAGATAAAATAATCGTGAAATACTATTAAGTAGGAGTAGTAGTTGAAAAATTTGAAATAAAAATAAGGTTTTATTTCGAAGAATAATCGAGGAGTAACGACTACTATTCTAGTAAAACATAGGTTTCTATTAAATTTCAAGGATTGTATGAAAATTCAACTCAATTACAATTGTTTACATAACATATTTGTTATGGTAAACAAATGTAAATAAACTAACTTTTTTGCAAAATTAATAGTGCTATGTTATGGTTAACCAGGTAGTTTTTTTTACTTAGTTTAGGAGGTATGTGAGAAACGTATGAAGAAAAAGACAATGACGTTAGCAAGTATGACGATTGCAGCTGGTATGTTATTAGGTGCATGTAGTGAGGAAACAAGTAGTAGTAAAGGTGAGTTAGAGTTTGCTATTAATAACTGGGCTGAAAATGTGGCTGTCTCTAATATGTGGAAAGTAGTATTAGAAGAAAAAGGTTATGAGGTAAAACTTACCGAGCTAGAAAAAGCTGGAGTTTGGACTAGCGTTGCGGAAGGTGACGTAGATATTGCTCCTGAAGCATGGTTACCTTTTACGGATGAACCATTCTATAAAGAGTATAAAGACAGTATTATTACTGGAGATAGCTGGTATGAAGGAACAGGTTTAGGTATTGCAGTTCCTACTTACATGAGTGAAGTAACAACTCTTGAAGATCTTTCCAATGTTTCAAGTGAGCTTGATGGAAAAATTTTCGGAATAGAAGCTGGCACTAGTTTAATGGATATCTCTGGCACAATGTTAGAAGAATATAATTTAGATTACGAACTCGTTCAGTCTTCTGAACCTGCTATGTTAACGGAGCTTAAAAAAGCAATGGATGATGAGTCACCTGTCGCGGTTACTCTTTGGAATCCACATTGGGCATTTGCTGAATATGATATAAAATATTTAGAAGACCCTAGAGGAGTTTACGGGGAACCCGATAACATTCATTACTTAGCTCGAGAAGGTTTCGACAAGGATTATCCTGAAGTTTTCGATGCATTTGAAGCTTGGGAACTTAATGATGACCAACTTGGAACTCTCATGAAATATATTGAAGATAGCAGTCCAGAAGAAGGCGCGAAAAAATGGGTAGAAGAAAATCAAGATTTAATTACTAGTTGGATGGAATAATTGAATGAATGAATGAAAGGAGTGGAAAAGTCAATTTCCCCTCCTTTTTTACATTTCTTTAAAAATTAGAGAGATTATGCAGGTAATTTTAAGAATTTATCGAATTTTAAAGATATACTACAAATAAGGAGGCCTTTTTAATGGAAGAAACTCTTATCTCCATTAAAAGGTGCTGCAAATTATGCAACAAAGAGATAGACGTCTATGAAAGCAGTACCACTATTGATATGATTTGTCATAGCTGTGGGTATTTTTATTTTAAAGATGTCATCGGTGGAATTGAAACGATAGAAGAAGGTCAAAAACATTCGTTAATTCATGATTAAGGATGCCGAGTGCATCCTTTTTTTCGTCATTCAATTTCCACTCCTCTTATTTCGAATTTCGTAGTAAAATAAAAGATAGTAACTAAAGGAGGATGTTTATGAATCAATTTGTTAATCAATTAGAAAAATATGCAGATTTAGTGGTCCGTGTAGGACTTAACTTACAAAATGGACAAAAATTATTAATTCGTGGAGACATTTCTGCATCAGCATTTATTCGTCTCGTGACAAAGAAAGCGTATGAAGCTGGGGCTCTAGAAGTGCTTGTAGATTATCGTGACGAAGAAATACAAAAACTAACAGTTACACATGCCCCAGAAGAAGGACTAACTGGTGTTCCTACATACATTGCAAACGGATATGTCGATTTGGCAGAAGAAAATATTGCGTTCTTAAATTTACAAACTCCTAATCCATCTTTTTATAAAGATGTAGATCCAAGTAGAATGGCTTCAATTAATAAATCAAGTAGCAGTAGAATGAATCCGTTTTTTCAATACATAACGAATGGTTCCATTTCGTGGGTAATTGTAACCTATGCCACAAAAGAGTGGGCTGCTAACGTCTTCCCTGATTTGTCTGAAGAAGAGGCACTAACAAAACTATGGGAGTTAATTTTTTATACAACTCGCGTTGATCAAGAAGATCCTGTTTCACTTTGGAAAAAACATATTAAAGAGATGACGTTAAATGCCAATAAGCTTAATAATAAGCAATTTAAAAAACTTCACTATCAAGGCCCAGGAACAGACTTAACGATTGAAATAACAAATAACGCGAAATGGATTTGTGCTGAATTTACAAATGACCAAGGCATTGCATTCGTTCCAAACTTACCAACAGAAGAAGTTTTCACAATCCCAAACAAATATGGAGTAAATGGTACAGTGAGTAGCACAAAACCTCTAGTATATAGCGGGAATATTATTGATCAATTCACATTGACATTTAAAGATGGTAAAGTAATTGATTTTTCTGCTGAAAAGGGATATGAAACGTTAAAGAATTTATTAGATACAGATGAAGGAGCAAAATACCTTGGTGAAATTGCCATTGTTCCACATGATTCTCCTATTTCTAATACTGGAGTAGTTTTCAATAATACTTTATTTGATGAAAATGCATCCTGCCACTTAGCCTTAGGAAATGCACTTGGTATTTGTGTAGAAAATAGTAAGGAAATGAATGATGAAGAATTAAATCAAATTGGGTTTAATAAAAGTATAACTCATGTAGATTTTATGATTGGTTCTGGCGAGTTAAATATTGACGGTGTACTTGACGATGGAACCACTCAACCAATTTTCCGAAATGGCAATTGGGCAATAAATTAACTGGTAATGGAGGCTGACTCAAAAGGTCGTTAAAAGACGATTTTTTGAAGTACTTCTTTTTATTATTATTTTAGAATTAAC
>NZ_ABFU01000026.3 GCF_000171615.1 Bacillus coahuilensis m4-4 | reverse complement strand
TTCGCAGGATGTCCACCTTTTCTACGCGCTGGAGCAGGTATTCCTCTTTAATTATTCAACTAGTTCACCTGTTGTCTCTATAGATTTACCTCTCTAGCAGCTTCATTTTCCTCGCAATTTGTTTTGAGAATTTTTCTTCACCATATTGGAAAAAAATTCGAACAAGCTTCTCATAAGACCACTCGTTCACTACTTCGTATGCACTTACTGCTCCTTGGAGATCCATCCTCATATCAAGAGGTGCATCATGATGATAACTAAATCCTCGTTCTGGTGTATCAAGCTGCGGAGATGAAACTCCTAGATCATAAAGAATTCCATCAACACCCATAACTCCAAGATTTGTAAGTTCTGATTTTAAATATCTAAAATTACTTTTCACATAGGTCACTTTGTCACTATACGCATTTAATTTTTCTGCAGCGTGACGTAAAGCTGTTTCATCCTGGTCAAACGCAAATAAATGACCTCCTTCACCTAATTGAGAGAGCAAATATTCGCTGTGACCAGCACCACCTAATGTACAGTCAACATATATTCCATTTGGCTTTATTTTTAATTCATCTACAGTTTCTCGTAATAACACAGTTGTATGGTTAAACATATTTTCACCTTTCCAATCGAATAGACTAAATATCAAAGCCTATCATATTCTCGGCAATTTCCGCAAAGGAATCTTCTGAGTTTGTGAAATAGTCTTCCCAAACCGGCTTGCTCCAAATCTCAATTCGATTGGAAACCCCGAGGACCACACATTCTTTTTCTAATGACGCATAAGAAACAAGACTTGTTGGTAAGTTAATTCTTCCTTGCTTATCAATTTCGCATTCTGATGCACCTGAAAAGAAAAATCTGGTAAATGCCCGTGCATCTTTCTTTGTTAGTGGGAGGGTCTTTAGTTTATCTTCTAATATTCTCCACTCGTTCATGGGATAACCAAATAAACATTGATCTAATCCCCTTGTGATAACGAAGGATTCTCCTAAGTTATCTCTAAATTTTGAGGGAACGATCAACCTGCCTTTTTGATCTATATTATGCTGATATTCGCCCATAAACATAATAGATCCCCACTTTCTATCATAAATGTACCACATCCCCCCACTTTTAACCACTTTTTTTAAAAAAAGATAAAATTAAATTGTATATGCATTTTTTTATGCTAGGACGTTAATAATTGAGACACAAAAATCTCATACAAATGGCTTAAAATATAGAATCCAGTAAATATTGTAGTCAACTAAGAAGAGAGGCTGACTCAAAAGGTCGTTAAAAGACGATTTTTTTGAGGCACCTCTTTTTTATTATTATTTAGAATTTTCACATCTGTTCATTTTGATTAGGTTGATACTCGCTGCAGTTGCGAGACTCCCGAGGGAAATAGCGGAAAAGGTGAGACCCCACAAGGCTTGCCCGATGCCTCTGAATAGGCTTCCTCGAGTTTTCACCGCACGAATAAAATGCGCAGCATTTTATGAGGAGGCTCACCTCCGCCCCGGAGAATGGAGTACCTTTCGCGGAAATCAACCGGGCTTATTTAATGATGATCATTTGTTGAAAAAAGAAGAGGGTGTTCCCAAAAGATTATACTTTTGGGACACCCTCTCTTCTTTTATCTTAACCGTATACTTTTTAATGAAAGTTTTTGATCCTATATGGTTCAGTCATTCTGTTAAAAGATCTTACCACTAGACTGATTGACCTATTTTCTAGTGAAAAAATGCCCTAGGTTCAGTAAACAATGCTGTGTGGAATTATAAATACACCACTTTATGCTTTCCATCAAACGTAAGATCTTGTTGTATCAATATTGGTATGAAGTCTTCTCCATACTTATTAAGAAAATAAAGAACATTCCACACTCGCTCTTGAGGTGCTCCATTAGGTTTAAGAGCAACTTCAATTTCCTCTAAGTGATTCATAGAAATCTTGTCTTTCCACTTTGCGCTTTTTTGTACCTTTTCAAGAAGAAAATCAAGCTGACGCGTATGAAAATGGATATTTTTTTCTATGATTGGTGTTAATCCTAAATCAAGCTCTTTCCCTCTCAGCGCAATTGTTTCATATTGCTCCTGTAAATAATTTTTCACACTCTCAAGTTGTTGTTCTAATTCGACATCACGGTGAGTTTGAAATAGTTTTTCTCTACTATCTTTAATTCCATCCATTAAGACTTTATCAGGAGTTAAACCTATTTGTAACAAGAATTTATGAACATGAGGCTCAACTAGCGTGAGGGATAACCTTGGTACTATTGGAGGCATTTTCTCCTGAACACACTCGAATGCATCTTTTAGCTCTGCCCAATAGGCCATTTCTCCTGGACCTGCAATAAAAGCGAGGGTTGGGAACATTTTCTCTTGCATAATAGGTCGAGTCACAACATTATTGCTGAAAATTTCAGGATGAACTTCGATTTGCTGATACAACTCCTGATAATCCCATTCGATTTGGTCATCTTTTGTCATGATTTTCTCGTCATTTTTCTTTAATAGCTTTCGATCATGATCATGATAGTAAAAAAGATTCATGCTATCTTCTTCTACATCAATTATAGGAGAAAACCCGTCTTGACGTAGTTTTTGTTGAGTCTCTAGTACCGCTTCCGTTATGCTTGAGGAGTGATTAAAAAGCTGTTGAAAATGTGGGATTTCAAGCTTTCTAAACTCAGCATCAGCTGCATCTATTAGTAATAATCCACTATCCTTAAATAGAGTCATGATTAAATAGCTAAAAAAGTCAACAAATGTATTCGAACATTCAATTGCTTGGTGAATCATATTGTGAAGGCTCTTCGTACCCTCTCTCTCTCCAAGTTCAGTGAACAATTCATGTGTAAAGCGGGATAACTTCTCTTTATCGATAGTAATATGAGTTGCCATTTTCTTCTCAATTAGTCTATCGGGGTAACCCATTTTTTTAAGCTCTCCCTGTTTCTTTACAAAAATATGATTAATCTCTTCGTAGTCATGGTCTTCTCCTGCAATCCAAAACACTGGCACAACAGGATGACCTAGCTTCTTTTCCTGTTCTTCCGCTAACTTAATAATGGAGATTACTTTATGGATCGTATAAAGAGGTCCTGTGAAGACTCCAGCTTGTTGACCTCCAATGACGACGACTCCATCACCACGTAACTTTTCAAGTGATTGCGTTACTTTATCTGAAGTAGGGAACGGTTTCATATAGTTCTTTATACTTTGAACTAAGTTTTCTCGTTGAAATGATTTGTTTTTTTAATTCTGCTAAACGGTTTTCATATACAGTTTCATCCTTCAGCTGATAATGAAAATAATCAACCACAGGTTGCTTTTGTTCTTGGTACAACGAAGCAAAGCGACTAGTAGCTGGAACTGAAACACTTTCCAGTTTTATCATATTGGTACTCCTTTTCATGGCATTCTGTCATGAGTATACCAAAGTCATACAGGAAAGAAAAAAGAGTTGCTCTAGATTTAGATCGCTTCTACTATCTTTTTTCCAATACCAAAAAAGAATTAAGAAAATGTACGCGAGTGAGAAGAGGAAGAAATTGATTCGCCAAAAGCTTCTAAGCACCTTTCCTGATGACTAATTCTTGCTTTTTTTCGATAATAAAAAATAAACAAAAATAAATCCTACTACAAAAAWACATAAAAAAAWAATAGGAWAAGTACGATTCCTTCCMAATACTCAAGAWAAWAAAAWRAAMARAMAAAAWAATCATTATCGKCAWAACAYCAATGGKTATATGAAAAGGTTTTTTTTCTTATTTTTAKTTAACTGATATAAAAGTGGAAACAGAACTAAATAACTAATAAACGGCAAAACAAAAGAAAATGGCTAATACGGAGGAAAAAATCGTTGCAATCATATCTTCAACTCTTTTCTATAATTTGTGTTTCTTTCCCTTTCACAACATCAAATAAAAATTGTAAGTACGGTGTATCAATTTGCTGACTCTTTGCTTTTTTTAAAACGAATCCTACAATGGAATCAATTTCGGTTTTCCTTTTATATTTGATATCCATTAACATAGAAGAAAGATTGGTTGAGGTTTGCAGACACACCTCATTCACAGAATCCAAAGAAATTTCATTCTCCTTGATAAAAGGAATTTTATTTAATTCACTATATACTGCTTGGACTAATTTTTGATAGTGCACGTTCGATACTAATTCTCCATTTGAAACATGAAGCATGGTAGTAAGTGGATTAATACAGGCATTTACAACTAGTTTTCCACCATTCTTCTACTAATATCATTTACAATTTTTATAGGAAAGAAGTCAGATGTATTACTTTCAAAAGGATGGAGGTCGAGTTTCCCTTTAATCCTACCGATGCTTATATCTCCTACACCTCTATGTTCTACCGTATGACTATTCACTTTAATGGCTCCATGCTTTACAATCCCAGCAAAAATAGTAGAAGATGATACATTGTGTAAAAGTTCAAGGTGACCCATTCCATTTTGGAGAAAGAGTAAAGGTGTATTTTGTGATATGAGTTGTAATGTGGGTAAGAGGGATTCTAATTGATGCTGTTTAACCGTCACAATCATTAGATCTATATTTTCAGGAGTAAATAGTTCGATAGGAATAGCGTTCATTTTCTTCAAGGTATATGTATGAGAAGATCTATATAGTGTAAGTCCAACTTGATTAATTTTATCACTTTGCTCTACACTTCTTGTTACTAACGTAACGTTATGTGTAGAAGCCAAATAATAGGAGCATAGCATCCCAATAGCGCCAGCCCCAATAACGGCTATATTCATAGTACCTCCAAGGATTTATAAATTTTAGATAGAATTGTCAAATAATACTGTAATACCTAGTATTTTATCAAATTTTGTAGATAAATTTAATACAAAATTCATGTTTCTTTTAAATCCATACGAAAATTCCCCTATAAAAAAAGGTTAACATGAGCACATATACTCAAGTAACCTCATCTTTTTAAACTGGGTACACACCATGCTTTCTCTTACTAAATGTTAAATCTTTAGATGAATAATAATGAAAACGTGTTATAAGGATCTCTCTTAGTTTATTAGGTTCAACAACCGCATCAACGATTAATTCTGAAGCTAATTTATAAATATCGATATGTTCTTGGTATTCTTTTTGTTTTTCTTGGATAAATTGTATTTTTTCTTTTGTGTCTTGAATCTCAATAATTTTATTCGAATATACTGCATTTACAGCCGCTTCAGGTCCCATGACAGCGATTTGAGCCGTAGGGAGCGCAATGCAGCAATCAGGCTCAAATGCTGGTCCCGCCATGGCGTACAACCCTGCCCCGTATGCCTTTCTTACAATTACAGAGATTTTCGGAACAGTAGCAGAGCTCATACTTGCAATAAGCTTAGCCCCGTGTCTAATAATTCCTGCTCGCTCTACACTTGTACCAATCATAAACCCAGGAACATCCGCCAAAAATAAACAATGGGATATGAAAAGCGTCGCAAAGAGAAATAAATTTTGCTGCTTTATCAGCTGAATCAACGAACAAGACCCCTCCCTTTACTTTTGGTTGATTGGCGATAATTCCTACAACTTTTCCGTCCATCCTTGCTAGACCTGTAATTATTTCTGGAGCGAATAATCTCTTCATTTCAAAAAAAGAATCTTCATCTATTAAGGTATATATACAATCATACATATCAAATGGGGCATTTTGATGAGCAGGAATGATATCTTCTAGCTCTTTTCTACTTTAGGAAGTTTTGACTCTACTATTGGTGTGGAATGTTCAAAGTTAGCAGGAAAATACGATAGATATTGTCTGACATTTTGAATACCTTCTTCTTCAGAAGATACCAATACATCTCCACATCCACTTACGGAACAATGCATCCTTGCTCCGCCCATTTCTTCTAGCGTTACTTTCTCTCCTATCACTTTTTCTGCCATCCGAGGAGATCCCAAATACATAGAGGCATTTCCCTCTACCATAATCACAATATCACAAAATGCTGGAATGTAAGCTCCTCCAGCTGCAGATGGACCTAGCAATAAACAAATTTGTGGAACCATACCAGACATTTGAACTTGTTGGTAAAAGATCTTACCCGCTCCACGCCTTCCAGGAAACATTTCAAGCTGATCTGTAATACGTGCCCCTGCCGAATCGACTAAGTAAAGCATAGGAACTTTTAATTTAATCGCCATTTCTTGAATTCTAATTATTTTTCAACCGTTCTCGCTCCCCAAGAACCCGCTTTAACCGTTGAATCATTTGCCATGACACAAACGGTTTGCCCGTTCACTCTACCTATGGCCGTTACTACGCCATCAGCAGGTAACTCCTCTTTCGAACAATTAGCAAATAACCCTTCTTCCTCATATTCTCCTTGATCAAATAATAACTGGAGACGTTCTCTTACAAATAGCTTGTTCTGCGCCTTATTTTTTTGGTGATACTTCTCTTGTCCACCCTGCTTGACTTTCTCTACCAAAGATTGTAACTGTTGTGATTTTTTCAATTTATTCCCCCCTCTCATACTTTTAATTTTAATAAGGTATCTCCTTCATTAACAAAATCTCCTACTTGTACCATGATTTCTTTTACGACCCCATTGCCAGTAGATTCAATCGGTATTTCCATTTTCATGGATTCTAACTTCAGTACAATTTGATTTTCTTCTACCTTATCTTCTAATTGAATTTCAATTGATAATACGGTTCCAGCCATTGTTGATTTAATGTCCATGTTTTATCTTCCCCTTTTTATTTTGATAATCATTTATCCACTTTGTCGTATACTTACCGTCTAAAAACACTTCATCTTGAAGTACATCTAATAAGAAAGGTATATTTGTCTTAACACCTTCGATTTCTATAGTAGCTAAATATTTTTTAGTCATTTTGTATGCACTCATCACGGGTAGTAGCATGAGCAATAACTTTCATAATCAATGGATCATAAAAAGGTGTTACCTTATTACCGGTTGCATAGCCATAGTCAATGCGTATGCCTGGTATTACCTCAAAAGAACATTGTCGCAATGTTCCAGGAGAAGGGAAAAACTTTATGGGATCCTCAGCATATATTCTAAACTCTATACTATGTCCTGATTGCTCAATGTCCTTTTGATGTTGGAGGGGTAATGTACTTTCACACGCCACTAAAAGCTGCCATTCAACAAGATCAATACCCGTAATTTCTTCTGTAATTGCATGTTCTACCTGTAACCTTGTGTTCATCTCCAAAAAGTACACTTCTTCCTTTTCGTCTACAATAAATTCTACTGTGCCTGCATTTTTGTATTGCACAGCCTTGGCAGCATTAACCGCAACTTCAAACAACCTCTCGCGGCATTCCTTAGAGAGTTCAGGAGATGGAGCCTCCTCTATCACCTTCTGATTACGGCGTTGAATCGAACAATTTCTTTCAAACAAATGGAAGGGAGTACTTTTACCGTCTCCGAAAATTTGCACCTCTACATGACGTGCATTTGGAATATATTTTTCTAGAAAACCCGGTCACTTTTAAAATACGCTTCACTTCGTTTTCTAGTGGACTCAAACTGTTGACTGAGAGTCGCTTCATCTTCACATAATACCATTCCAATTCCACCTCCACCTCCGCTTGCCTTTAACATAAGTGGATAGCCTATCCGTTTCGCCTCTTCTAGTGCTTCACTTACAGTCAAAACACCTTCATCCGTTCCTGGAATGACAGGTACATTCGCCTCTCTCATTGTTTTCTTGGCAATAATCTTATCTCCCATCAACTCAATTACATTAGAATCAGGACCAATAAAGGTTAGGTTATTACCTTCAACTTTCTTTGCAAATTCACTATTTTCCGAGAGTAGCCCATACCCTGGATGGATAGCATCTACTCCTTGCTCCTTCGCTATATCAATGATTCGGTCTTGTAATAAGTAGGACTGTTGAACAGGACCAGGCCCTAATCTCACTGTTATATCTCCCTGTTTAACAAATGGTAATTCTGCATCTTCATCTGAATATACGATGACAGATGTAATCCCTAACTTACGGCACGTTTTAATTATTCGGAGTGCAATTTCTCCTCTGTTCGCTATTAATATTTTCTGAAACAAAAAACACCTCCCCTTTCCTACACCTACGTATTCGAGTAAATTCTTCAATTTCCTCCCCTATTTTGAAAACGCTATCAAAAAAATGCAGAATTTTTTGTGTTTTTAGTATATACTTATTATAATAGAAAAATGAACCTTATCTTATATAAGGAGGAATGACAATGGCCTTCAACGTCGAGCCTTTAAAAATTAATTACAAAACTCTTGAAGAGTTTAAGCAATTCCACGAATATGGTCAGCAAGAACTTTCTATGTTAGAAGACTTACAAGAAAATATTATTGAAAATAATAGTTCGTCTCCTTTTTACGGGATATACATGGGAGATAAACTTGTAGCTAGAATGAGTTTATATAGAAGAGCAAGCGAAGATAGTGATGTGTTTGAGACAAAGCAAGAATTTCTAGAACTATGGAAACTTGAGGTTTTACCTGATTATCAGTCTAGAGGTCTAGGCACACGCTTGGTTAGTTACGCTAAGGATTATGGTTTTGCCATTAAAACCAATTCTCGAATGAAATCAAAAGATTTTTGGGAAAAGAACGGTTTTATCGCACCATGCTACAAAATTGAAAGAGACTTAGGACAAAATCCAATGATTTGGGAACCAAACTAATCTTTTCCTAGAAAAAACGCCTGTTCTCAGGCGTTTTTATTTTTTGCTATTTAAAAGTGTGGAGTGAGATCTATCTTCTTCTATATCTTGGTCATGCGCAAACTTTCTAGCTTTGTCTAATACACTTAACAGTGCATAATGCTCACTTCTCAGTTCTTTCAAGCTCTGTTCTAATTGCTTTTTTTCTGACAGTAGCTTTTCATAATTAAACTTTAACGTTTCGTTTGTTTCACTTAAAAACTTTACTTGGTTAAGAAGAGAATATTCCCTTTCTCTAACGCCTTCCAAATGTTTTAAGTATGAAGTGATATCAGATATAGATGGATAGGATGTCTCTTCATTATGTGATACAATTTTAGTCGCAACCTGATTTTGTTGCTTGTATTCTTTTCTCTGTTTCTTAGCAAGTTCTATACCTGAACGGTATTGTTTACGCACATAGGAATTCCAGCGAAATCCACAAGCTGCCCCAGTCCTTGATAATCTTCTCCCTACTTCTTCGAACGCCTGTAACTGAGTTCCACCTTCTCTAATATGCCGTAAAACTACTTCTGCTAAAAGTAAGTCTTCATCTTTCGTCCATGAATCCTGTCTTGTTGAAGACATATCTCTATCACTCCTCACAAAATTGTATTCCTATAAATACTTATGCGAGTAATAGATTAGATAGACATTTTCATATCACTTTTTTGTAAAGAATAACCTCACTTTATTGTGATGCTCTTCCTCTCCCCATAAAGTAGAGCAATTATTGATTTCATCAGCTATTGCAAGTTCTAAGCTTTTAGAATGAAACGTGTTTAAAAGGATAGATTTATATGCCATTAACACATTAGGAAAGAGTGCCGTATGGCGCTCCACAAGTTGGATTGCTTCAGATTGTGAATCTACTATCTCTTGGATAACCCCCATTTGAATCAAATGATCCGTATCATATTTTATTGCAGAAGTTAGTAATTTAAAGGCATTTCCTTGGTCAATTTTATTCATAAGTATGGAACCGCCCCCCAACCGGTTGTGATGGCTAATGTACCTTGAATAAATCCAAGCTTTGCGTTTCTTTTCATGATTCTAAAATCCGTACTGATTGCTAGTTCCGCTCCTCCTCCTACGGCCGTCCCATTCAAATAAGAAAACGTTGGCTTCGGATACGTTGCTAATGTGTATAAGATTTTTCCCATTCTTGACAACATTGGAAAAGCTTCTTCTTTTGTTTTTAACTTGTGAAACTCTGCTAGGTCTCCTCCAGAACAAAAGGTGTCACCTTCACCAGAAATGCATAACCCCTTTATGTGCTGCTCCAATCCTTTTCCAGAAAAATTTCCAAACCTGTCATCATGTCGCTATTAATAGCATTTCGCTTTTTAGGTTGATTTAAAATAAAATACAGTATTCCATTTTCTTCTCTCATTACATAACAGTTCATTTCCTTCCCCTTCCACCATTCATTCTGTACATAGTAAAAAAGCGCAAAGAGCCATGGCCTCTTTGCGCTTTTTCTTGAAGTATTTAATTATTTGCTAACTACTTCTTTACCTTTATACGTTCCACACTCTTTACATACACGGTGAGCAAGTTTCATTTCACCGCAGCTTGGGCATGCTACCATACCAGGTACGCTTAACTTGAAGTGTGTACGACGTTTTCTCTTTGCCGTTTTAGATGTTCTTCTAAAAGGTACAGCCATTCTTCCCACCTCCTTAAAAGAGATTCTTCTCATTAAAGGGAAAAACGTTCAGAATTCCTCAGTCCGTCTTTCTTCTCTTAAGAATCAGTTTCAAAAAATTTTGCTAAGTCTCGAAGACGAGGATCCACTTTTTGTTTTTCTTCATCTTGAGAATCTTCTTGAATTTTTTCCTCGGTTACTACTTCCCAATCCTTGCCTGAAGGAAGTTCAGCATCTAACGCTTGTTCGCTAAAGACTTGTAAAGGAACTTCTAGTACAATCAATTCTTCTATGACAGGTGTTAAGTCAATTACTTCACCATTCACTCTGTGCACTTCATCTACTTCTGTATCATCATCGTACAGGTTATCTTCAACGATAAATGTTTCAGTGGTTTGAATATTTAACGGAAAATGAACATCTGCAAGGGTTCTAGAACAAGGTAGAATCATTTCTCCTTTAATGTTCAAGTGAAACGTCACTTGTTTGGGACGAATATCAGCGTGACCCGTAACATGGAATGGCGAAAGGCTTCGAATATCTTTTTCAATATTTTTCACACTGTCCATATTCACATGTTCGTCAATCGCTAACCCTTCACTTCGATACTTCTGTAGTTGTATGATCGACCATTTCATTATACTCACCTCAAGGCAACAAAGGTAATTATAGCTTTACTACTACCTTTTGTCAATATTTTTTCTTTACACTCTTTACTTTGCTAGTTGTTAAGTATAACGTGTAATTAAACGGATGTGAACTCTATTTTAAAGGATGTGAGGAAATGAATGCAACTGGTGTGGTTGTAGAATATAATCCTTTTCATAATGGACATCAATACCATTTACAACAATCAAAGAAAAAAAACAAAATGCGGATTGTGTAATCGCAGTAATGAGTGGTAATTTTTTACAAAGAGGAGAGCCAGCTATTCTAGATAAGTGGGCAAGAACAAGGATGGCACTCAGAGGAGGAGCTGACTTGGTGATCGAACTACCTTACGCATTTGCTACTCAACATGCGGAAGTGTTTGCTAGAGGGGCTGTCACGATCTTACATAGTTTGAAATGCAAGTCTATCTCATTTGGAAGTGAGTCTGGGGATATTTCTGCCTTTCATAAAACAAAATCTTTTTTACAGACGTATGATGAAGAATACAATCAACTAATTTCTTCTTTTATAAAAGAAGGAATTAGTTATCCTAAGGCCCAGAACTTAGCTTTAAGGTCTCTAGCTACAACATCTAGAATACTAGACTTATCACAACCTAATAATATACTAGGATATCATTATGTGAGTAGCATTAAAGATATAGGCTCACAGATTCAACCTTACACTGTAGAAAGAAAAGGAGCCGGATATCATGATGAAGATTCAATTTCATTTGAGTTTGCTTCTGCTACTGGAATACGCAAGTTGTTGAACGAGAATAATGGGCGTTTAGATTCCATTACTTCTTTAGTACCACTCTCAACAGTTGAGGAGATCGATAAATATCCATACACACTTCGCTCATGGGAAGATTATTGGCCATTTCTTCAGTACAAGCTTATCTCGACTTCTGCTCAAGAGCTTTCCTACATGTATGAAGTTGAAGAGGGAATTGAAAACCGCTTATCTAAATTTGCCAACCAAGCCACTTGTTTTCAAGAATTCATGAACCTTGTAAAAACTAAACGTTATACATGGACAAGAATTCAACGAATGCTTCTCCATATTTTAACCCATACCTCAAAAGAAAAAATGAACCAAAACATGCACATTACATCACTACGGTTACTTGGGATGAATTCGGTTGGAAGAGAATATTTACACTCAGTCAAAAAAGGAGCTAGAGGTTCCACTTATTACAAATTATAGTCAATTAAAGGTTCAAAATCATTTAGATTATCACGTCAGTACCATCTATTCTATGGGTGAACAGGATGATCGCATTCGATTAGATTCTATGAACAGAGAGCGGGAACATCCTCCTGTTATATTTACTTAACTTCATAAGAAAAAGACCAATCCCAATGGATCGGTCTTTTTTTAAACTATCTCTGCTCTAGCCCTTCTAAATAAATAATCGCCTCTTCAAATGTTTCAATCGGAACAATTTCCATGTCAATATCAAGCTCTGCAGCCGTATTTACTGCCGCTTCATAATTTGAAATAAAATCATCTGATCCAACTGGAGCAGAATCATTCGGTGCTAGGAAAATATCGGCATCTGAAGAATATGCTGCAATAACCTTTTGTTCAATGCCGCCTATTCTGCCAACCGTTCCATCTTCTGAAATTGTCCCTGTTCCGGCTATTTTGTATCCTTTAGTTAAATCCTTATCTGTTAATTGATTGTATATTTCTAAACTGAACATGAACCCAGCAGAAGGTCCTCCGATGGCTTCAGTCTCAAAGGAAATGTCTCTATCCGACTCTATTTCTACATGATCGACCAGTTCTATACCAATCCCAACAGTTCCCGTCTGCCCGTTTATTATTGCAAGCTCAATTGGTACTCTATACTCTTTTTCCTCTCTAATAAATGTAATGGTAATGGTATCACCTTCGCTTCTCTGATTTACCATCGATATAAGTTGGTCGGATGAAGTTAACGTTTCATCATTTAATTTAATGATGCGATCTCCTGCTTTTAATTTCTCAGAAGCCATGGTCCCTTCTAAAACATTCATAACATATATTCCTTTAAATTCCGTAGATACTGGAATACCTGCATATGTATAAGCTACCGTTACAGCATTTTTCGTGCTATCTTCCATATAGAATAATTGACGTGTACGAAAAGCTTCGTTTGATTCTTCAGGTCGTTTTATATCTTCTTCTGGAAAAATCTCATAGTAATCTTTCCACTTAGCATATGTGTACGTAAGCAAGTTTGCCTGTCCCATTCTTACAGTCGTTAACAAAAAGCTGCCTTTGGTTGTGTTAGAAGCATCTTCTACTTCAATTATAGGAGCGATAGGATAAGCTTCTCCTGGTTGTGAGATGTAATAGGGTAAACGGATGGTTATAACTAAAGTGGTAATAAGTAATATAAGTAAATATGAAACGGTTCTTTTATTCAATGACATAGCTACTCCTTTTCACTCAAGTAACGAACGGATTTTGTCTATATGCTTTCGTGCTTCCTCTTCTCCAACTCTTATCATCGCTTCAATATCTGTAAACGAACGTGCATTAAACTCAACAAGATAGGGTCTAATCATAACATCTGATTCTATCTCTCTATTTTCAATTATTTCTACTTGTAAGATATCGATACTTTGCATAATAACGTCATAGATCGTTTGTATCTCTATATTCTTATTCACTTCAGACACGTCTACTGCAACGACAATATCTGCTCCTAAGTCCTTCACTACAGAAACAGGTACTCTATCGATGACTCCTCCGTCTACGAGGAGCCTTCCGTCTATCCGTTCTGGGACAAACACTCCTGGAATTGAAATACTGGCTCTAACCGCATCAGCAATAGACCCTTTAGTGAAACAACCTTCTCTCCTTTTGAAGATCTGTAGCAACAATCGCAGTGGGTATAGCCAAGTCTTCAATATTTTTATGATAGGTAAATAATTTAATAAATTCTTTAATTTTATTTCCCGATATAAAGCCCATTTTAGGAACGGTAACATCGATGAAATATTTACGTCTAAATCCTGTTGATAATTTATACAGATCGTCTATATTTTGTCCAGCACTATACAATGCAGCTACTAGGGCTCCCATGCTGCTCCCTGCAATATAATCAATAGGAATACCCTCTTCTTCAAAAACTTTAATGACTCCTAAATGAGCAAATCCTCTTGCACTACCTGAACCAAGCGCCAATCCAACAGTTGGTCTGTTCATATGATCCCACTCCCCGTCTCTTCTATATAATATGGTCTATTTTTTCTATGTATGAGTATATGTATTACTATGGACAATCTCACAATAAAAATAAATTGAACGTGCAGGAGGGTCAATATTGAATAGTTCCGTCCTAAAAAGTATGGGAATGGGAATGGTGGCACTTATCTTGGCAGTCACTTTAATCCTTTTTCCTGAACAATCATTACAAGCTTCTAGTCGCGGTTTAAAGATGTGGTGGGAAATTGTCTTCCCTTCTTTATTACCCTTTTTTATTATAGCAGAAATACTCATTGGATTTGGAGTCGTTCGCTTTATTGGTGTTTTACTGGAACCTATTATGAGGCCATTATTCAATGTTCCAGGCAATGGTGGATTTGTCTGGGCAATGGGTATGGCTTCTGGTTTTCCAGCAGGCGCAAAGTTGAGCGCAAGGTTACGTGCTGAAGGAGAGTTGACCCAGGTAGAAGCTGAACGGTTAGCTTCTTTCACAAATTGCTCAAATCCACTATTTATATGCGGTGCTGTTGCCGTTGGTTTTTTTCACGATGCAAAGCTAGGGATTCTTCTTGCCGTTAGCCACTATGGTGCAAACATGTTAGTGGGTATTTGCATGAGGTATTATAAACGGTCTAGTGAGTCAACGGTTAAAATTCGTATGAAAACACCATCATTGAAAATAGCTATGCAGACTATGCACCAAACAAGATTAGAAAACAACAAACCACTTGGAGCACTCCTTGGCAATGCAGTTCAGTCCTCGATTCAAACTCTGCTAATGATTGGTGGTTTTATCATTCTATTTTCCGTAGTAAATCAGTTGTTATTTTTAGTTTCTTTTACAGACTTCTTCTCTCGTTTACTTACATATATTTTAGTGCCCCTTCAGTTTTCTACTCAACTATCTCAACCGTTTATTTCAGGTATGTTTGAGATTACATTAGGTAGCGAGCTACTTAGTAACGTTACAGATTCATCACTTTTGCATAAAGCTATTTTAACCAGTTTTATTCTTGGGTTCGGAGGTTTCAGTGTACAAGCTCAAGTAGCAAGTATTTTAGCTCAAACGGATATTCGTTTTCGACCCTTTTTCTTTGCTCGTATTTTACAAGGCCTATTTGCTAGTGTTTTAACGATCGTATTGTGGAAACCTCTTTACTTACCTGATTCATCCACGACAATTCATGCGTTTCAAATGTTCGAGTGGAACCCCACCATCTATTATCAGATCGTAGAGTTTGGTCCGTTGATTACTTTAACATCCCTATATATTTATATTTGCCTATACTTATTAAAAATGAAGAAAGGAGCTTCTAATTAGAAGCTCCTTCCATAAACTTTTCTTTCAATTTCTCTTCTACTATTTGTGGTACTAATTCAGAAATATCCCCTTTGTATTTCGCTACTTCTTTCACAATAGAAGAACTTAAAAATGAATACTGATTGTTAGTCATGATAAAAAATGTTTCAATATTTTCGTCTAAAACACGATTCATCGAAGTGATCTGCATTTCGTACTCAAAATCAGATACTGCTCTTAGTCCTCTGATAATAGCACTAGCACCTACTCTCTTCGCATAATCAATTAAAAGTCCTGAAAATGTATCAACCTGAACATTAGGTAAATGTTTGGTCGCTTCTTTAATTAGTTCAACTCTTTCTGCTGCTGTAAATAACGGATTTTTTGAAGAGTTGTTTAACACGACAACCCTAATTTCATTAAACACTTTTGCCCCTCTTGTAATGATATCTAGATGACCATAAGTAAGTGGGTCAAAGCTTCCTGGACATACTGCAATCTTCCCCATCATGACTCCCCCTGTTCCTCGTCAGCTACTCTATATAACGTAATCGTTATGGTCCCATAAGTTTCACTTCTAGTCGTGACTAAATTTTCAACACGATGAGGTAATTTATCTTCAGAACTATGCTCACAAATTACGTAACCGTTTTCATCTATCATCTTATGTTTAGAGATTTCTGTCAAGATTTGTACGTATTTCAACTTCTTGTAAGGAGGGTCAAGAAAGATTAAGTCAAAGGTTATATCTCTTCTTGCAATCGCTTTTAAAGCGCGGTCTGAATCATTTCGATATACTTCGAAAGAGGACGTATCCACTTTACAGAATTCTAAGTTTTGATTAATCGTTTGAATGGCTTTTTGATCACGATCAACAAAAATGACATGTTCAATTCCTCTACTTAACGCTTCAATACCTAATCCACCGCTTCCAGCAAATAAGTCTAAGGCATTTCCTCCATCAAAATAGGGACCAATCATATTAAATAATGCTTCTTTCACTTTGTCCGTTGTCGGCCTAGTTCCGCTACCGGGAACCGCTTTTAACCTAAGGCCTTTTTTTGTACCTGAAATTACTCTCATTCACTATCACCTAAATTTTATGTATAAACTTCCCCTTTATCCTATCACAAGTAAATTTGTAACGCTATGCTTTAAAAATGAATTAAATCATTAACCTTAGTATAAATGAACGTGTTTGGGTCATACTGTGAGTAACAACATCCTAAGCTGATGTTGTTGCCAACCGCGGAGAAGACTTACGTTTCCCCATAAGTTCTTCCTCCGGTTTCTCCTCTCCCTTTGCCTTCTGTCCATTAGGATATAGAAGGACCCTGCAGAGTTCGCTCTGCAGGGTTTTTTTTAATTTTCCGAATCAATTTGTATATTAAACGCTTCACTTGCAAATTGGGTATTCGTATACATTTCTCCTTTATAGGTGATAACTGAACCCTCTGCTAATCCAAACTCTTCTTCATTAATAACAAAATAATTTTTTTCTTGTAAAAACGATATTGTCGCTCTTCCCCATACGCTACAATCATTTTTTCATTAGGAAATACCTTATAAGGAATATTCGCCACCGTCAATATATCCGCTATATTATAAAAACGTTCAGACTGATTTCTTAAGTATACAATTTCTTTTCCATTTGTATTGATCTCGAGTAGTCCATCTAGTTCAAATAAGAGTAGTGGAGTTTGATCAGCGTGAACCAGACTAAAAAATTCACTTTCTCCTTTACGCAAATCTGTCAAAATCCTATCTAGGATTGCTGGGGTAACCTGTTCATTGGAGTCCTGATATGTTTCTAGGGATTGAATAAAAGCTTCTAATTCTTCATGGGATAAATCATTCATCATCTGGTTATAGGCCCAATTAGCTTTTGTATCTTTACTCTCACTTTTTAACGAGAGCGAAACTAGAAAATCTAAGATCCACAATGCATTTTCATCGATAGTATAGGATTGTTGTGTAAATAACTTTACATCTTCATATGGAAGATTGGCTAATTGGCTTTGGTCTTTAATGAAGTGAAACCCTCCGTACGAACCTTGTTGCTTAGTCGTCATAATAGCTGTTAGGTTGTAGTCAGTTAAGATTTCACTAGGAAACTCAATTGTTCTATCTTCAGGATGGAATACACTCAAACCTATTGAGCTTTTCGAGTAATCCCACTCCCCTTCTTCCCAGTATAAAAATACTTGGTCAGAATGGCCTGAAAATGAATAATAATCAATCCATTCAAGCTCTTCAGTAAGCTGAGGTGAAAGATTTGACATCCACTCTCCATTTCTCCATACACCTTCACTTACTTGTAAAGAAATAATGGAATCTTTTTGAGGCTGAATGAATGGCGAGACTAGTAGCTTACTCTCTTCAATAGAATAAAAAAATGACACCGACTCTTCAACTTCCCCTAATACAATCCAGTCTCCCTCTATAGTACCTACACAACTTTGTTCACCACTTATGCAGGTATAGAAAGGAATCGTGCTTGGGATGTACAGGCGAGTTCCTCCACCTACTCCATTAAAGGTATGAGATACCAGTAACTCTCCATTTTGATGTTCTACTTCTATTTTTTGTTCTAGTAACATTTCACCTGTATTTTCTGAATATGTCCACCACTGATAGCCAATTAATAAACTGCTAACAAGAAATAATAAAAATAATAATGTGCTTTTTTTCATGATGACCCTCACAAAATGTATTGTTATCTATAACTATATAGGAATGGGCATAAAATGAAAATGTGAAAATATGAAAAAAAGTGCAAGGTAGAAATCTACATGATTTCTACTAGGTATAATGGTAAACTATTGATACATCCCATAATAGAGGAGGATATCAGATGATTCAACGTTTTATCGAGCTTGGAGAAGGATATGGAGATATATTTGAATTATGTGAAATAACTGAGCGTAACAACGATCGAGTTATTCACTTACTATCATTAACCACTAGATTAAATAATAGAAAAGTTGTATCGCTTGTTACTGTGTTGGAACCAACCGGGGAAGGGAAATTTCAACCTTTATACATATGTAGAGAAGGAATACCACATAAAGATGAGGTTTTAGGTAGAAGATACGAATTATTCCAAGAAACAGCGAACCGATTAAATAAAAAGATGATTGAACTTGAAGTAAGACCCTCCACCTCATTTGCAGAGAAAGAATTATACTATCAATATTTAATTGGCATCCTGCGAATGAACCGCTTTATCCCGGCGTTGTCTTAAAAATCAAGTTAAAACCTTATGAATAGTAAAATATAACTTGGATACTTTAGCTGAACCTATTCCGCTTTTCTTGTCTAGCTATATCGGCTAGCCCGCGACAAGCCGATTCCGCTTTC
>NZ_ABFU01000027.1 GCF_000171615.1 Bacillus coahuilensis m4-4 | reverse complement strand
AGCTTGCTGAACTACTTTATCCACTACTGTTGGTATTCCCAAATTGCGCATCTTTCCATTTTCTTTGGGATTCCACTCTTAAGCCAGCTTGTGGTTGGTATTTTCTTGTTCTGATGCGCCTGCGCAGTTCATCCTTGTTCTCTTTCAGATATTGTTTCAGTTCATCGACTGTTACTCCATCAACTCCACTCGCGCCTTTATTTTTATATACACGCAAGTAGGCTTCATTCATATTTTGATTACTCAAAATCTGTTCTAGAAGTTCCACACTCGTTTCTCCTTCCCTCTCACGTAATAAGTGATAACTCCCTTTTGGTTTTCCTCTGAGGTACGCTCATACTTTCCCCATTAACACATTCTGAGTAGGTCACTTACGCATTCGTGGCGTTGAAACACTATAAATTGTTTAGCCCTTCATGAATTACTTCATTACTATGGCTTCTGCTGACTTCTTGCGACAAACCTTTTTCGACTGTACCTACGTACATCCGCAAGACCTCCCAGGGTAAGACAACTATCCTTCCTCTTTTACTTGCCTGATTTACCCTACAAAGTTACGCACATCTTTTGGACTTTGACTTGTTATGGAGCCTTATCCCTTTGTAGAGCCTTAGTATCAGGTTTCTGTTCGTCAAGCCAAGATTTTATTCCACGCTTCCTCCAGCCCTTACCTCACGATAAGTACCTTGCGCTTCCTTAGTGGTTGGTCGATGTGTACCCCCACAGTGGACTTTCACCACCTAGATAGTTGCCATGCCTGGCACACATAAAAAAAGAGGCGTCCAGTCGTAGGACTGGACGCCCTTTAAGAAATGTAGCAATAGTCTTTGGGATTCACTTATTACTGTTATAATTTTGCATATCGACTTATATTTAATAATACACCCACCGCAAGCAACATAAGAGTTAATGAAGATCCTCCGTAACTTAAAAACGGCAATGTAATACCAGTAACAGGTATTAAACCTGTAACGACACCGACATTAATCATGACTTGAATCGCAATCATCGAAACGACCCCTAAAGAGACAAATGTGCCGTATAAATCAGGTGCACCTAGAGAAACTCGAATACCTCTCCACAGCAGTAAAGCAAACAACAATAATATAAAGCTACCTCCGATAAATCCTAATTCTTCCGCTATGATCGCAAAAAATAAAATCATTTTGAGGCTCCGGAAGGTAAAAGAATTTTTGTCTACTTTCACCTAGCCCTAAACCAAACAATCCACCTGGTCCAATAGCAAACAAAGATTGAATCATTTGAAAGCCACTCCCAAGGGGATCTTCCCAAGGATCAAGGTAAGAGGTAATTCGCTTTATACGATAGGGAGCAGAAATAACTAATCCTGCAAAGCCAACAAGGCCCATCAATCCTAACCAAATAAAGTGTCTAATTCTTGCACCCGATACAAACACCATTGTTACACAAGTACCAACCAGCACAGTGCCCGTTCCTAAATCTGGTTGCAGCATAATGAATCCAAACGGTAAAAAAATTAGCCCTAGTGTTGGTAGTAGACCTTTTTTGAAAGAAGTTATGTACTTCTGCCGATCAATTAAGAATTTGGACAAATAAGCAATCATCGCGAGTTTCATAAATTCTGAAGGTTGAATTGAAAACGCCCCTACTCCAATCCAACTTCTTGATCCGTTCCGTAACACCCCAATACCAGGGATTAAGACAGCAACGAGTAAAACAAAACATATAATTAAAATTGTTTTACTGTACTTCCTCCATGTCCAATATTCTATATTCATTACAACAAACATTGCTACTAGACCCACACCTGCAAACAGAAGCTGTCTTTTTGCAAAGTAAAAGGAATCACCAAACTTATACTCCGCCCAAATGGCACTTGCGCTATACACCATAATAATTCCTATACTAAGAAGAACTAATGTTACGATTAGTAAAATAAAATCCGGTGTTGATTTTTTCACATTCAATGGAGTCACCTCGGGGACAGTCTAGATTAAGAGCATTTCTCTAGCTGTTCTTCGTCCAATAGACAAGCTCTTATTATAACTTATGCACTGCCTCAATAAACATGTCTCCACGAACCTCAAATGTTTTATATTGATCCCAAGATGCACAGGCTGGTGAAAGCAAAATGACATCTCCCGGTAAAGAATTCTCATAAGCAACAGGGACAGCACTCTCCACATTTCAACCGACACAATCCAGTCTATACCTGCTTTCTCCCCTGTCTGACGCCATTTATCAGCAGTTTGTCCAAACACGACTAATCCCTTAACATTTTTAAGGAAGGTATTAATTCATCAAATCCATTTCCTCGGTCAAGACCTCCAGCAAGCAGTATGGTAGGTTCTTCAAATGCATCTAAAGCACTCTTACATGCTAATATATTAGTGGCTTTAGAGTCATTATAAAAACGTCTCCCGTCTTTTTCTGTTACAAACTGAGTACGATGCTTCACACCGGAAAACGAAGTTAATACTGAGACAATAGCAGAGTTTTCAGCTCCATGAAGCTTTGTTGAAGCAACCGACGCTAAAATGTTTTCAAGATTATGCTTACCTGGTAAAGCAACTTTATTTAAATCTATTATTTGTTCCTCTTTGAAATAAATGCTCCCATCGTAAACATAAGCACCTTCTACCTTTTCATATAGAGAAAAAGGAACCTTGTGCGCTTTTGAATCCTCTATTAATTCTCTTACTTCAACTTGATCATAGTTATACACTAAATAGTCCGAAGGGGTTTGATTTTCAGTAATTCTTTTCTTCGCAAGTGCATATAGGGTTTTTGAACCATGATAATCTATATGAGCTTCATACAGATTTGTTAAAACGGCAATTTGTGGACGGAAAGTATTGATCCCCATTAACTGAAACGATGATAATTCAACAACCATTACATTTTCTTCCGTTGCAACTTGTGCCACTTCAGATGCAACTGTACCAATATTTCCAGCGATTAATGGATTTTGATTACTTTCTGCTAAAATGAGATCGATCAACGTTGTAGTAGTTGTTTTTCCATTCGTTCCTGTAATCCCGATCATTGGTGCTAAGGAAATTTGGTACGCTAGTTCTACCTCCGTGATGATCGGGATATTTCTTTCTAAAGCGCCCTCAATAATTGGATTTGTATAAGGGATGCCAGGATTCTTGATAATTAACTCGAAGCCTTCATCCAAAAGTTCAATAGGATGCCCACCGCAAATAACTTTTATTCCTTCTTCAAGTAAACCCATAGCTTCAGGATTTTCCTTTAACGGTTTCACATCATTTACGGTAACAAAAGCATCTAATTTGTGGAGTAGTAAAGCTGCACTTACGCCACTCTTAGCAAGTCCTAATACCAATACTTTTTTATGTTCATATTCTCTAGTATTTTTCACTTACATCCACACCTCAATGTACGTTGCAATAATGGCAAACAATAATCCTACTGTCCAAAATGTTACGACTACTCTCCACTCTGACCATCCGATTAGTTCATAATGGTGATGAAGTGGACTCATTCGGAACACTCTTTTTCCTGTTGTCTTAAAAGAGATAACCTGGATAATGACAGAAAGGGTTTCTATAACAAATACTCCTCCAATTACAATTAACAAAATCTCAGACTTCGTTAGTAATCCTAAAGTAGCAAATGCCCCTCCAAGTGCTAGCGATCCTGTATCCCCCATAAATACCTTAGCAGGATGGGCATTAAATACAAGGAAGCCTAATACAGCACCAACTATTGCAACTGAAGCAATGGCCACTTCAAACTGTTGATTGTTCCACGCAATAATTGCTAGAGTTCCGAATGCTATGGCAGCCGTACCTGAGACAAGGCCATCTAACCCGTCTGTTAAATTGACTGCATTGGAAAAGCCGACGAGCCAAAAAACAACAAACAACATATAGAACCAACCTAAATTCAACGTTGCATCTGTTAACGGTATACCTACTTCAGTCGAGTACCCATTTCCTGTATACACAAAATAGAAAATCACAGAAATAATAATTTGGCCTAGTAATTTTTGTTTTGAATTTAAACCTAAATTTCTTTTCATGACCACTTTAATAAAGTCATCTAGGAACCCAAGTAATCCAAATCCTAAGGTCACTAATAAGATTAAATACGTCTCCACATTTGGTACAGAAAAATAGGAAGTCATAATAAACGTCGCTAACGCAATCGAAATTAAAATGACAATTCCACCCATTGTAGGTGTACCCGTATTTTTTTTGGTGAGATTTTGGTCCTTCTTCTCTAATGCTCTGTCCAAATTTCAATCTTCGCAAGAATGGAATAAAAATTGGAGAAAGTACTACCGTTATTAAAAAGGCTAATAAAATTGTGTAAATAATCACTTGTTCAATCATTTTTCTTCCCCTCCCACTTGCACATCATTTTTCATACTCTTCTCATAGCTTTCTAGTTTAACCAAAAAGCTAGTGTTGATTGGAAAGGGGGATGTTAATTCTTTTTCTATCATTTCTAAAATCTTCTCCCATTTTGTAGTATCTTCTTCTTTTAACTTTGCAAGAAATTGTCTAATGAATTGTACCGTATCTTCAACATAAAAGACAGGAAATAGTGTAGGAACAAAAGAAGGTAGATTCATTTTTTATTTACAACAACAGCAATTGCACCTTTTGTGATTGCCTCTAAAAAATCTTGATCATTTTGTAAATAAACATAAAGAGATTTTGACTGACATGTGCTTGCTCTTAAAGCTAGAGTACTGAATGTTAAAGATCCACTATAGCCAGTAACATTATCATACAAACCTTCTAAGAAAGTAGTTGGAAACAAATAGAATCATTCCTAGCTTCTCAATTTGTCTTTCTAAGGATACGGGAAGCACATTCAATAAAACAAACTGCTTCTCTATTTTACTCTAAATCAATCTTGAATGCTATGAGAGACAATAGAATATCCTAGTACATTCTATTCACCTATGGCTAGTCCATATCACCGAAAGACCATTCTTATTCAAAATACACTCGTATCTTAGAACCTCCTTGTACCCTAGTTCCAGGATCAGGCGATTGCTGGACTACTTGATTTCCTTCTCCTTCTGCTTCAAGCTGGAAGTTAAGTAGCTGTTGAGATAAATCTTTCTTAGTTAATCCAATTAAATTCGGAACTTCAATATATGGGATGTCTTGCCATGTTCTCTTCTCTTTTTCAATCTGCTCTTTCCTAGGTTCTACTTCAAGAGCATGCATAATATCTTCCATCATATTCCCTACGATTGGAGCGGCTACCACTCCACCAAATTGAACAGTTCCTTTTGGATTATCAACAGCTAAGTAAAGAACCACTTTCGGATCATCCATTGGAGCAACTCCCATAAAGGATACAATATGGTTGTTTTCTAGATATCGTCCATTTTCAGCTTTTTGAGCTGTTCCCGTCTTCCCGCCTACTCTATAACCGTCAACATAAGCTCCCCCACCGGTACCTAATGCTACGACACTCTCAAGAGCCTCTCGAACCTGTTTAGACGTTTCTTGAGAAATAACTTGCCCTTTTGCCACAGGAGAATTTCTCATCACTACTTCTCCTGTTTTCGGATCGACTAGTTCTTTTGCAACATAGGGCTGATACAGTGTGCCACCATTAACAGCAGCAGCCACCGCTACTACTTGTTGAATAGGGGTAACAGCAACACCTTGACCAAACGCAGTCGTTGCTAATTCAACTGGGCCAACTCTATCAATATCAAATAAAATACCTGCGCCTTCACCTTGGAGATCAATACCCGTTTTCTTACCAAATCCAAATGCATCAATATATGAAAATAACGTCTCCGTACCAAGTCTCTGCCCTAGCTCTACAAAACCTGGGTTACAAGAGTTTTGAACTACTTCTAAAAAAGTTTGATCTCCATGACCACCACGCGTCCAACAATGTAAGGTAGATCCTCCAACTTCAACATGCCCCGAATCATAAAAGTTTTCATTATGAAGATCGACCACCTCTTCTTCTAGCGCTGCCGCTAACGTAATAATTTTAAATGTTGAACCTGGTTCATACGTACTCCAAATGGGTAAGTTACGATTGTAAATTTCAGGTGATACGTCCTGAAAGCTACCAGGATCAAAGTTTGGCCTTGATGACATACCAAGTATTTGACCTGTATTTGGGTCCATTGCAATCGCTACAATTCCATCTGGATTATACAATGCCTCTGCATTGTCAAGCTCCCGTTCCATAATGGTTTGAATTTGGGTATCAATCGTTAAATATAAATCCAATCCATCAACTGGTTCTGCGTAATCATCTGCCATATCAGGCATTTTTTTGTCCTTTTGCATCAGAATAATACTGAACATACCCTTTATCCCCACTTAACTCTTTATCATATGAAAGTTCAAGTCCCATTAATCCTTGATTATCTATTCCTGCAAATCCCAAAACATGGCTTAAATAGCTTCCATAGGGATAATATCTCGTTGAATCCTCACCGATGTACACTCCATTTAGCTTTAAACCTTCAATTTCTTGAGCTTTTTCATAGCTAATCTTTCTTCCTTCAGGTATACGAACAATGCTAGCTACTTTTGTAATATATTCATACGCCTTCTCTACATTCATATTTAAACTTGCTGCAAGCCTCTCTGCTGTAGCAGTAGGATCTTTAACTTGTCTAGGCACAACAAAAACAGTTGGTGAGCTTTGATTGGTTGCTAGCTCTACTCCGTTTCGATCTAATATCTTCCCTCTTTCTGGTTCAAAAGGAATATTTCTGCTCCAAAGCTCTTTAGCTTCGCTCGTTAAACCATTTCCCATAATAAATTGTACGTACGCTAACCTGAAATCTATAATTCCAAAGATCATAAGACCCCCTACTAAAATAAGAGCTAGTCTTTTTCGCACGGTTACACTAGACACTCTCTTCACCTACACTACCTCCTATACCTATTATCGTTACACTATATGCTTGTACAACGACTGATATGAAAGTAGAGACTACAGCTATGAGTATTTCTATTATTTTGGATTATAAGTAAAAAAATGCCAGTTGATAGAATATCAACTAGACATTTTAATCTTAATCTTGTGGTAAATCTTCCTCTGTTATCTCTTCATTTTCTTGTGTACTTGACTCTTCATATGTTTCAAACGTGACAACGAGTGGCTCCCCTTCATGAACAATTTGACCAGGAGTAACACTTTGTTTTATCACGAATCCACTACCTAACATATGATAGTCCGACTTCGTGGCTTCAATCACTTTTAATACATCACGTTGAGACCATCCGATCATATTTGGCACCGTCTTTTCTCCATCTGTCACTACAATAACTTTCTCACCTTCAAGCACGGTAGCTCCTGGATTTGGCACGGACCCGATAACCTTATCACCATTACCTATTATGACCACGTCAATTCCTTTTTTCTGCAATCCTGTTTGGAAAGATTCTACGGATTGTTTTTCAAAGTTTGGAACCTTAGTAGCCTTTGGTTCAGCATTATTTGTAGGCTGTATGGCTAAATATTTTAAAGAATTCTCCATCACCGTATTGAATACTAATGATACTGGAGCAGAACCACTTTCATATACATCCAGTTGGGGTTGTTGAACCGCTACATATACGATTAATTGTGGATTATCCGCTGGCGCCATACCTAAGAACGAAAATAAATAATTTTCAAGTCCAGTCATGTACCCTGATCCATCTGGGTTTGGAATCTGTGCCGTACCCGTTTTTCCAGCTACGGTATAACCAGATAATTTAAACGGTTTTCCTGTACCATTCTCAGCAGAAACCGTGCTTTCTAGATAACCTCTTACTTTTTCTGCTGTATCCTTTTGAATAGGTGTACCTACAGTGATCGGTTCATTTTTGTATATCGTCTTATTAGAGGTAGGGTCTACAACTTTATCAATGATATAGGGCTTTAACATCTCTCCATTCCCAGCTATAGCAGTTTCTGCTTGAATAAGCTGCAAAGGAGTTACGGTCGTCCCCTGGCCAAATGCCGTTGTAACCTTTTCTAATGGATAATTGTATAAAATTTTTCCACTTGTTTCTCCAGGAAGTTCTATTCCTGTTTTTTGTCCAAAATGAAAATCATTTAAATAGTCTAAATATCTATCTTGCCCAATTTTTTCTAGCAAATAAGCCATTGCAACATTAGAAGATCGTTGAAACCCTTCTAAAAATGTAATGGGACCCCAACCACGTCCTTGGTTGTGATCGCTTATGGTCCCTCCGGCTGCTTTGTATTGTCCAGATTGATAATAGTCATTGGGATTAAACACCCTTCTTCAATAGCTGCAGCAAGGGTGAAAGTTTTCATAGTTGAACCAGGCTCATATGAAAATTCGACCACTTCATTATGCCAGTTTTTCTCAAGCCCCACTCTATCACTTGGATTAAAACTTGGTCGCTGGCCCATTGCAAGAATTTCACCCGTTTTTGGGTCTGCCACAACTGCAAGCATCTTTTCAGGAGAATATTTCTCTTCAGCCTCTGTTAGCGCCTCTTCTAAAAACGTTTGGATTGTTTTATCAATGGTTAGATAAATATCCTGTCCATCCTGAGGAGAGGTAATAATTTTTTCACTATAAGGGAGAATATACCCCCAAATGTCAGAATTATAATTATATGCGCCTGGACTTCCCGTTAGTTGTTCATTCCAGCTCAATTCTATACCCATTTTACCCACAGTTTGATTGTCTTCCTTTTGCGCATATCCAATTAAGTGAGAGGCAAACATACTGTTCGGATAGAATCTTATTGGGCTTGGGTTAAATATGATTCCCGGTAATTCTTCCTCTCTAATTTGTTCCATAATAGTATGGGACAAATCTCTTCCTTTCGAACCAAACTCTACTTGGAACAGCTTGGGATTGCTTTCCTTTTTCTTTAGTTTTTCAAGTATTGTTTGTTCATCTAAATCTATATATTGAGACAAAACGGCTGCGGTCGTTTCATAATCCACTACATGCTTCGGATTATCTTCATCAGTCGTCACTGAATCATCTAAAATAGCTACCAAAGTGTATGCAACGCTATCTTCAGCTATCACATCTCCATTTCGGTCATAAATTGTCCCACGCTTAGCCTCAATTACTCCTTCTTTATGGTATATTTCTTCTGCGTATTGGTTTAAGTCTTTTTCGTTCACTTCACCAGACACTTGAATACTAATAAATCGACTAAATAACAGAAAAAAGAGCAGTATAAAGATCCCAAGTAGAATCACTGCTCCGACTTTCATACCATCCTGTTTCCACATAATCACTCGACAACCTTTACATTTTGTTCTTCTAGTTTCAATCCTGCTGCCTTAGCTTTTTCAAGGATACGCTCATATGTGCTTAGTTCACTCACTTGAATTTGTAACTCACTATTCACCTTCGTTGTTTTTTCAATAGAGGACTCAACTTGTTGAATATCTTTATTTACACCATATATTGCGGCTTGTGTGGTAACAATTTGCAAAGCAAACATACTCATTATCACAATGACCATGGAGAATAGTAGTTTCTCACCTAGTGTAAACTCGAGCTTCTTCCGCTTCGGTGCTTGTTTAGGTGATACATGAACCTGTTCTTTTGTCTGTTGTTGGTATTGTCTAGCTAAATTACTCAAGTATAGCTCCTCCTCTCAATAATTTAAATCTTATCTATTTTTTTCAGCTACTCGAAGTTTGGCTGATCTTGAACGATTGTTATGAGCTAATTCTTCATCAGAAGGTAAGATTGGTTTTCTAGTGACAATCTTTAATTTGGGTTCATACCCTTCAGGGATAATTGGAAGTCCTGGTGGTAATTCAGGTCCTTTAGAATATTCCTTAAATAAATTCTTACAAATTCGATCTTCTAAAGAGTGGAAAGTAATCACACTCATTCTTCCACCTTTATGTAAAAGCTGAATTCCATCTTTGGCAGAATCCTCAAAAGCTGTAAGTTCATCATTGACTGCTATTCGAATCGCTTGAAAGATTCGCTTCGCAGGATGTCCACCTTTTCTACGCGCTGGAGCAGGTATTCCTTCTTTAATTAATTCAACTAGTTCACCTGTTGTCTCTATAGGATTTACCTCTCTAGCAGCTTCAATTTTCCTCGCAATTTGTTTTGAGAATTTTTCTTCACCATATTGGAAAAAAATTCGAACAAGCTTCTCATAAGACCACTCGTTCACTACTTCGTATGCACTTACTGCTCCTTGGAGATCCATCCTCATATCAAGAGGTGCATCATGATGATAACTAAATCCTCGTTCTGGTGTATCAAGCTGCGGAGATGAAACTCCTAGATCATAAAGAATTCCATCAACACCCATAACTCCAAGATTTGTAAGTTCTGATTTTAAATATCTAAAATTACTTTTCACATAGGTCACTTTGTCACTATACGCATTTAATTTTTCTGCAGCGTGACGTAAAGCTGTTTCATCCTGGTCAAACGCAAATAAATGACCTCCTTCACCTAATTGAGAGAGCAAATATTCGCTGTGACCAGCACCACCTAATGTACAGTCAACATATATTCCATTTGGCTTTATTTTTAATTCATCTACAGTTTCTCGTAATAACACAGTTGTATGGTTAAACATATTTTCACCTTTCCAATCGAATAGACTAAATATCAAAGCCTATCATATTCTCGGCAATTTCCGCAAAGGAATCTTCTGAGTTTGTGAAATAGTCTTCCCAAACCGGCTTGCTCCAAATCTCAATTCGATTGGAAACCCCGAGGACCACACATTCTTTTTCTAATGACGCATAAGAAACAAGACTTGTTGGTAAGTTAATTCTTCCTTGCTTATCAATTTCGCATTCTGATGCACCTGAAAAGAAAAATCTGGTAAATGCCCGTGCATCTTTCTTTGTTAGTGGGAGGGTCTTTAGTTTATCTTCTAATATTCTCCACTCGTTCATGGGATAACCAAATAAACATTGATCTAATCCCCTTGTGATAACGAAGGATTCTCCTAAGTTATCTCTAAATTTTGAGGGAACGATCAACCTGCCTTTTTGATCTATATTATGCTGATATTCGCCCATAAACATAATAGATCCCCACTTTCTATCATAAATGTACCACATCCCCCCACCTTTTAACCTAACTTTTTTTAAAAAAAGTAATAAAATTAAATTGTATATGCATTTTTTTTATGCTAGGACGTTAATAATTGAGACACAAAAATCTCATACAAATGGCTTAAAATATAGAATCCAGTAAATATTGTAGTCAACTAAGAAGA